>JBAUBR010000167.1:0-14546 GCA_049676965.1 Occallatibacter sp.
AGCCGTGCCGCAAATGCGCAATGAAATCGAGGGCTTTAGCCCCTGCGGGATCGCCAGTCGATCAGCGCATATTTCCTTGTATAGCAATGAGGAAACAGGGCATTATTTTTGCAGCCTTCAATAGCCCCTGAGGGAATATCGGCTCGAAACCGAGGGCTTTTCAAAGGTCTCTCTGACTGGTGTTGCAATCAGCTCCGCTGGGCGCGGGCTGCGAAGATGTCGTCGAGGAATTTTTGTTGGGCGCGGGCTTGCGCATGCTCATACGCGTCGCGCTGCCGCGTTGCCATATTGGTGAGCATCTGCCGGTCACGATGCGCGGTCTGGTAGGCTTTCATCTGCATCTCGCGCTTACGTTCCAACGGCACGAGCGATTCGATCAGGGCTTTCTTGCGATCTACGATCACGTTGGCCGCATTCAGCATGCCTTGCAGATGATAAGCGGAGATGGGCTTCCGCAGGGCCTTGTTGATCGCCTCCTGCGCGACGGCGATCTCCTCGGTCAGCCGTTCGATCTCGATCCGCGTGCGCGCAATCTCCAAAATGATTTTCTGCAGGGCAAGCTCTTCGCGCTTTTCCACGCTGTCGCGGAAGCGAAGAACCGTCGCCAGTGAAAATCGAAATGCCATAGGCTAGGTGGAGATCGTCATCAACTGATCGACCGCCTCTTGAAGACTGCAAAAGACATTCGGCGTTTGCTGCAGAAATGCGTTGAGCGCGGGCAGAATTTCGAGCGCGCTGTCGAGCACCGCATCGCTGCCCCTCTGGTAGGCGCCGATGCGGATCAAATCTTCGGAGCGCGTATACGCGGCCACCAGCAGGCGCAACGCCTTGGCCTTGGCAAGATGCGGCTTATCCACCACGCTCGGCATCAACCGGCTCAGGCTATCGAGAAGGGAGATGGGCGGATAATGGCTGCGCATGGCCAGGTTTCTGTCGAGGACCACGTGCCCGTCAAGCAGCGAGCGCACGGTATCGACGACCGGATCCTGCTGGTCATCTCCCTCCATGAGCACGGTGTAAAACGCCGTAATGCTGCCCTCGGAAAAATTACCTGCTCGCTCCACGAGACGCGCCAGCGTATTCAGCACCGACGGCGTATAGCCCTTCGCTGTAGGCGGCTCGCCGGCTGCCAGCCCGATCTCGCGCTGCGCCATGGCAAAGCGCGTAAGCGAGTCAACGATGAGCAGCACATTCCTGCCCAGGCTGGCGAAATATTCGGCGATGGCTGTGGCCGCCAGGGCGGCGCGCAGGCGCAACAACGGCGACTGATCGGAGGTGGAGACCACGACCACTGCGCGCCGCAGGCCCTCTTCGCCAAGAACCTCGAGAAAATCGCCGACCTCGCGGCCGCGCTCGCCAACCAGTGCCAGCACCGTCATGTCGGCTGCCGTGCCGCGGGCCATCATTCCAATCAGCGTGCTCTTGCCCACACCGCTGCCGCCGAAGATGCCGATGCGCTGCCCGCGGCCGCAGGTGAGGAATCCATCAATCGCGCGAATGCCGCAGCTCAACGGCTCGCGAATCGCAACGCGATCGAGCGGCAGCGGAGCCGAGCCGTCGATGAGCATGGAATGCGTGGCGCGATAATCGCCTTTGCCGTCCATCGGATTGCCGGACGTATCGACGACGCGCCCCAGCAGGCCCGGGCCGACGCGCACCGATGGACGCGCGCCCCAGGTCACGATCTGGTCGCCGAAGCGAATGCCGCGCAGCGGATCGGCGGTCATCGACAGCATCGTCGATCCGCGGAAGCCAATGATCTCTCCTGAGTAGCTGCGGCCGGCAGAGTCCTTGATCTCGCACGACTCGCCCACGAAACAGAACGGCCCGTCGGATTCAACCAGGTTGCCGACCACCTGGTTGACCCGTCCCGTCCACCGCAGCGTCGAACCCGACTCGAGGTGGTGTGCGTAAGGTGCGAGGATCGCGCGCTTCATCGTGTAGCCGGCCTCAGCGCGAGCAGATCGAAAAATCCCTGCTCGACTTCTTTCAGTTGCGTATCGAGGCCGAAGTTTGCCGATCCAAGCTCGGTTTCCAGAACGCAATCCTGATCGTTGAGCTGCGGATCTTCAACCACTTCCACGCGGCTCAGGTTCGGGAAACCGGCAAAGTACTGCTTCCACGCAATGCCGCGCCCGGTACTCACGTGAACGGTCACGCTCGACTCTTCGCGCATCTTCTCCACGGCGATTCTTACCAACGAGGCCACCAGCATGGGATCGACCTGCGCTTCGCGATGCAGAATTTTTGCGGCGATGGAGAGAGAAAGCTGGACCACCTCGGACTCCACACGCGCAAAGTAATCATCGCGCTGCTGGCCGAATTCTTTCACTGTGGCGGCGATGGGCGCGCGCGCCTGAATCAGTTTCTGCTCATACTCCTGGCGCAGCTTTTGATCGGCTTGCGATGCGGCTTCCACGCGCTCCTGGCGAATGCGCGCGGCAAGCTCCGCCTCAGTCATCTCCACCTCTACGCGGCGCTTGTCGGCACGAGCCGAAAACTGATCGCTCGCATCCTGACGCGGATCATCGCTTGCGGAACCGTCGGCAATGTCGCGGTACTGCAATGAGGCGAACGGCATGGGCAAAATGCTGCTGTATCCTGCGCTATAAGACATATTCGTCCTCTCCTTCGCTCTTTAATACAATCTTGCCTTCGGCCTCGAGCTTGCGCGCGATGGCCACGATCTCGCCCTGCGCCTTGGAAACATCTTTGCTGCGCACCGGGCCCATCACCTCGGAGTCTTCCTTCATCATCTCCACGGCGCGCGACGACATGGTGCGGTAGAAATGACTGCGCACATCTTCGCTCGCGCCCTTCAGCGCCACCATCAACGTCTTCTTGTCGATGGAGTTCATCAGCTCGCGCATCTCCTGCTCGGGAACCTCGAGGAAATTGTCGAAGGTGAACATGGAATCGCGAATGCTCATGGCAAGCTTGGGTTCTTCGCGCTCGATGGTTTCCAGAATCTCGCGCGCCGAAACCGGATCCAGGCGGTTCATCAGCTCGGCGATATTTCTGAAGCCGTTGCCGGTCTTGCGGTTCTGATCGCCAACCGATCTCATGCGCCGGTTCAGTACGGTGGAGACTTTGGCCGCGACTTCCGGCGAAAAGTTTCCCAGGTTGGCCAGGCGCCTCACGCAATCGGCGCGAACCTCTGGCTCCAGCTTCATAAGCAGCGCTGAGGCCTGCTTGGAATCGAGGTGCCCTAGAATAAGAGCTTTGGTCTGCGAATGCTCGCCGACCAGAAATCTTGCGAGTTGCTGTGGATCGGCCTTCTTCAGCGATTCGATCTTGAACGATTTGGCCTCGTCGGTCTGCGTCAACCGCTCCACCATTCCTTTAGCGCCGTTTTCGCCGAAGGCCTTCACCAGCAGGCGCACGGCAACGTCCTGCCCGCCGACGGCGACATTTTCCTGCGCCGTCATCATTCCCTGGTACTCTTCGAGGACCTGCACCGTAATCTCCAGCGGGACCTGTCCCATGTGCGCAACTTCTTCGGTGATTCGCTCCAGATCCTCGTCCGGCAGGTTGCGCAGGATGGGCGCCGCCGCATCTTCGCCGAGCACGGAGAGAAGAATCGCCGCCTTGCGCGGTCCGGTGAGTGTGTTGCGATCCGCAACGCTCATGAAGGCTCCTCACGCAGCCACGCCTGCACGGCGCGCGCGGTGTGCACCGGCTTCTGCTTGATCATCTCCGCCGTTTCTTCTTTCAGTTGCGCGGCGCGCACTGCTCCGGAGCCCAGCTCAGGCCGCGCAGCCGGCATTGCGCCTCCATGCGGAGCCGGCAGCAGATGATCGGACCCCGCAGGCAATGTCGTCGCGCTGAAAGCATGCTTCTGCACCGGGCGAAGAACGAACATGTAGACCAGTATGAACAGCACCAGCAGCGACACCGGACGCAAGAGGCTTGAGTAGTCCGTAACCGTCTTCTGTACCTGCGTGGTCCAGGCCGGCGCGGGAATGTCCATCTCCGCGGCGTCGGCATCGAAGGATAGATTCTCCACGCTGATGCTGTCGCCGCGCTTGGCATCGAAGCCAATCACGGCTTCGGCGAGCTCTTTGATCTGGGCCAGTTCCTGCGGCGATCGCTTTTTCCTGGTGAAGGTCGTCTTGCCCTTCTGCACGTTCTTCACCAACTCGTCGTCCACAAGTATTGCCGCGGTGATGCGCTGAATGCGGCCGGCAGGAGTAACGGTGTGCGTGACGGTCCGGTTTACGCCGTACTGCGCCGACTCGGTTGTCGAGCTCTGCGCCGCAGCGGCGGGCGCCGGCTGCTTCTGCTGCTTATCATTCGTCGGGATGTTGCTCGTCGTTCCCGGAACTCCCGCCGGCACAGGCGCACCGCCGGCATGGTCTTCCGATTTCTGATCGCTCAGGAGCGCGCTCACGGTGGGGTCGTACTTCTCCTGGCTCTCGTCGGTCGAGCCCTGATCGTAATCCACGTTCACGCTGGCGCGGATTTTGCCGGTACCGACGACAGGCTCGAGCGTGCTCATCAGGCGGCTGCTTAAATCCGTCCCGCTCCCTGCCCCTTCGTCCGCCCCGCCCTGGCCAATGCCCAGCGAACGCGCGGAATCGGCATCGATAATCGATACATCCTCAGCCCGGAGCTCATCGACCGCGCCGGAGACGAGCCGTGAGATGGCGAGCGCCGCATCCTTCGACAAAGTGCCGTGGCGCAGGCGGAGAATCACCGAGGCCTTGGCGCCGCGATCGCGATCGGCATATACCGAATCCGTAGGCATGACGAGATGAACACGTGCGCTCTCGACGTCGGCCAATGTCTCGATCGACTTTTCCAGCTCGCCTTCAAGTGCGCGCTGATAGGTGACCTTTTCATCGAACTCGGTCTGGCCCCACGACATCTTGTCGAACAGCTCAAAGCCCATGCGGCCGCTGTGCGGTCCTCCCTGCTCGGCGGTTTGCATTCTCGCTACATCGAGCTTGTCGGCGGGAACAAGCAGCGATTTGCCGTCGGTGCCGGTGCGGTGCGGAATGCCCTGCTCATCGAGTTTGGCGCTCATCGCCTGCGCGTCGGCGGGTTCCATGCCCGTGAACAGCGGCTTGTAATCGGACCCGCCGATGAGCCGCACAAAGAGCATGACGACGATGACAGAGGCTGCGGCGCCGCCAAGAAGAAAGGCTCTCTGGCGGCCGTTGCGGCTGGCCCAAAACTGTTTCGCCTGATCGGCTGCATTATTTAAACCTGGCATTGGGTATCAATCCTAGAACTGCATTTTTTCGATATCTTGATACGCACTTACGATCTTGTTGCGAACCTGCATCATGAGCTGGAAGGAGACATCCGCTTTCTCGACGGCGATCATTACGGAATTGATGTCGGCGCCGCCGCCTTTCAGCACGTTGCTCACCTGCGCGGCAGCGTTGTCGTTCAGCGAATCCACCGTGTTCACGGCGTTTTTCAACACATCGCTGAAACCTGCGCCGCCGGCGTCAGCGCCTGTGTCCAGCGCCGGCGTGCTGGGCACAAAATTAGGAATACCGCCAAAAGTAACGCTGCTCATGTCAATTCTCCTCGTTATGAGCTCTTCAGGATGTCGATCGATTGCTGGATCATCTGCTTGGCCGCGCTCACCGCCGACGCGTTCAATTGATACGACCGCGTGGCATCCATCAGGTCGGCCATCTCGGTCATGGGGTTGATTGCCGGGTAAGCAACAAAGCCATCCTTGTCGGCGTCAGGGTTTCCCGGCTCGTAGCGCATCACCGGCGGCGCATGGTCGTCGACAACGCCGGTGATCTCCACTGCGCCCGCCGGAGTACCAATTCCTCCGGCGCGATTCAAAACCGACTGGAACGGGGAAGCGCTCGACTCGCCGAACACGACTTCCTTGCGGACAAAAGGACCGCCGGAATCGGTGTGCGTGGTCTCGGCATTGGCGAGATTGGTCGAGATCACCTCGGCACGCTGGCGCTCCGCGGAGAGCGCCGACGCGCTGATGCTCATCATGTCGAAGATTCCCATCGCTCAATTCCCCTCTATTCCTTCATCGCGCTGTAGAGCGTGTGGAACTCCGACTTCACGAGCTGCACGCCCAGCTGGTACTGGAGCTGCGTCTCCGAAAGCATCATGCTTTCGCGATCGATGTTTACGTTGTTCCCGTCGGGCCGTTCCGGCAGGCTATCCACTTCCATGCTGGCCGGCTCCAGGTGCGGCCCTCCACCTTCATCCATTACTTGCCGCATCGCGGCGTGAAAATCGATGTCTTTGGTGTGATAGCCGGGCGTGTCTACGTTCGCCATGTTGGTGGCAATCATCTGCTGGCGATCCGAAGTAACCTTCAGATATCCCTGCAGCGCCTGCAATGTCGAGATCGTCGCCATTTATGCGTACCTCCTTGGCGGTAATCCATATTCGCGAATCTTGTTGCGCAACGTACGAATGCTGATGCCCAGCATCTCGGCGGCGTGGGTGCGGTTTCCGTCGGTAAGCGCAAGGGTGTTTTCAAGATGCTGCTTCTCCATCTCGCGAATGGGCGTGCCGGGCACGGCGGGCAGCGATGCCGACAAGGGCAGCGAGAGCGATGCCGGCGCGGGACGCCGCACACTGCACGGCGAGGCGAATTCGGCGTCGAAGCAGCCCGCGTCGATGTCGAGCGTGTTGCTCAGCGTGATGACGCGGCGCATGAAGTTGGCCAGCTCGCGCACATTTCCCGGCCAGGTGTGGGACTGCAGGCGATCGATGAAATCCTGGTGCAGCATGGGAGCGCCGGCGCGCCGCTGTGCGGCAAAATGCTCGGCGAAGTGGCGTGCAAGAACCGGAATATCGTCGCGGCGGTCGCGCAACGGGGGGAGCGAAAGTGGTATGACGTTCAGACGGTAATACAGGTCGGCGCGAAATTGGCCACGCTCCACCATCTGCGCCAGGGAAACATTTGTTGTGGCAATAACGCGGATGTCCACCCGGACCGCGCGGCCTTCGCCCAGCCGTTCGAACTCGCGCTCCTGCAAGGCGCGCAGCAGTTTGGGCTGCAGATTGAGAGGCATTTCGCCAATCTCGTCGAGCAGGATGGTTCCACCGTCGGCCAGCTCGAACTTGCCGGGGCGAGTAGCAACCGCGCCGGTGAATGCGCCGCGCCCATGGCCGAAGAGTTCGCTTTCGAGCAGCGTTTCGGGAACCGCAGCGCAGTTGACGGCGACAAACGACTTGCCGGCGCGGTCGCTGGAATCGTGAATGAATCGCGCGAGGAGTTCCTTGCCGGTTCCGCTCTCGGCTTCGATCAGCACATCGGCGCCGGTGCTGGCGGCCGCGCGGGCACGCTGCAAAGCCCGCATGAGCAGCGGCGATTGCCCCACGATTGCGCCCGTCGCAGCTTCGGCTTCCGCTGACGTTTCCCTGGCGCGCAGCATCACCTGCGCGGCCGTGGCCTGAAGTTGGTCGAATGGAATAGGCTTGGTGACGTAGTCGAGCGCTCCGTCGCGCATGGCGGTCACGGCGTCGGGAACCGAGCCGTACGCGGTGAGCAGAATCACGCCGGTGGTGGGCGACGAGCGGCGCGCCGCGCGCATCACTTCCATGCCACTGCCGTCGGGCATGCGCATGTCGGTGACCACCAGATCGAACTCGCGGCTCTCAAGGTTGCGGATCGCCTCGCGCACGCCCGAAGCTGTTTCGACGCGCCATCCATGGCGGAGGAAGTTGGCGCGCAGCGCGGTGCGAATGCCCGGCTCGTCGTCCACAACCATCACCGATGATTCAGTGTTCGCTGTCATATCGCTGGAAACTCCAGTTGAAAGCTGCTTCCTTCGTTTACGCGGCTGGAAACTCGGATCATTCCGCCGTGCTGGTCCATTAGGCGTTTGCAGACCGCAAGGCCGAGGCCCGGCGTTTCGCCGCTGCCGCTGAACCCGGCTTCGAAGAGCCGGCCGAGTTGTTCTTCGGGAATGCCGCAGCCGGTATCGCGCACTTCAACGACGGCGAGGCCTTCATTTTCCCGGTGCACACGGCGCAGCGTGACATCCACTCCGCCGCCTGCCGCGGTGTGGCGAATGGCATTGCAGACGAGGTTGAGCAGAATCTGGCGAATGCCATCTTCATTTCCGCGAATCGTCAGCTTTTCTTGTGCGGGCAGAAACGACAGCGTAACGCTGGCCTGCTCGGCGACGGGCCGCACAAATTCGACGCCCGTCTGCAGGCAGGCCGCGAGATCGAGCGGCGCGAAACGAAAGCTGCCTTCGCCATTCATGCTCAGGACGTTATTCACCGTGCCGGAGAGCGTGCGGATGCCGGCGCGAAGGTGCGCAATCCACTGCGGGTTGGCGCCGCGGTCTTCGGCGATGAGCCCGGCGAAGAGTTCGAGGCTGGCTAATGGATTTCTAATTTCGTGCGCCAGGATCGTGGAAATCTCGGCCAGCGCGGTGGCGCGCCGCGCGGCTTCGCGCTCCTGCTCCGCCTGCTTGTTGGCGGTGATGTCGCGAAGGATCCAGATGCTGCGCAGCGGCGACGTAGCTGTTCCCTGCTTTGCCGGCAGGCAGGTGAGCTCGCGGCGGCCAATGGCCAGCCAGCGCTTCCCGGCCTCTGCGGTGACGCACAGTTCGGTGTCGCTGCGGTCGCCTGCGGTCGCGGCCAGGGCTTCGAAGTCGATCCGGCTGGCGGCGGAGAGTTCGTGAAGAGTCCGGATGCGAGCCGATTCGAGTCCCAGCAGGCGGCGCCCTTCGGGATTGATCATCACGATCCATTCCTCGGCGTCGAGCACCAGCACGCCGCAGGGCATGGAATCGATCATCTGCTGCAGAGCGGCGCGCATGCGGTCGTTTTCCGCCAGGCTCCTGGTCAGCGCCGCGTTGCGCTCCTTGAGCTCGCCGCTCAAATGCGCAACCTTGTCCTGCAGCTCGCGGTAGCTGGCTTCGAGCACGGCCGACGCGGAGATGAACTCGGAGAATGCGTCGGCCAGCAGGCGCGGGCTGTTGAGGCGTACCGCACCGGCATGATTCATTGGAACAACATGAGAACTCGGCAGCATTTGCCTATCTAAGTTGCACGATGGGTGCCAAATTGAGACAGTTGTGCCGGTTTGGGACGCGTGCTTGCCGTGGTGAAGCGAACTTTGGTGGTATTCGCTTGACACTTAGGTGGTTCTGCGGGTGCGGAACGGCTTTGATCTTGGTTCGATGGCGACGCAGGCCGGTCATTGAATTTCGTGGTCTCCCACCCTTTCGCGTCGCCACGGCGACCGGCGAGAGGATGGGGCACGGAAGATCGATGAAGGAGCCGGCGCCCGAGTCTGAAAGCGAAGGAATTACACCAGAATATGTTCGGTCCTGATTTCGCGCTCGGTGCCTACGAGGATTGTGGCGCGCTCGATGGCGTTGCGCAGCTCGCGGATGTTGCCGGGCCAGCTATGCTGCGACAGGATGCGAAGCGCTTCGCGGCTCATGGCAACTCCCGGAGAGAACTTGGCCACGAAGGAGAGCGCCAATTCTTCGAGATCGTCCATGCGGTCGCGCAGCGGCGGCAGATGAATGGGAAACACGGCGAGACGATAATAAAGATCTTCGCGGAACTGCTGGGTCGAGACCATCTTCTTGAGATCGGCGTTGGTGGCTGCGACCACGCGAACATCCACCTTCAAATTGTCGTTGCCGCCGATGCGCTGCACCTCGCCTTGCTCAAGAAAGCGCAGAATCTTGCTCTGCAACGACAGCGGCATGTCGCCGATTTCATCCAGGAACAGCGTGCCCCCGTGCGCCGCGTGGATGCGCCCGATGCGCGATTGCAGGGCGCCGGTGAACGAGCCCTTGGTGTAGCCGAACAGTTCGGCTTCGAGCAGCGTCTCGGGGATTGCCGAGCAGTTGACGACGATGAACGGCTGGTTGCGGCGCGGGCTGATGAGATGAATCTCCTGCGCCAGCAGATCTTTTCCCGTGCCGCTTTCGCCGGTGATAAGAACCGTTGTGTTGCGCGCCGCGACCATGCGCGTTACCGCCCAGGTGCGCTGCATGGACTCCGAGTTGCCGATCATGCCGCGCAGCTTGATGGCATTGCGGTCGTGTACCACGCGCAGGCTATCTTGAGGGGCAGGCGCGAGGCCGACGGTGCGAACGGCTCCGCCCGTGTTGATCGCATCCACGAGCCGCGCGGACGCCGGAGTGGGCGACGAGCTGCCCACCAGCAGTTGGCCGGTCTGTGAATTCAGCATGAGGACCTGCGTCTGCGGAAACCGGTTGCGCACGATGGCGCGAAACCCGTCGGCCTCGAGGTCGGGCAGCGAGGGGTCGAGCAGCAGCACGCCTTCATCGGCATCGTGCTTGCGCAGCAGCTCCAGGGCCCCGGCGCCGCTGGCCGACTGCAGGACCTTCCATCGCTCCGGGGCCAACTTCTCCTCGAGCTCCTGCCGCAACTGGGCATTGGGGCTTACAACAAGCACTGTGAAGGGAAGTCGATCTTCGAATCGTTCGGTTTGAATTACGGGCAAACCCATGCTGTTCCTGTGGACCAAGGTTGAAATGAAAATGCTGAATGGTGCCGAGCCCGATGAGAAACCCGGACCGGCGTTGTCAGTCTGCGGATGCGGCGCACATGTTTTCCGCGCCCGTCTGCGCGCCGGATTCACCTGCCGGCAAGGTAAACGAGACACAAAACGGTTCTTCGCAGAGATCGAATGCGCCTTTTTGACTCAGGATATTCCTATTCGCTACGGAAAGATTGAGGCGGTCGGTCGAGCTCATGCGCCGGGCTTCATTGTCGGCGCCAGTTACGGTGAGTTCGACGAAACCGCCCGATTGCGATGTTTTCAATTCGATGCGATCGCCCGGCGACGAGTTCGATATAGCGGTGTCGAGCAATGCCGCAATCGCCTGTTGTGTTCTACCCGCATCGGCGAAAACCGGCTGCGGTAAATCGGGCTTTGACGCGGCGATCGCGATGCCGAGTGAGCGCGACGAATGTTTGCGATCTTCGACGATCGGCGCAAGCAACTCCCACAGGTCAAAGTGCGTGCAATTGGCGGGCTCCAGCTCCGATGCCACCAGGTACTGCAGCGACGAGAAGAGCCGGCTGGTTCGATCCATCTGCTGCTCGGCCACGTCGAGATAGCGCCGGCGAGCGGTCTTTTCCGACACCGGAATCATCTCCATCGCTGCGCGCAGGATGGAGAGCGGCTGCGCCAGTGCATGCAGGCCATTGGCGACTTCGGCACAGAATCGCGCGTGGTCGTCTCCGGGCGCGGCGCCGGCCGTTTCGTTATGCTTCACGCAGCTCATAGCCAAATCCGCGGACGGTGTGGGTGAGGCGCGGCTCTCCGGGAAAGTCGACCTTGTCGCGCACATACTTCATGTACACGTCGACGATGTTCGTCGAGGGCTCGCCGGCCATGTTCCAGACCTCGTTGAGCAGCGTGGCGCGCGATACCGGGCGGCCTGCGTTGCGCATCAGCACTTCGAGAATGGCGAATTCGCGCGGCGTCAGCTCGATCCTGCGGCCGTTGCGCTCCACGCGCCGCTCTTCGCGGTAGAGGATGAGGTCTGCGACGATCGAACAGTTGGGAACGGCGCCGGAGTTGCGGCGCATGAGCGCCTGTGCCCGGGCGATCAGCTCGATCAGCGAAAAGGGCTTGCTCAGGCAATCGTCCGCGCCGGTATGGAATGCGGCAACGCGGTCTTCCACGCGGCTGCGCGCGGTGAGCACCATCATGGGCAGGCGCGGCTGCGAGGGCCGCACGCGCTCGATCAGCGCCAGGCCGTCGAGCTTGGGCAGGTTCAGATCGAGAATCAGCAGGTTGTAGCGGCTCTTGTTCTCGAGCATCGCCAGCGCTTCTTCTCCGTCGCTTGCCACATCGACGACGAAGTTCTGCTCCTGGAGTTCGGCACAGAGAAATGCGGCCAGCGCGGCGTCATCCTCTACGATCAGTACTCGCCGTGCCGCCGAGCCGGCGACTTCCCGCATTATTTTTCTGGATTCCCGTAGGCTTTGTGCTGCCGCAGCGGCGATTACCGCTGAAGTGTCGCAGGCAGAGTCTCGGGTGGAAACGATTACTTCCATATTGGACCTTCTCTGTTCCACGGTTTTTGAATTTACAAAAGTACCCAACAACGTGTTTTCGTTTAACAGCCCTGGAAACTTTGGTAATCTGATATGGATATTTCCCGATTAGAAACAAATTATCAATACATATTAAGTGTCATGTCCTCAGGCGCGCTTCTCAAACCAAAGGTTTTGAATTGGTTAGAATGTGCAGCAGGGCAGGACAAATGTTCCGCTCCGATCGGCGATCTCAATGCAAAAATTCGAATATCGAACGCCGCGGTACCCCGTCGACCTTCCGGTCGTCTTTACCTTGCATGACTCGAGCATTCCCGGCCGCTGCAAGGAGATCGGCAAAGAGGGCATGAAGGTGCAGCTCCAGCAACCGGTCCCGCCTGACACTTGCGGCACGGTCAGCATTGTCTACAGGGACGTTTCTTTGGAGCTGCGCGTTTGCGTGGCGCATGCCGAAGCGGGCTACGACGGGCTCAAGTTCCTGTTCGAATCGGAAAAGGACCGCAACGCGGTGGAGCGCCTGGTGAAGCTGTTGTCAGGTCCTACCGGCCCGCAGGGCCCGGTGCTGGTGCGCTAGCCGGTCCTGCGGCGCCCTGGCCTCCCGGCGGATCGGAATTCTGGCTGGTGATCGCAGTGGGAAGCGCCACTTCGGAGTTGTTGAGAACCTGGTACTGCACGATGAGGCTGACTCTGCGATTCGACGGATCGTCGGGGTGCTGAGGTAAGCGCGGTTGCCGGTCGGCAAACCCTCGAACCTGCGAAATCTGATCTTCGCGGATGCCTTCCGCCTGCATCAACCGTCTGGCCTCGTTGGCGCGATCGGTTGACAGGTCCCAGTTGTCGTACTTTCGCAATCCGGAATACACCATCGAGTCGGTGTGCCCTTCGATCGAGATTTTATTGGGCAGTTTTCCCAGCTCCGCGGATAGCACCTTGAGCAGATCTGTCAGCGCCGCGGTGGGCGTCGCGCTGCCGATCTCGAAGAACGTTCCCTTGGCCGACTCCATCAATTCGATGCGCAGCCCTTCCGCCGTTACCGTGATTTCGATCTGGTTTTTCAGCTTGTCCAGCGGATCGAGATGGTGGATGGACTGAAGAAGGTCTTCCTTCAGCTTGGTCATGTCCTCTTTCTTCATGGCCACGTAGACGTCGCTGCCGTTCTTGTTGCTGCCGACGCGTTTCGAAGTGCCTCGCGGGTCCTTGAAATAGCCTCCCACCGCCTCCTGGATCTGCTTGCTGGCGTTCATTAACCACAGGACGATGAACAGCGCCATCATGGCGGTGACGAAGTCCGCGTAGGCGACCTTCCAGGCGCCGCCGTGATGGCCGCCGTGACCATTCTTCTTCTTGATAACGATAATTGGAGGAGATGTTTCCACTGATGCGATCCTTTATGCCGCGGCAGCCGGCTCTGCCGCCGAGTCCTTCTGGCGGCAGGCTTGCTCAACTTCCTTGAACGACGGACGAACGTGTTCCGGAACGGCGCGACGCCCGACCTCGACGGCCAGGGTCGGAGACATGCCTTTCAGGAACGAGAGCATCACCACGCGCAGGACGTGATAGTAGGCGTGCTCGTCATCGACCAACTTGGTGAGATTGTTGGCCAAAGGACCAACCATTCCATAGCAAAGCAGGATGCCGAGAAAGGTTCCCACCAGTGCCGCCGCCACCTTGTGGCCAATCTCTTCCGGAGGGCCGCCCAGTGCGCTCATGGTGACCACCACGCCGAGAACCGCGGCGACAATTCCCAGTCCTGGCAGCGAGTCGGCAACGGTCGTCAGCGCCCCAACCGGCTGGGTGGCTGCCATGTGATGAACGTCCATGTCTAGTTCCATCATCTGGTCGACGTCGAAAGGCGTCGCGCCTCCGGTAATCGCCATGCGCATGGTGTCGCACACAAAGTCGCGCGCGTGGTGGTTGCCGAGAAAGTCGGGATACTTCGAGAACACCGTGCTCTTCTCCGGCTCTTCGACGTCGGACTCAATCCCGACAAGGCCGGCCTTGCGCGCTTTGTTGAACAGCAGGAACATCATCTTCAACGTGTCGATGTAGCGCTGGCTGGAATTTTTCGAGCCCTTGAGAACCATCATCAACCCGCCCACGATCTTCTTGAGAACGTGGAGCGGATTGGCCGCCAGCAAAGTTCCTACCCCAGCTCCGGCGATAATCAAAAACTCCGAAGGCTGAATCAGGACGGCAACCGGTCCCTTCTCCATGAGGAACCCGCCGAGCACCGCGCCGAAAACAACCAGGATGCCAATAATCGAAAACATTTCTTAAATCTTCCTCCGCGGAAGCACACACGACAGCGTGGATTTGGATTTTGCGGGCCGGCGGCTGTCTTCTGAACCCGGTTTTGCAACTGCGCTATCGGCATCCCGGGCTTGGTTTTTCAGTGGATAAAACTTGTTTCGGTGGACAAAAACGTTAGGTCCCTATCGGGACTGCCCCGTCGCAACAAGTGTGGCTTGTCGCAGGATCTTTTGCGGGGCAGTTTCGATAGGGTCGTTTGAAGTAAGTCGCTGGCGGGACTGACGCGGTGATCT
>JBAUBR010000168.1:0-4221 GCA_049676965.1 Occallatibacter sp.
ACCGGCCAGCAAGCCCGATTCAAAGCTGTACGGGCCGAGTTTTCGTTCTGACCAATGGATTTCTCGTTCAGGCAGTTAACTGCCGACCGGGCTGAAAACGGCCGGTTACACCACAGGCTGCTAAGCAGTGTCCCGTTGTGATCTTCTTTCGCACCCTTGTTCTGCGCCTGCTTTGCAAGGGAGTTGGTCGCTACCAGAATGATCGAAACAAGGCGGCACATAATGAAGAAGACGAAAACGGATCAGGCCCACCTGCTCGCGGAACTCCGTCGGCTTGAGTGCAAGCCGCCCAAAAGAGCCGACCGGCTCATCGCGAGGCATTTGAAATGCGAAGAGTCACAAAGTCTGGCGCACGCCGTCGCGGAAGCGGCCAGGAGATCGTCGTCCGGCATGATGCCGGCGCTCGAAGCTCCGAGCGAACTCCTGCCGCCACTGATATAGCGCTGTTGGGACATGGTTGCGGTGAAACCCTTCCGTCCCTCCGCCGCATCCCCACAAGCTATTGCCTGGAGACAAACGGCGAGCGCCTCTACCGCCTGTGCCTGGCGCTGGTGGAGCGGAATCTCGCTGACGAAAAGCTCTGGCAACAAACCGGCAAGGTCGCCGTGGCCTTCGCGCGAACCGCCATCCAGAAGCTGATTGAGGAGTTCGCAGGCGGCGCGCTCGAAGGCAAGGTCGACTATTGCTTTGAAGTCAGGGACGACCTTGGGACAGGGTATTGGCGGGGCGGAGCTCTTGGCGAAGGCAAGCTGATGGCCGCGTTTGAACTCCAGGCCTGTGGCTACCTCAAGATCGGAGCTGCATTGGCCGCGCTCGAAGAGCGGGAGCGATTCCTCGGAGAGGCGTTCTACTACCTCTTGCGGGGATCGCTCTACCGCTGGATTCGTATCTACGACCATACGGACGCCGAATGCTACAACGAGCAGCTGCATGAGTGGATGGAGCAGGACGAACCCGAGAGCCGGGATGCTTACGAGTTCCCGGCGGTCGATGAGGCGATTCCGGAACTCCTTCGGACCGCGAAGGACTGGACAGATCCCAGCGCGCGCAGGCTGCTGCGAAAGCATCTTCAAGGGCCGTGCTCTTTATGGATTCAGAAGCTACTGAAGCTTCATCGGCTGTCGCGGTTGAAGGGCCAGGTCATGCGCTTCGAGGGAGAGTACGACGATCCGCCGGTGCCGAGCCTTTTGCTGGTCTTCCGTGAGAATGACGCGATTCAAGCCTGCTTCGATCATGAGTCGGAACGCTATAACGAGACCACCAATGAGCCGTCCTGCGCGGTCTGCTTTCGGCCGGAAGTCGGCGAAGAGTTCGACACGGCAATTCGCACGATGAAGATCTTTCTCAGGATCAACATGGAGCTTGCCGGTCTAATTGCGCTTCCTAGCTCGCAGCCTGCGGCCTGGGTTTCCTGCGACGTTGCGGATGAAGAAGCTTGGTGATCTTGGCGATGTAAGCAGCGGCCTCGGACTCGGTGCGGATCTCCTCGGGGCGCCGGCCGTCGCGTTTCTCTTTGGGTAGCCGGGCGCTCTCGGCGTGATGAAAGTGGCGCAACTGGGCCTGGAGCAGAAGGCCGGCGGGCCGGTCCTTGTTGAAGGCAGAGGCGAGCGGAATTGGGACCCGGATCGACGTGTAATCGCCGGGAAGCGCGGAAGCGGCCTTCAAGGTGGCCATCGGACCGCGCTTGCCTGCCGTTTTCCTCTTTTTGCGTACAGCGTCATTCATGGCAATAGCTCCTTCGGCTTACGTGCTGAAGACCACGTTGTCGGTGCGCATGGCGGGCAGCGACAGCAGATCGAGAAAGGTTTGCGCGGCCTGTTCGCGCGCCGTGGCCGCGGGATAAGGGCCGATGAAATGGTTGGTCACCGTGTTGGGTATGGAGGCGTGTTCAAAGACCCGGTCTGTGCCCACGACGGTGCCCTTGGGGACCCACGGCGAGATGAGGATGGCGGGCACGCGAACACCGAGCCGGTCAAAGTTGAAGGTGTAGCTCAATTGTGTGTCGGCGGGGCCGGCGGAGTAGCCATCCGGCGTGCACGCGGGCGGGGGCACATGATCGAAGATGCCGCCGTGCTCGTCGTAGACCACCAGCAGCGCGGTGCTCGCCCACAGTTCGGCATTACTCTGGATTGCGTTGTAGACCGAGGCGATGTAAAGCTCGCCGGCCTGGACGTTGTGGTCCGGGTGCTGGTCGGAAGCTAGCTGCGAGCCGTCATCGTTATCGTGGTCGCTATAGTTGGGCTCGATGAAGCTGTAGTCGGACAAAGTGCCGGATTTGCAGTCGGCAAGAAACTGGTCGTAGGTTGCAAATAGCTCGGGTTGGTGCTGCAGCAGGTTGACGACTTCCAGGCTGGAACTTTGCTGATCGAAGTAGTAGAGCTTGGCGGTGTGGTCGGCGTCCTGAAGGCGCTCGTAGATGCTTTTGCCCTGGGGGTAAAAGACGTTCATGCCCACCTGGCCGAACGAAGTTCCATAGTGGGCAAAGGCGCGGTTGCAGAGAGTGGGACCCGGAATGGAAGCGAACCAGCGGCTGAAAACAGCGAAGTTGAGGGCCAGCGAAGTGAGCACAGGCAGCTGGTCCTGGGTGAAGTAGTACATGATCATGTGCGAGTGGGCCACGTCCTGCTGCTGTTGGAAGTAGTTCTGCACAAAGCCCTGCATGCTGGCCACGCGGGGGTTGCTCTGGTCGCCGTTGAAGATCTGCTGGTCGACGGCTGGGAAGGCGTGGTCGGGATCGGGATCGAGCTGGCCCTGAAAGTGAGCCAGTGGCTGCACCAGGACTTGGTTGCCCTGGGTGTCGGGGTTCCCCTGCGTCCCATCCACTCCGTCAATCTGAGGGTTTACCGCCTTCAACGACCCGAGCATGTGGTCGAACGAGCGGTTTTCCATCATGAGCACGACAATGTGTTTCAAGGCATCTAGACCTGGAGGCATAAAGCTGCACCTTTCGTCTGCGCCTGCCGGAGATTCGCAGTCCACGAATCCCCAATTGACAGCGATTCTGCGTCAATTCCGAACTTGCCTATCAATCTGAACGTGTAGCGCGAGGGAACTGTGGGGAGCGTCCGGGGATTGCGCCCAATTGTAATAGCTTAACGCTGGCAGGGGGCGATTTCATTTTGACTCTATGATGGGGCGGCCGTGGACTCCACGTTGGCTCTCAAAGACACTGGAGCCTGAGATGATCCGACCACCAATGGTGTCGGAATCTTTCTGGAAATCTTTGGCAGTGGGAGGGGGAGAAGTTCGAGATTGACCCAGTCGAGATTCAATAGGTCCCACGAAGTCGGCCATTGTTCGCCGATCTGCCTGGGCATGATCCTGGGTTGACGAGAACAGCACGAGGCGCTCATCTAGCCAATCTGGAGTTCAAATCGTGCGTTCCGGGTGGATCGTCCGGTCCAGAACCACCAAATTCCAGGCCGCTATCGTGCTTGATCAGAAGTTCTTTCCCGCACATTTCAAACCAATCGAGGAAACTCCATGAAACCATCAAAACTTTATGAGGCGCTTCACGCGCTGATCGGCGAACGTGTGCCCCTGCACATCTGGGGCGCATGCGGTGTGGGCAAGTCGCAAATAGTTTCCCAGGTCGCCAACGATCTCGACTACGACTTTCTCGACGTACGGGCCGTACAGCTTGACCCGGTCGATCTTCGGGGCCTGCCGCGGATCTCCGAAGACCAGACCGAATG
Source organism: Occallatibacter sp. (assembly GCA_049676965.1). Taxonomy (GTDB): domain Bacteria; phylum Acidobacteriota; class Terriglobia; order Terriglobales; family Acidobacteriaceae; genus Telmatobacter. The sequence goes on from JBAUBR010000168.1 coordinate 3,696, forward strand.
GGTGCCGCCGAAGTTTCTCCCCACCACAGGCAAAGGCATTCTCTTTCTCGATGAGCTGACATCGGCGCCGCAGATGACTCAGGCGGGCTGCTATCAGCTGGTGCTCGATCGCAGGCTCGGCGAGTATGTGCTGCCCGATGGCTGGGTTGTGATCGCCGCTGGGAATCCCGCCTCCGAGCGCGGCGTTCATTTCGCCATGCCGCGACCGTTGCGCAACCGGTTCGTTCATCTGGACCTTGAACCGGATCTTGACGACTGGTGCCGGTGGGCGGTGAAGGCTCAGGTCCGGCCTGAGATCATTGCCTTCCTGCGCTTCAAGCCGGACCTTCTGCACACGGCGGACGCGACCTCGGACGCTAACGCGTGGCCCACTCCGCGTTCCTGGGAGATGGCCTCACAGGTGCTTTGCGGTATCGCCCGTCGTCAGAAGACGCAGTTTCTCTCGGGAGCCAGCGAGTTTGAGGCGTAACTCCTGGATGGAACGGTGGGGCCGGCAGCGGCTTCGGAACTTGTGGCTTTCATTCGG
>JBAUBR010000169.1:0-8849 GCA_049676965.1 Occallatibacter sp.
ACGCTGGGCCATCTGCTGGCTCTGCACGTCACTCCGGCCGATGAGCAGGATCGCGCCCAGGTCGGCGAACTGACCCGCCAAGTGCAAGAGATCACGCAGGAGAATGTCGAATTGGCTTACGTGGATCAAGGTTACACAGGCGAGGCGGCGCAAGAAGCGGCTGGGGGGCACGGCATCCAACTGGAAGTGGTCAAACATGCGCAAGCCAAACGCGGCTTCGTCCTGTTGCCGCGCCGCTGGGTGGTGGAGAGAAGCTTCGCTTGGGCGGCGCGCTTTCGTCGCCTCGCCCGTGACTACGAAAGGCTTGCCACCACGCTCGGGGCCTTCCACTTCCTCGCCTTCGCCTGCCTCATGATCGCTCAACTCTTTAGGCTCCTCGCATGAAGTTAATAACAGGCTCTAAAGAATCTGACAGCGCCGCCTGCCGCCCCTGTGGCCTACTGAGCCTGCCGGAATTACCGGCGAGGAGAAAAGTCATGGCTGCGAGAACATGTGCTGCGTGCGATTGCGCGCTCGATGGAGAGCCGATCAAGGTTGAGATCGGTGGCAAAACCGTTGAAGTATGCTGCGACGAGTGTGCGCAGAAATTAAAGGAAGCGGGAATCTCGGCGAAGACGGCGAGGAGAGGGTGAACATGGACTCGACACAACCTCTCGCGATCCGCCATTACGTCGAGCTTCCCTCGGGGCGGATCAGCTATCTCGAACAAGGCAGCGGGGCGGTCGCGTTGTTTGTGCACGGCGTGCTCTTGAACGGATACCTGTGGCGTAATCAGCTCGCGGGGCTATCGGACATTCGCCGCTGCATCGCCGTGGACCTGCTGGCTCACGGCGATACCGAGATGGCAGCGGACAAGGACATTTCTGTTACGGCGAATGCGAAGATGCTGAAAGAGTTCCTCGATGCGCTGAAAATCGATCGGGTGGACTTGGTCGGCAACGACAGCGGCACGGGGATAGCGCTAATTCTCGCAGCGCTGTATCCACACCACATTCGCAGCCTTGCGCTTACCAATGGCGATTGTCACGACAACTGGCCGCCGGAAGCCTTCAAGCCGTTCCTGGCGATGGCGGCTGCCGGCGGTCTGGCGAAGACGCTGAACGCAATGTTGTCGGACAAAAACGTGTATCGTTCGCCGCAAGCACTGGGGCCGGCTTACGAGCGTCCGGAGCTGGTGAGCGACGATGCCATCGAAAAATACCTGCGCCCTTTGGTGCGCAACGAAGCGCGCACGCGTGATTTTGAGCGCTTCCTCGCGGCCTTCGACAACAAACACACGCTGGACGTGGAACGGCAGCTGAACGCACTGAAGGCTCCGACGCTGATCGTCTGGGCAACCGACGACATATACTTTCCGGTGAAGTGGTCTCACTGGTTGGCGGAAAACATCCCCGGTACGCGACGGCGGGTTGAGTTCAAGGATGCAAGAATCTTCTTCCCCGAGGAACGTTGGGAGGATTTCAACAAGGAACTGCGCGAACACTGGCGAGCTACTGAATCGGCAAGCTGACAATTCACCGCCAGCTTATCGAACTGGAAAACAAGTGAGCGAAGTTTTGTCGTTGCGGCTCGCGGTACGCGGCAAAAAATTCATGCCTATGGCAGTCCGGCAGGAGCAAGCCCTAAGATGAATTTCATCCTCGCCGCCTCTGTTGTGGTCTGGGCAGTGGTTGGTGCGAGTTCCGCCCCGGCGAATCGACGATAGCTGTTCCCGCCGCCTTCGGGACCTACCTGCACGAACTCAATTGATTGCGGTACATCCGGAATCCGGGCGCCAAACCAATGCGGATCGTCCCGTTGACTCCAGGTGACAAGTGCCAGCACGGCACCAGGGGTATTTGAGGGGGCCGCGGCAGCATCGGTCATTTGCGGGTTCAAATTCTTTAGCGCGATGTCGTTGCCATAGAGTGTCGCCATGGTGTGGTTAGCTGGATTCACATACATCGTGATTGCACTCCACCCCAGCGGCTGGTAGGGCAAGCTCGACGGCAGAGCCGCTGCGGCGTTGTTCACGATCTCCTCTCGATTTACGTGGGCTGCCGTGATGGGGAGGGTGTAAACATAATCGTTCCCGCGCACCGGCAAATGACAACTCGTGCACTCGGTCACAAATCGCGCATCTGTGCCATAGGGCCTGAGGTCCAGACCGCGCCAGCGTCCCCATCCCCACCCATCTGTACTCCTATATCGGTTGGCGTCCTTCACCATCAGCTCGACCTGCACAAATTTGCCGGGATGCAGGAGGCCGTCCGGTCCGAGCTGCTGCTGCCAGGCAATCTTGACGAAGCGCGCGCCGTCTGGCCATGGCGAAAGATTCCCGGATTGCGCTGCGTTCACGGCGATGTCATTCCCGAGAATGAAACGGAATGTGTTGTTGTCGCCACGATCGGTGAAACTGATCGGCTTCCAGCTCTCGAAATCGGGATCGAATGGAAACCCGTTGTATTCCTGCTGCACGGATGCGAGGGCAACGGGTTGCATCTGTCCGCCGGGAACGGCCGCGGGCGAAGACTCCGATTTTGCCGTGGCGCCCGGCTGTTCCCCCGACTCGGGTAGCAGCAGCCTCCCATCTGGCAGCGACGCATTAGTGGATTCTCTAAAACATGGACAAAAATCTAAAGTTAGGACGCAGCGGTCACTTGGTTCTCACCACCAGCCACAAACCAACAGTAAACTAGCTTGCGACGGCTGACGATCAGTGACCGGCCTTGGCGCTCGGCGTCAGCTTTCGCAGGACGAACTCCTGTAGCACCGCGTTCGCGATGTTCGCGCTGAAATCTACTGCGAAAGTATGCGCGACGAGCCCGGCACCGCGATTTGCCTCTGGAAAGTAAGCATTGGCGATTGCTCCCGAGGCGAGATATCCGCCGAGGCTTGAATAGTTTGGCTGCCACCGTCCGTTGTCGCCCTTGCAGATCAAAGGACTCGAAAGCGCGTGGAGCCAGCGGGACTTCGTTGTTCCCGTACCCTGATAGAAGTAACGAGGATCTTGATGAAGGATGGACGGCAAGATGGCGCCGCCCACCATGATGTCGGTCAAGTCGTTTGTATAGATCGAGCCGAATCGTTGCCCATACCCCGTCCACCCCTCCTCATAGTCGGGATAGCGGGCCGCCTGGTTCACCGCGGCAAGAAAGCTAGTTCCGGCGAATGTAACGGGATCGACGGAGACCTTGAGAGCCAGTTCGAATTTGAGCTTCGCCGTAAGTGGCGCAGCATCCCTGTCGTAGCTCACATAGAAGTTGGGAATAAAACCGAGAACACGTTGTTGTTCCTCGACCTTGACCTGCTCCACCGCCAACTCTTCGCGAGAGGCCACGACGGTGACCGAAACTGCGCCCCCTTCGATCGGTAGCTTGATGCTTTCGAGAATGCCGAATTGTCCAGGCGAGAGCAGAACCTCCGGGGACTTCCAGTTTCCAAATCCCTTGGCGCTGACGGTTACTTCATATCCCGTTCCAGGTGTAAGGTTTTCGATCCGAAAGAACCCGTTGTCGTCCGTTATGGCGGAGTGAGGATCTTGCGTGGGGGTAACAACAACGACCTCTGCACCTGGGATGATGCCGCCGTTCGTGTCGGTGACGGTGCCGGCGATGTTTGCTGGTTGCGGATCGGGTGCGGAGACTGGTTGTGGATCGGGCGCGGCGAATTGCTGCGCGAATCCAGTTGCGTGAAACACCGCCGACAGGAACAATGCGGCGAGCGATCTTGCGATACACATCATGAGCCGATTACTCCTCCGCCAAGGCGCCCCTTCCGACACTCGACCGGCTGTATCTCGCCTTTGTCGTCAAGTGATTTCCTTCAGTCTGCAGCGCCGCTCGTCCGATTGCGCCGAGGTCCTCCTCGCGCGCTTGCCGTAGAGATGAGGCCTCGCGCGCCTCCGATGCAGAACGTTTGCACAGAATCGGAGATCGGCTTCGCAAAATTCGTGAACCTTTTCGGGCGCGTATGTCATCGCGGCATCTCAACAATGACCCAATACCGCGGCCGGACTTCGAATCCTCGCGCTACAAACGAAACGTGAAACGCAAAACCGCATCTTTAGTCCGCAGGGGTAGGGCGGCTGAGGAAGGATCTTAAAAGGTAATCCCGCCGAGGTAACACGATCCGAGTTCTATGTTCGGATGAAGCCGCTCCTGGCTGCGGCGATTTGCACCGCATCGCGGATCCCTTGTCCTCAAGCGTTCACCAGTACCGCCAGCAAGTTACATCGCGCGAGGTAACTGCCCGCTCCGTTTGTGACCTGAAACTTCGATAACGACTGCCCCGGCGCCGATGCCAATTGAAAAAGCGTTACCGACCACAACTGCGAAGTTAGCAGGGATGTATAAGAGGCTCAATAGTACTTTGGTATCGAAAAGGCATTTTAATGCGCGACGTCCTGCTTCGCGCGTTCTCCTTGTAGCACCAACACCGCTTGAGTTGCATCTTTATTGGCGGTGAGATATCGGGCGCGTCTTTGTTAGCGCGCTGCGAGGTTCCATCGACAACAAATAATGTTGATCGGTCGCTTCATGTGTCGGCATTTTGACACGAGATTTCGACAGCATGTCACGGAGACGGCGCGCGGCTTATTGCAGAATCGCCGGATTTAAAGGACCTTTTATTCTTTCCGGCACGATAGTTCATTTGGCAATGCGGTTGCACAGAGCGATACCGATGGCCGACGCGATAGGACGCAAGCGCAGGCCGGGAAAATGCCCTGGTACGACCCGCAAAGATGTAAGCGCCTTCCGGCTGTTTGAAAGTGTTTGATGGCTTGAAGCGATGACCGATCGGTTACCAAGCCCAAGAAAGCAACCATGAAATTGGAGGTCTCCCTGTGATGAATTCAATGCGATTCTATTTCCTGCGGCTGTTGCAAGAACCGGAAAATGCGTGGCAGTCGTTCCTGACGGACTTCATCTATGGTCTGGCGATCATGGCGTGGTACTCGTTGGCGCTCGTCAAGAGAACCACGTTTCTCAGCCTGACCCAACATGGAAAGACGCGTGCTCGCGCATCGAGCGGCTCATGTGCATTCGGAGTTGTGTGCGATTCGAGGACCAGCGAATTGCAGCCAGCTTGGGCGCCGTCCGGGACGGGTGGATCAACAACCATTGACCGCCACTCTCCCGGATGGCGCTATCTTGCCGTCATTGCCGCGATCGCGTGCCTGGCGATGCTGAGCCCGCGCATCGGCCGCGCACAAGCCGTGTTCGGCTCGATTGTGGGCACTGTGACAGACACCACCGGAGCCATCATTCCCAATGCAAAAGTTACGGTTACCGACACCAGTAAAGGCACCTCGCAGGATGTCATGTCGAATGGGACAGGCGAATTCCGCGCCGACCGCCTGATTCCCGATACGTATAGCGTAAGTGCCTCGTATCCGGGGTTTAGCTCTGCCGAGGTCAAGGGAATTCAGGTTGCGGCCGACACCTCGCCGGAGGTGAACCTGCATCTTGCCATCAGCTCTGCTCAACAAACCGTTGTAGTCACCAGCGAGGCGGCGCCGACATTGAAGTCGGACAGGGCCGACGTAGCCCAGGTGCTGGATCAGCGGCAGCTGCAGGATCTGCCCAACCAGGATCGGAACTTCACAAGTTTCACGTTGCTCACGCCGGGAGTGCAGCGTGACAGTTACAACACCGCGCCGACCGAAAATCCCCAGGGAACGCTGGCGATCCAGGCGGATGGGTCGAATTACGGAACCATGGGCTGGGTTCTCGACGGAACCGACAACCGGGAGCCCATCGACGGCATTATTGTCATCAACCCCACGCTCGACTCGTTGAGCGAGGCGAAGGTGACGACCCAGAACTATCCCGCCGAGTTTGGCGGCAGCGTGGGCGGCGTGGTGACGGCGGAGACGCGCTCGGGCGGAAACGATCTTCACGGAGATGTTTTCGAATACCGCCGCAGCGACGCGCTCGAGGCGCGCGATCCGTTTACGCAGTTTCAGCCCGACCCGGTCACCGGAAAATTCATCCCCAGCTCGGTCTACAACCAGTTTGGCGGTTCGATTGACGGACCGATCATTCGCAAGAAGGCATTTTATTTTCTGGATTATCAAGCGTCGCGCCAGAAGGTGGGCACGAGCCTGCAGGAAAACGTTCCGACCAACGAGGTGCGTAACACGTGCCTGACGGGAACGGGCATTTGCGACTTGAGCCAATACACGACCGCACCTCTGTTTGACCCGAATAACGGAAAGACTTATACGGGAGGACAAATTCCAGCTTCCGCCATCTCTGCCCAGGCGCGAACGCTGCTCAAGCAGCTTCCCGCTGCCAACGCCGGCGCGGGAACCATCAACAACTATATCGGCTCGGGAACCGGCAACAACGATGGCGACCAGGCCGACGTCCGCTTCGATGACCAGGTCGTGCAGGACGTACACGCCTTTGGCCGGTATGACTACGCCAATTTCCGGCTGACGGGCGCACCCGTATTTGGCGCAGCGGGCGGCCCGGGGTTCGGCCTGGGCAACACCACCGGCAACGACAACGTGCAGAACCAGAGCGTAGCCGCGGGCTTTGACTGGGCGATCAACGCCAATCTGCTCACCGATCTGCGCTTCGGATATCTCGACTATCACGTGTCGGATAACAAGATCGACGCCGGCACCGATCCCGCTACGGCGGACGGGATTCCCAACCTGAACACCAGCCAGCCGGATACCTCCGGCTCGCCGAGCTACGACTTTTCCGACAACAGCATCGGCAACTTCGGAAACCAGAATTGCAATTGCCCGCTGCTGGAAAGCGAACAGGTGTTCCAAGTCGCCAACAACTGGACGCGGAACGTGGGCAATCACTCCGTGCGCTTTGGCGCGGACCTGCGCTATGCCCTCAATCTGCGCAATGCGAGCGACAACAATCGCAGCGGGTTGCTGACGTTTTCGAATTCGACGAGCGCGCTGGCCTCGGCGCCGGGCTCGGGGCTGGGACTGGCCTCGATACTCTTCGGTAGTGTTGCGCAGTTCCAGCGTTTCGACGTCTACGACCAGACGGCATCGAACCGGCAAAAGCGCGGAGGGTTCTACGCTGAAGACAACTGGCGAGTGACTCCGAGACTCACCCTGAATTACGGCGTTCGCTGGGACATCATTTACCCCGAGACCGTCAACCGGCCGGGGAACGGCGGATTCACGTACCTGCCCACCGGCATCATTCGCGTGGCGGGAGTGGGCGGAAATGGAACTAACGGCGACGCCGAGCTTGATCCCACCGACTTCGGCGGGCGCCTGGGGTTTGCCTACCTGGTTCGGCCCACAACCGTGGTCCGCGGCGCATTCGGCCAGGTGTATGACGACGTCGGGTTTTACGGCACCATCTTCGGCAGCGCGCTGACGGCCAACGTGCCCGTGCTGAACAACGAAGACACGGGCTCAACCAGCGCCCTCGATACCGCTGTCTACACATTCAACACCCTGCCCGTGAAACCGGCGGCGCCTTACGTCCCGCCGAATGGAATCATCCCGCTTTCAAGCAACAACAGTCCCAACATCCGCCCCAATCGCCTGCTTCTGCCGCGCGTGGACCAGTTCAACCTCAGCGTTGAGCAGGAGATGACGCAGAACACGACCTTCACGCTGGCTTACGTGGGCAATATCGCCGAGCGGATCTATCCCGGTGAGACGGAGGGTTTCAACATCAACGTGCCGCGACTGCCCGCTTCGCCGGCGCAACTGGCCAACCGGAATGCGCGCCGCCCGTATTACGGACGCTTCTCGACGCCCTACGACGGCACGGTGGCGACCTGCTGCACGCAGGACTTGAATTACGAGGGTCCGTCGGCGAGAGCATATTACAACGCGCTGCAGGCGAGCGTGCAAAAGAAACTCTCCAACGGATTGCAATTCACGGCGAACTACGTCTGGTCGAAGGCGATCAACTATGGCACGACGTACTTTGCGCAGGACCCGCAAGTGGAATACGGGGCAAACGATACCAACCGCAGTCAGGATTTTGTGCTCAACGGTCTTTACGAGCTGCCGTTCGGCGAGCACAAGCACTTCCTCGACACAAGCAGCCGCGGGATGAACTACCTGGTGGGCGGTTGGGAGCTTGCGGGAACGACGACGTGGGAGAGCGGGTTGCCGTTCACGCCCACCTACGCCGAATGCGGCTCCGACCAGGATATCGACACCAATTTCGCCAGCCCCGGCACGTCAAGCGATTGCCGCCCCGACACGACTGGCGCCACGCTGCCGTTGAATGTGGGCGGGCTGGACCCGGTGGCGCACGCGAGGTCCTACTTCACGCCCGTAGCCCCGCTCACTACGGCGGGAAGCGGGTCCGGACCGTTTATTCGTCCGGCCTTCGGCACGATCGGCAACGTGGGCCGCAACAGCTACCGCGGGCCGAGAGATTACTTTGCCGACACATCGCTGTTCAAGAACTTTGCCATCACCGAGCGGGTGAATGGCCAGTTCCAGGTCCAATTCTTCAACCTGTTCAATCACGTTCCGCTGGGCGTGCCGGATGCCTCGGAAGCGCGCTGCATCGACTGTTCCCAGTTAACCACGGGCAAAATCACCAGTGTTGACAGTTCGGTGGAGAGTGCCGGCTTGCCCTACATGCGGCAACTGGAGTTCGGCGGCCGGATTTTCTTTTGACCCTTTTTACTTCCGCGATTGAAAAGCGGAGGTCCAGGCGCGCCGTCGACCGGAAGCGAGGCGGCGCGCCACATAAGCAAGGTTTGCGCATAAACGCTAACCGGTGAGGCGCGATGGCGGCAACGGTAAGTCTTCAGGGACAAATCTTCAGGGAGAAAGACTCCGGCAAGAAAAATCTTCCAACCAGAGGTGAATGGACCAAATGAATTCAACACTCCCCAGCAACCGGATCAGGCCGATTCCA
>JBAUBR010000170.1:0-2197 GCA_049676965.1 Occallatibacter sp.
CCAGATTTTCCCGGCGTAACCAGGTGCATTGATAGCGGGGATAAATGCCGCCGTTCCCCGTGTAGCGTACCGTCAGGCGGCGGCCACAGCATCCACACAGCAGCAACCCCTGGAGCAACGCCAAGCCTTCGCGCGCCGGGCCCGCCAGGACCATCTCCTCACCGTTGGTGCGATTCTTCTCCAAGCGCTCCTGGTTGTGCAGGAACTCTTCCCAACCGATGTATCCCTCGTGGTGGTCTTGCAGGCTGACGCGCCAGTCGGGAATCGCCACCGCGTACTTCCGAGGATGGACCTTACCTTCCGGGCTGATCTCCCGCCGATACTGATAACGACCGAAGACGTACCGGCCGGCATAGGACGGGTTCTTGAGCAGGCCCAGCACCCGGCCGTGCGTCAGGCGGCCCCAGATCAGCTTCCCATCCCAGGCTCCCCCATAGGACCGCGTGGGAAAACGCAGCGTGCGGGCGGCGAAGCCTTGCATCACCGCGAAGGCGCTGCCGGTTTCGCGAAACAGCCCAAACACCAGGCTCACCGCACCCCGCACTTCTTCGTCCGGATCCAGGATGATACGGCTTTCCGCGTCGTAGCAAAAGCCCACCGGAAGGGGAAAACGTAACTCGCCTTTCTGGGCTTTGTGGAGCTTGCCGCCCTGGAGGCGGGCGCGCAAGAAATGCAGTTCGGCCGACGCCATCACACCCTTCAATCCTAAAAGCAGGCCGTCGTTGAAGTCTGCCGGGTCGTAACAGCCATCCTCGTCGATGACGAGTGTGGACGTGAGCGCGCAGAGTTCCAGCAGCCGCTGCCAATCGAGATTCGAGCGCGCCAGGCGCGAAACTTCCAGGGCAAACACCGCCCCTACCTGGCCCATCGAGACATCCGCCACTAAAATCTTGAAGTCCTCTCGCCGTGTCATCTCCGTTCCCGTCTTTCCCAAATCCTGGTCGAGGGTGCGAATCAGGGATTCGCTCCAGCCCAGTTCCCGCGCCTTCTCGCGTAGGGCATACTGGCGCTCCGTACTCTCCCGATGGTGGAGAACTTGCCCCGGTGTCGACTGGCGCAGGTAAATGTAGGCGGGCTTGCGGCGGTGCTGTTCTTGAATCTTCGGATTCATCCCTGGCCTCCGCGGTGGCCGGCAAGCTGCGGTCGTGGTCGAGCCAGCTGGCGAGCATATTGGCGAGGAGCACGCCGCCCTGTCCCGGATCGATCGGTGCACGGAGGGATGACAGCGCTTCGCTCATGGCGGCCTCTTAGAGCTTCTCGCGACGGCGTAGGAGCTCGCGGTTGATCTCGCAGATCTCCTCCAGGATCTGGCGAGCGTGGTGGTAATTGGCCAGCAACTCGCTCGCCTGCGCGTAAGACTCTTGCGGGACGTAGTCCATTTGCGGGCGCCGGCCGGGAAAGCTGACCGACCGATAGTACTTGGGGCCATGACCGGGGCCGTCGGCGCACTTGCAGCCGGGCTTGCCACAGCGTTTGTAGCGCTCGATGAGGGAACCGCGAAGAACCGCTTTGAGCGGGGGCAATTGGCGCAGGAGCGCTTGGCGGCGCTTTCGCAAGGCGGCGGTGGTCTGCTTCTCTGTTTTCATCGGACCACGTTTATAACTGGTCTGACACTATCATCAGGCATCTCCTTTGTCAATTCTTTTTTTCGTGTCTTTTCCCGGGGAGGAGGGCTGGAAGCGGCGAGGGCTTCCAATAAGGCGACGAGCTCGAATAGGCACTCGGCGGCGAGACGGTGCGGCGGCCGGGTTAACGCGTCATACGGCGTGGGATCAGCCCAGTCGGTCCACTCGCGCGGAATGCTGAGAGTACCACGCTCCAGCTCGCGGAGAATGAGCGTGTCGACGCCAGCTATACGCCGTTTCTTGAGAACTTCAAATCGCCGACCGCGCAGTGGGTGGAAGGGATGAGAGATCTCTGCCCATCCCCAAGGCGAGTGGGGCAAAAGTGCAGTCTGCTCTGACCGTCGGAATCCCGGACCGCGGATGCGCGACGATATCGAGTGTGAAATTCCCGTTGCGCCGTGTGTGGATGATCTGGTCTGGGGGCGGGCGGCGGAGCGGAATGACACAAAGGATGAAAGGACGAGTGTGGTAGGCGAGTCCCTGTTTGCCGTTCTTGCGTTCCTCGCGCACGAGGCAGATGGAATCAAGCTTTCTGACTTTATGCTTCGTCAGACCGAGCGACGGAAGTACGG
>JBAUBR010000171.1:0-1922 GCA_049676965.1 Occallatibacter sp.
GGACGTGACGTCATCCGGCAGCTCAACCTGTCTCCCGGACGCAGGACGGTGGCTGTGACTTTTGCCGACAACGAACAGGGGGCTGCGGCTGAGCGCGTCATCCATCAGGTCGTGGAGTTTCTGCCCCAGCTCATTCAAGAGCGGCAGGAAGACACGCTCAAAAAAATGGTCAATCTCCTGTTGACCGACGTCACCCCGTCGAAGGCGGCACGTGAGCAAGCACGTATGCTCATCGAAGCCAAGACCGCCATTTTGAACAGCGGGGATTTTCTTCCTGCGACCGAGGTGGCCAAGCTTGCCGGCTTCAGTTCCAGCAATCTGAGCGTGCAGCCGAACAAGTGGAAGCGGAGCCGCGAAATCTTTGCGATCCAGCATGGCCGGGAGGATTACCTACCGCTCTATGCCCTGAACCGGGCAGACCATCGCCCTCGCAGGGAGATGGCCGAGATATTGGAAGTCTTCGGAGATGCCAAGGACGGGTGGGGACTGGCATTCTGGTTTGCAGGGCTCAACAGCTTCCTTGACGACGAACGTCCACAGGATGTCCTGGCCACCGATCCCGAGCGCGTGATTGCCGCGGCCAAGGATGAGATGGCCGAGTACGAGCATGGCTAAACGAGCGGCAATCAGCGTTGCGCCCATTGTCCCGAAGAAGATCAAGCTCACCGCCTGGGGCTCGGGCCAGACGATGTATCGCGTCCATGATGCGATCTACGCCGTCGATCAATTCAACCCGAGCCCCAAAGGCAACGCCCGCTTCAGTCCAATTCTTGATCCCAAAGGCAACGTGATTCCGACGCTCTATGCGGCGACCACGCCTCGCGGCGCCTTGATGGAGAGCGTGTTTCGCGACATTCCCTATCGCACAGGATTCAAGCATGTCGATGCCAGGAGACTGGCAGCCAGGGTGTGTTCGACGCTCGTGTTTCAGACCGACTTCCAACTTCTCGATCTGAGCAAAGTCGCCCTGCGGGGACTTGGTATTCCTCCTCGACAGCTCATCGATACGACCAAGGCGCATTACCCCGCGACGCGTGGATGGGCCAGGCAAATGTACTCGGCTCACTCCCACATCCAGGGCTTTCTTTGGTCTTCGCGACAGGATGACAGGGCGCTCGCGGTCGTGCTGTTCGGAAGCAGGGTAGATCCTTCGGCACTCATCGATGCCAGGCTCACGCGCCCGCTCGTCAGGAATGGCGTTGCTGAGGACTTTGTCGTCCAGTTGGCGACCGACCTGAAGGTTTTGCTCCACTAATACTCCCGCTAATCATCCCAGTACTCCGCGTAGTGCGCATACTCTCTGCCTGCCAGGGGAACCAGAGTGCGGCTCTGTTCCTTAAGGGCGACTTTCTGCACCGTTCTACCCTCCAGAATCCGAAGGAAGATTCCATGAAACCATCGAAGCTCTATGAGGCGCTTCATGCGCTCATTGGCGAACGTGTGCCCCTGCACATCTGGGGCGCATGCGGCGTCGGGAAGTCACAGATTGTCTCCCAGGTCGCCAACGATCTCGACTACGACTTTCTCGATGTGCGTGCCGTGCAACTCGATCCGGTCGACCTGCGCGGCCTGCCTCGCATCGCGGCCGATCAGACAGAATGGGCGCCTCCGAAGTTTCTCCCGACGAGCGGCAAGGGCATCCTCTTCCTCGATGAGTTGACCTCTGCGCCGCAGATGACTCAGGCGGGTTGCTATCAGCTCGTGCTCGATCGAAAGCTCGGTGAGTATGTGCTGCCCGATGAGTGGGTCGTCATCGCCGCCGGCAATCCGGCCTCTGAGCGCGGCGTTCACTTCGCAATGCCCAGACCGTTGCGCAACCGGTTCGTGCATCTGGACCTTGACCCGGATCTTGACGACTGGTGCCGGTGGGCGGTGAAGGCTCAGGTCCGGCCTGAGATCATTGCCTTCCTGCGCTTCAAGCC
>JBAUBR010000172.1:0-10204 GCA_049676965.1 Occallatibacter sp.
CAGCCCCGGCCAGCTTCGATGCCGTGCTCAACCGTGTCAGCGGAGAGGAAAACCAGGCATCCATCGGCGTGCGTATTGAACGTATGATTACCGCGTTCACGTGGGCTACCCATTACAGGATCCTGGGCGCCGGCATCGGATTTGGCATTCCCGCCGCAAATCCCGGCGGGGGGGCCTTCAGTATCTCCGAAAACGAGTCGATCCGCATCGTCGAGGAGCTGGGAACATTTGTCGGCATGACGGTGGTGCTGCTGCGCTATGGGGCCGGACTGGTGTTGATTGTGGCCAGCTTCCGCGCCTTGAAGCTGCCCCGGGGACACGGCTTTCCTCACGCCGTTCCGCTGGCGTTTGCCGCTTTTCCTACACTGACCGTGGGCAGCCTGACCTCCGCAGCCCCCGTGCTGGCCAGCCAGACATTTTATTGGATTGCATTGATTTTGGGCGCCCTTCTCTTCAAGCACGAACCGCTTGATGCGAGCGCCTTTCGGTTGTCAAAGACGAGGTAAACAGTGACGGTAAATCAACAAGATTTCGCGCCCGAGGCGACCGAGAACAAGACCCTGCTGCTGGCGGATTTCATCCGCGTGGCGAGGAAGTTTCTCTGGCTGGTCCTGGGCCTCAGCGTTGGCTGCGCCATCGTGGCGTATTTCTATTCCAAGCGGCAGCCAAAACTGTACGATGCGACCGCGATGATCCAGGTCGACCAGCACGGCACCCTGAACCTGGGAGCCGCCATGGGCGCCACCGACGAGTACGAGCTCAAGATCGCCACTCAGATCATTGCGCTCCAGTCGCGTGACGTCGCCCTCAAGGTGATTGAAGATCCGAAGCTCGATCTGCTCCACAACAAGCTCTTCAATCCCTCCGGCCGCACCGACATCGAGACCAATCCTTTTACGCGCAACGATCTCGTCGGCGCGTTCCTGGGCAGCCTGGACGTGGAGCGCGTGCCCAAGTCGGAGCTGCTTTCGGTTACTTACAGGAGCCGCTCGCCGGTGCTTTCCACGGCGGTGGCCAATTCCGTCGTCGACTCTTTTATGGAGGTGAATTTCAAGCATCGCTACCAGAGCTCGCAGGAGATCGAAAAGTGGCTCGGAACCGAGCTCGACGCACTGAAGTACAAGGTACAGGATGAGCAAAGGACTCTGCTCAACGACGAATTGAAGCTCGGAGTCTTCAGCACGAGTCTGACCTCCGAGACCAGCCTTTACCAGACGCAACTGGAGGGATTGCTGGGCGCCGAGATTCAGGCTCAAACCAACAAGTTCCTGAGTCAGGCGGAGTATGAGGAGTTCTCCAATAATGCCACCAGTGCCTTTGCGCCCATGTCTACGCCGGGCGCCACGGTGCTGGCCACGCTGAATGTCCAGTTGGCCGAGTTGGAGTCGCAAAGAAACGCGCTGAACGACCGCTTCGGCCCGGGCTACCCGCAACTGCGCCAACTCGACAAACAGATCGAGGGTTTACGGGACAGCCTTGCCGAGCAGCGGGCAAAGGTCCTCAAATCGGCACAGCTCAGCGTCAACTCCGCGACCACGACGGCGTCCGAGATCCAGAACAGTATCAAGTCGGTCAAAGAGCAGGCCACGAACCAGAACCCTGAAGTAGTGCGCTTTGAGGAGCTCAAGGCGCAATACATCACCGATCAGACCCTCTACAACTCTTTGTTGACAGTGCTCGGCGCCGGCGGGATCGAAGCCGGCCTGAAGACGCAAGAGGTCAACCGCATGTCCCTCGCGGACATTCCCACCATGCCGTCACGCCCCAGGGTGGGCCTGAGCACCGCTGCCGGGCTCGGTCTGGGCCTGCTGCTGTCGATGATCATTGTCGGCGTCGTCTCCGCCATCAGCGACACCGTGGAGACAGTGGAGCAGATCGAAGAGGCGCTCGCTCTGCCGGTGCTCGCCGCCGTGCCTGTTTACAAGCTGGAGCCGACGGACTCAACCACCGTCCTGGCGCCTCTGGCGACGATCAGTGCGCCGCGCTCGGGGGGCGCCGAGGCGTACAGAATCCTGCGCACTTCAGTGAACCTGATGCCGGTAAGCAAGGAGTCGCGGGTCATTGGTTTCACCAGTTGCGGCCCGGGTGAAGGCAAGTCCACGACTGCGTTGAACCTGGCGGTAACCTTCGCGCAGCAGGGCAAGCGGGTGCTCATGATTGACGCCGATCTGCGCAAGCCGGTGCTGGCGCAGCGGTTCCGGTTGCCGATGCCCTCGGCGCCCGGCTTAAGCCGCTACCTGAGCGATCCCAATGTGCTTCCCGAAGATTGCATCCAGCCCATCGATGCGGTGCGCGGCCTGTACGTGATGCCGGTGCAGGAGATTCCGCCGTTCCCGTCGGAACTGCTTGCGCAAGGGCGCCTCGAAGAACTGGTGGCGTGGGCCAGGCGAAACTTCGACATCGTGCTCATCGACACGCCGCCTGCTTTGCTGGTGACAGACGCGCTGATTGTCGCGCAGTCGCTCGACATCATCCTGCTCGTGGCGCGCGTCGGCACCGCCCAGCGGCGCGCTCTCCGGCGCCTGCGCGAGGAGCTGAAGAAGTTCCCCGACAAGCAGGTTGCGGTGGTCGTCAATGCGGTGCCGCAGTCGCAGTCCTACTACGGCGGTTACGGCGACAAGCACGGCTACTATGGATCGGGCGGAGGCGGCAAGGGCAGCGGCTCCTCGACGCCGGAGAAGTCCATCCCGGTGGGATCCGCGCGCTAGAGCTGCCGCCGAAGCTCGCTTCGATGCTTTTATCCTTGGGCTTGATCGCCGTGGCGGTTGAGCCCGAAGAATTGCATTTGCAGTATCCTTCATGCGGAACAACGAGTGAAAGGCACGCCGTGGCAGCGCCGGGAGATACCTTGTGACTGAGGCAAAGCCCGGCCTGCCTGCAAGGATTATCCAGGTGGTGGCCCGGTTTCGTCCCGATGCCGATGGCGTGGGCGAAACCGCCCTGAACCTGGCCAACGTCCTCCTCGGAGACCACGGCGTTCGCAGCGATTTCCTGGTCTACAACTCTCCGCACCCTGAGCCGGCCCTCGAGATCGCCGACGATTTCCCCCACACCATCAAGCGGGTCCTGGGCGCCGGCGCCGCGCCATTCAACTCCGCGCTCGATAGACTGGCGGCGGCCCACGGACCCGCTCCCGTAATGCTGCTTCACTACGTTCCCTACGGCTATTCGCGGCAGGGAGTCCCGACATGGCTGCCGCCGGCGATGGAACGCTTCACAGGCCGCGGCGGGCGGCTGCTCAGCCTCTTCCACGAGCTCTATGCGCTGCCCCGTTTTCCTTCGCGGACGTTGTTCACTTCATGGCTGCAGCGGAGAATCTTTCGCCGCCTGCTCGCTGCCAGCGAGTTCGTCTTCAGCTCGAGCCAGGACTTCCTCGAAGTGATCGCGCGCAACAATTACCTGCGCCGCCCGGCGAGCCTCATCGGCATCTGCTCGAGCGCCGGCGAGCCGGAGAACCCGAAGCCGCTCGACCAGCGCGCGCGCCGGCTCGCTGTCTTCGGCCGCTTCACCACGCGCAAGCGTCTCTACGAGAACCATCTTCCGCAGCTGGCGCAGGTCGCACGGCACCTGGGAATCGAGGAGATCGCCGACATTGGCGCCATCGAAGATCCGCGCTGGTTCGATGACCAAGTTGCAGGCCGGCTCGGACCCCTGCTGCGCAGCTACGGCACGCTCGGCGTTTCCTCCGCCAGCCGGTTGCTCGAAGACAGCCTCGTCGGCGTCTTGGATTATCCCTGCTTTCTGCGCGGCAAATCGAGCATCTACGCCGCCTATCAGGCTCATGCGGCGGCCATCCTGCTGTTTCCGGCGCCCGGACCGGCCGATCCGCACGACGAGGAGAACTGGCCGCTCGGCGCCGATGAGTTGCTGGCGCTGCCGGCGCAATCTCCCGCGCTGTTCGACCGTCTGCGGGATGCCGCGGCTGCCGGCCATCGCCATTACCGGCGCCATCGCTCCGCGCGCTCCATGGTGGATACTCTTCTGCCCGCGCTCAAGGTCGCCGGATCCGGAATCGAATCGGCAGCCGCGCCGCGTATCGGGGCCGAGCCATGAAGATCCTGATGATGAGTTATACGTATCCGCCTGCCACCGGAGGCATCGAGACGTTCTCATCGTTGATGCGCGAGGCCTTTGCGGCGCGTGGGCACGAAGTCCGCGTGGTCACGGAGATCGAGAGAACCATGCCGGAAGATGCGGCGCATCGTGTGTTGCGCCGCCCTGGCCGCGCGGCTCTGAAACAGGCCATTTCATGGGCCGATCTCTGCGCGGTGTGCGGCCTCTCGCTGCATTACCAGGTTCCCGTCCTGCTCGGCGGCAAACCGCTGACCATCACGCACCAGGTCTGGCAGGAGTCGCAGGAAGGCGCCGTCGATTGGCGCAACCGTCTCCGGCTTTTCATCTGCCGCTTCGGCCTCAACATAGCGGTGAACAGCGTGCTTGCCCGCGACCTGAGGATGCCGGCGCTGACCATCCCCAATCCGCTACCCGGCGAGATCGACCTGGGGCCGGAGACTGCCAGCCGCCCGCGTGACGTGGTCTTTGTGGGCCGCCTGGTCAGTGAAAAGGGCGTACCGGTTTTGCTCGACGCGATAGCGCGCCTTCATCAGCGGGGGCGCGACGTGACTGCAACGATTATCGGCGATGGGCCACTGCGCGCCGATCTCGAAGGCCACGCCGCCAGCTTGAATCTTCAGGTTCCAGTCGAATTCCTGGGCCGCATGGCGCCGGCCGACTTTCACCCAATCCTGAGGCAGCACAAAATCATTGTGGTGCCGTCGGTCTATCGTGAGGCCTTCGGCATCGTGACACTGGAGGGGCTGGCCGCCGGCTGCATGGTTCTCGTTTCAAATGCCGGAGGCCTGCCGGAGGTCGTCGGCCAGTGCGGTTTGACCTTCCCCATGCGCGACAGCGGGGCTCTGGCCGGATCGATCGAACAGATTCTCGCCAACCCAGAGACAACCACGCCTTACCGCAAGGCAGTTCCCGCCCATCTCGAATCGATGCGGCCGGAGCGGCTGGCGGAGCGCTATCTTGCTGTCTTCGAGCGGCTCCACTTCTACCACACCGTCAAAGGCATCGGCCGCCGCAAGGCCATTCGCCGAACGGTAGATGAAATATCCGCGCGATCATAACGGCGCAATTCCCCATCGTGGTCGCCTTACGCATTCACTCCCCGCGCTTCGCCCAGGATGAGCTTGAAGGTCATCTGCCGGCGGCCGCGATAGATGGTCACGCTGATGGTGTCGCCCGCCTGGTGCTTGTCCATGATGGCGCTGATGTCCTGGGGATTGGTAACCTGCTGGCCGTCGATGCCCACGATCAGGTCTCCTCCCAGCATCACCGGCGTGTTGCCCACGTAGGCCTGCTCGTTGCCGCCGTGCAGACCGGCCCGCTCCGCCGCGCCCCCGGGAATCACGCGCTGGATCAGCACGCCATAATCGGCGGCCAGGCCCATCTGCTCGGCCAGGTCCGGCCCGATTGCGTACGACACGATGCCCAGCGACGGCCGCCTGACTTCGCCGTAACGGGTCAGGTCAGCCAGCACCGCCTTGGCCGTATTGATAGGGATGGCAAAGCCGATGCCCGAGCTTTGATCGGCGCCGTTCGAGGCGATCATGGTGTTGATGCCGATGACTTCGCCGTGGGAGTTGAGCAGCGGCCCGCCGGAGTTGCCGGGATTGATGGCGGCATCGGTCTGGATCGCGTCCTCGATCGGCGCGCCCTCCTCGCCGCGAATGGGCCGGATGGCGCTGATGATGCCCCGCGTCATGGTGCCGTTCAGGCCGAAGGGATTGCCGATGGCGAAGACCTTTTGCCCCACCGAAAGCTGGCTCGAGTCGGCCAGCGTTACCGGCTGCAGACTGGGCGCATCGATCTGCAGCAGCGCCAGGTCGTGCAACTTGTCTGTACCCACTACCTTTGCCGCGTAGCTGTGCTTGTTGCTCAGCGTAACCTGGATGCCGCGGTTGGCGCCGGCAACTACGTGATAATTGGTGAGCACGTGGCCTTCCCGGTCGAGAACGAACCCCGATCCCTGCCCCTCCTGGGGCACCGTGCCGTAAAAGAAGTTGAACACCAGCGTGCGCGCGGTAATGTTCACCACCGACGGCAGCACACGCTTGTAGACGGCGATATTGTTCTGCTCTTCGGGATCAAATTCGGGTGCGGCCTGAGCCTCGGTCAGGTGCAGCGCGGAGTCCCGTGCATCCGCGTGCAACAGCGGCAGGCGGGACAAATCCGGCGGGTGCGTAGTAAGCAGCCAAAATCCGCCAACCAAAACAAGAACCAAAATAAACTGGCGCAATCTCATTGTTCGTCAAACTCAATCGGCTTCTGATTCGATGCTGCCGGAAGGCACACAGCTCCAGCCAAATCAGTCGCACGTAAATCCATACGGAGGCCTCGCCCTGGCCGTTCCATAACGGTCCGAGCTGCCGTCCTCTTCTATTCTAATGAACCCAGGACCGGGGATTTGTTGCTCTTCACCTTGAATTGCGGAGAAATCTCCTATTGAATCGCGAACTTGCCCGCCGCGGAAGTTCCCCCGCCCGGAGCGGGGTTGACCACGGTCACGCTCCCCGTTCCGCTCGTCCGGAGATTGGCTGCGGGAACGGCTGCCGTGAGCTTCGTCTGGCTCACATAGACGGTGCTGAGCGTCTTGCCGTTCCACGTCACCTGGGACGTTTTGACGAAGTTGGAGCCAGTCACGGTCAGGGTTAATCCGGCGGCGCCGTGCTTGGCGGTCGAAGGAGAGATGGCCACGAGCTTTGGAGCGGGGTTGTCGACCGTCAGCGTGATCAGGTTGGAGAGCTTTCCTCCGGAGCCGTTCAGTACGCCGACGGTGGCGGCGCCGCCTTTCGTCAAATCGGATGACGGAACCGTCGCCCTGACCTCGGTGTTGGATACATAAGTGGTGGGAACGGCGCTGCGGTTCCAGACCACGACGGCCTTCGAGTTGAACTGGTAGCCCGTCACAGTGAGCATGACCGGCTTGTCGTCCGCGGTGATCCTGGCGGGGGTGACCGTGGAGACGGTGGGCACGGGAAGAAGTGCGGCCACATTCAGATCCCAAACGCTGCGGCCATGCGTGGTGGCGCGAAGGGTGCGCGAATTCTCATGCAGGCCGAGGCCGGAAACCACAACGTTGGGAAGTCCTTTGCCCAGGGCGGACCAGCTTGCCCCGTCGCTGGTGGTGTAGAACGTGCCGATATCGGTCCCGATAAAGAGGATCTCCGGATCGTCGGGGTCGACCAGGATCGAATCGACGGGAGTATTGGGCAGGTCGCTGCTGATGTCGGTCCACGAAGAACCGGCATTGGTCGTTTTGAAGATGTGGCCCAGGCTGTCGCCGAAACCGGTAAATCCGCTGAAGCCGGCATAAGCCGTAGATGCGGTGGTGGGGTCGACGACAATCCATGTGACGGCGCGGTCAGGCAGGCCGTTGATGACTGCCTTCCAAGTGGCGCCGGAGGTGGAGAGTGCGTTGCGGGTGACCTCGATCTCGGCGTCATCGGAACCGGTATATACGGTATTGTCGTCCGACCGCGCCACCGTGATGGTGCTCAAGGTTCCGTTGTGATTGCTGTTGTTGGGATTGGTCAGGTCGCCGGAAATGGCCTTCCAGTTCGAACCGCCGTTTTGGGTCCGGTAAACGCGGTAAGTGCCGAAATAGAGTGTCTCGTGGTGCTCGGAATCGATAGCCAGGGGCGGAACCCACGCTGTGCGATCCGTGCCGTCGAAGCCCGTCGTGACCGCGTTCCAGTGGCTCCCGTCGTCGGTGGATTTGTAGAGGGACAGGCCGATGCAATTCGCATAGATCGTGCTGGTGTCAACGTAGTCAATGACCGTGGGGCCGCCGTCTCCGCACGCCACGGTCGGCCAGCCGAGCGCGCCTGAATAGCGCTCTGTCCCGTTGTCCTGCGTTCCCACATAACTGTGGTTCAAATTGCCTGGATCCATCGACAGGCCAGGATAAAACTCGGTGATGGCGAGAGTGTAGTTCAGGTCGGTCCAGGGGATCGCATTCGCCGTCGGATCGGTGGTTCGCCACACGCCGCCGTCGTTGCCGGTGTAAAGCGTGGAGCCATCGGGCGTAAAGGCCAGTGCGTGAGTGTCGGGATGCAGGCCCGCCGACTGATCCACCCACGTGTGTCCACCGTCCGAGGAGGTAGCGACGGCGCTGCCGCCGGGATGGTAGGTATACACGCCGCCGGCAACGACGAAGTTGGGATTGGTCGGGCTCACAGCGAGCACAATGTCGTACCAGCACTGCGTGGAGCAGAAGTCCGGAGTGCCGGTGAGCTGCGTCCAATTTGCGCCGGCATCCGTAGTCTTGTACAGACCAAGCAAATCGCCGTTGACGTTGTCGGCCAATGCGGCATAAAGGATCGAAGGATCGGACGGAGCGATCGCCAGCGCAATGCGTCCGATGTTACTTCCGGCGGGCAATGCATTTGCTCCGCTGCCGGATGAGGCTTTCCAGGTCAGTCCGCCGTCGGTGGATTTGATCACCGTTGGGTAGGCCGGACCCGGTGAATCTCCGGGGTCGAGCGCGGCGTAAGCAATGTTGCCGTTGCCGGCGTCGAAGAAGATTGAGGTTCCCGGATTCCAGGCGTTCGTGGGCACATAGACCGCTGCCCAGGTCTGCCCGCCATCAGCGGAGCGATAGATTCCGGCCTGGCCGTAATAGCAGCTTTCCACCGCGGCAAGCACCACCTTGCTGTCGCCGGGCTGTATGGCAATGCCGCCGATCCAGTCGCCCCCGCAGGGCACGCCGGTGAAACCGCCGGGAAGCTGGGTCCACGTCTCGCCGCCGTTCGTTGATTTGAGGATGCCGGCGCCATAATAGCTGTCGATAGCAAAGTTTTCTTCTCCGGTGGCGGCGTAGACGGTATTCGAATTATTTGGATCGATGGCGATCGCTCCGATGGCGAGCGTAACCTGCGTGTCGCCAATCGGCGTCCAGGTCTCGCCGCCGTTCGTACTCTTCCAGACGCCGCCCTCCGCGCCGCCCATATAGACGATGCGCGGATTGGCAGGATCAATCGCTAGCGCGCTCACGCGTCCGGAGTCGATGCCGTAGAACGAAACGGGCTCGGGTCCGATCAGCTTCCACGCTGGCTCGACGGGCGTTGTTTCGGAGTAGGCCAGGCTGGCGCGGATGGCAGACTCGAGCGTGGTTTTGCGGTCGCGATCCTTGATCGCCTGCTGGCGAATGCCCGCCGGTAGAGTCTTGTGCGGATAGGCGCGCTGATCGTGGAACCACTTGATTCTGTTGCGCACGAAATCGCTCTCTTTGCCTTCACCGTCCTCGAACCGATTTTCGAGTGCTTTCTGGACTTCGGGAGGGTTCGGGCGCAGGTCGGCGTCCTGCGCGTGCAGGGGCCGAGCCGCCCAAGGAGCCAGGACAGCCAGAATCGGTAGAGCTAAGGCGAGGCCATTGGCGGCACAAGCGGGCCGGAGACTCATAGCGAAGCCCTCTGTGAAAGAATTGGGGTCCCGCCAATGTTACCGGACAATTCGAGAAATCGTCCCTAACACGGAATGGTTATTCCGAAGACGGGCGCGGCGAGAGTCCTGAATCGGGCCCGGCATTGAAAATGCAGCCTGCCCGAATTAGGGCAGTTCTCCATCCAAAGAGGCCTTCTTCAGGCTATTGCCCGTGAAGACGCCACCAGACGGCTTCTGTTGCACGGCGCAAGTGGGCCAGATCGCCGGAGTTGTCGAGCACGAAGTCCGCGCAGGCTGTTTTCTCGGCGTCGGGAATCTGCATCGCGAGGCGTGCCCTCGCATCGGCTTCGGCAGCCGGCCGCCCTTCGCTCGCCGGGCTCACTTTGGCCGCATAGCGCGCGATCTTCAGCTCGTCCGGTGCGGTAACTACGATCACGCGGTCGAAACGCCGGCGCCAATCCGCCAGCACGCCTTCGGTCTCGCCGCGGGCGCGGGCATCGCGCTCCACTTCGAACACCAGCGCCGACTCAACCACCGCAACCGCCGCCGGATCGCGCGCGAAAACCCCATCCATCCACTCTTTCTGCGCCGCAATTACCGCCGGGTGCACGATCGCATTCAGCTCCTCCAGCCGCCCGCCCTGGAAGGCGAACTCCGCCAGCCTGCGGCGGTTCAGGCGCCCATCGGAGTTCACCACCTCCGGCCCGAAGACGTGCACAATCTCGGCGTAGACCGCCTGGCCGGGTTCCATGAG
>JBAUBR010000173.1:0-76911 GCA_049676965.1 Occallatibacter sp.
GGCCGAGATCAGCCGTGGCGAGCCGACCGTACTGGATTTGGAGGAGGTCGATCTAGTGGACATCGAAGCCATTCGGTTTCTCAATGCCCGCGAGGACGAAGGTATCTCGGTGTTGCACTGCTCGCCTTATATCCAGGAGTGGATGTCTCGGGAGCGGCAAGAAGAGAAAGCTCGAACGGATTGGCGGTGACGACATGGTTGAAAGAGGCAAGGAATGACGACCGACGGGAAGATGACGGGCAAGTTGGAGGGAAGGATCGCACTGGTCACGGGCGGGACAAGTGGAATTGGTCTTGCCACCGCGAAGCGCTTCGTGGCCGAAGGAGCACACGTCTTCATCACCGGTCGGCGTGAGAAGGAGTTGGCTTCCGCGGTCAAGAGCATAGGGGGAAGCGTCACCGGGGTGCAAGGAGATGTTTCGGACCTCGGCCACCTTGATCGCCTCTTCGATCAAATCAGGCGGGAGAAGGGCCGACTCGATATTGTCTTCGCCAACGCCGGCGTTGCGAGGTTTGCCCGCCTGGGCACGATCACTGAGGAGTTCTATGATTCGATGTTCGGCGCCAATGTGAAGGGACTCCTATTCACGGTGCAGAAGGCGCTTTCGCTGCTGCCTGATGGCGCTTCCATCATCCTGAATGCTTCAGTGGGCGGAAACAAAGGACGGCCGGCAAATGGTGTTTATAGCGCCACGAAAGCCGCGGTGCGTTCGTTCGCCCGTACATGGACAATGGATTTGAAGGATCGTCACATCCGAGTGAATGCAGTGAGCCCCGGCGTCACCGAGACCTCTGGACTGAGTGACCTGTTGGCTTCCACTTCCTCAGACACGGGCCAGCAACGCTTGAAGATGGCAAATAGCATTCCGCTCGGGAGGTTCGGCACGCCCGAGGAGATCGCCAAGGCCGTGTTGTTCCTTGCCTGTGACGACAGCAGTTACATTACGGGAATCGAATTGGCTGTTGATGGCGGCTTTGCACAGGTATAGGCCGCTCCAAACATTCGCGCGAAAGGAAGAATGGAATGGCAATTCAAACAATCGAAGTACAACGCTTCAGCCTGACAACGTCACGGTCATTCGAGGCAGTCGTAGGTTCATTGAAAGCTAGTGTCGGCCGACTGGATCTTGCCGAGTTTGCGAATGCATCCAAGTCGCAGGGCGCCTTTGCCGAGTTGGAACAGGTGATCAATCGCAACATGGGTAAAACCGGGCTCATGTTGTTCTTGGAATTTGATCATGGCGCGGTGATCCGGAAGGAGACAGGTCTCGAAAAACCTAAGATCGTGAGGCTTGTTATCGGCAATCCACTTGTCATGAAGGAGATGGCCAAGCATGTTCCGGACGCAGGATCATATGCGCCCGTAACCGTTCTCGTGGATGAGCGGACCGATGGCGTGCATTTGTCCTACGACAGAATGGCCAGCTTTCTGGACCCATACGAAAACATGGATGCCTTGAAGGTCGCTCGGGAATTGGACGCCAAGGTGGAGAAATTGCTAAATGATGCCGCGGCTGAGTAGACCTCGTAGCCAGTTCCCAACGGTCTGATGGTGAGAAAGGACGAACATGGATTTCGCAGGGATCAAAGTACCTGAAACAGCGCTGGTCCGCGACGCGATTGACCTGTCGCGCAGTTTGTTAGAGCCATTCCTTTTCAACCACGTGATGCGCTCTTGGTTGTTCGGCATTCTGCTTTCAGAGAGTGCTGAGGTAACGCCGGACGCTGAGGTTTTAGCTGTAGCTGCGATCCTGCACGATCTTGGCTTGACCGAGCGCTACACCGCGGAGAATCGCTTCGAAGTAGACGGTGCTAACGCGGCCCGCGAATTTATGAAAGATCACGGCATCTCAGCCCACCATATCCAGCTTGTGTGGGATGCGATTGCACTCCACACTACCCCTACTCTCGCGCTCCACAAAGAACCCGAGGTCGTCATGACTCACTCAGGCATCGCGGTAGACGTTCTCGGAGTGGGCCTCGATGGAATCTCGCAGGACAAACAATGTGCGATCCTGGGTGAATTTCCACGCTTGGCATTCAAGACCCACTTCAAAGGGTGCCTCTGCAACGTCGTTCGCCAGAAGCCGATGACCACCATAGACAACATTCTCAGAGATTTCGGCATTCGTTACGTCGAGGGGTTCGCGCCTCCGAATTTCGCAGACCTCGTCGCTGGTGCGCCATTCTCCGAATAGCTAAAGCAGCGCGACGAACCGCGCTTGGGCCAACATTTCCTGGATCAGCAGGAGAGAGGGACGATCTCTTTGAGATAGCGGAAGACTCTGCCGATATGCTCAAGACCTTCGCCCGCCCGTGCGACCACGATGGCACCCTGCCATGCACTGACGAAGAGATTTGCCTTTACTCGTGCCATTCCAGGGGTCTCTCCCAAATCCCGGAATGCCTCGTCAAGAAGGCTGGTGATTCGCTGGAGGGTTTTGAGCGCCCTCTCCTTCATTACCGCAGAAACTCCATCGGAGTCGCCCGCTGCATGGCCCACAGGGCAACCAATCGGATTCGGTTGTTTAGCGTAGAGCCTATACATGCCGTCTAGGAACCCATGGATTCTCTTCTTGGGAGAGAGAGCGGTATCTGCAAGGGTTGCCAAGGGTCCAGCCTCCATGCCTTCCATCAAACTTCCAAAGATTGCTTCGAAGAGGCTCCCCTTGGTCGGGAAATGGTGGGTAAGCTTACCAGCGCTAGTATGGGCCGCGTGCGAAAGGTCCGCCATCGTTGTCGCCGCATAGCCTTTAGCCAGCACCACTCCGGTGCCGGCTTCGATGATCTGTTCGCGAGAAAGTTTTCCTTTGTCGTATCCCATAATTTCTGAATCATTATAACAAACAGAACATCCTATTTGTATGTTGAGCCTGACCCATCGCCGATACCCGGCGAGAATCCGCACCTATTTAGGGAGAACAAAATGAAAGTCGCGCTAATTGGAGCAACAGGAAACGTTGGAACACGCCTTATTTCGGAACTGCGGCGCCGTGGACATCAGGTGACCGCTATCGCCCGACACTCCGAGGCGCTCGGTCGACAGGACGGCGTGAATCCCGTCGCAGGAGATGTTCAAAACGAGAATGCACTCGCGGCGGTGCTTGCTGGGCATGATGCCGCGATACACAGCGTGAAGTTCCTTAGTACCGACCCTGCGAAGGTCATCACCGCAACCAAGGAGGCGAGAGTGCCGCGCTTGCTTGTCGTCGGAGGAGCGGGAAGTTTAGAGGTTGCGCCCGGACTTACCCTTGTGAACTCCCCAGATTTTCCCGCCGAGTACAAGCCTGAGACGCTCGCAGGTGTGAAGTTCTTGGATGTCTTGCGTGAGGAGAAGGAACTCGATTGGACGTTCTTATCGCCCTGTTTGTTTTTTGTACTTGGCGAACGCACGGGAAAGTTTCGCCTCGGCAAAGACCAACTTCTGGTGGGTGCTGACGGTCAAAGCCGCATTTCCATGGAAGATTTTGCGATCGCACTCGTGGACGAGTTGGAACAGCCGAAGCACCCGCGCGACCGATTCACGGTTGGGTATTGACGACAAATTTCTGCATGAAACGCATCGGCGGAGCGTGTGGCGTATCGCCCACCGACGACGAACGATATGACAACCGAAAGAGGTAGGCGATGGTTTTTGCAGGAATCAAAGTACCCGACACAATTCTGATCCGCGATGCGATTGATTTGTCACGAAGTGAATCGGAGCCATTTCTTCACAACCATGTGATGCGCTCTTGGCTATTTGGCGTGTTGCTTTCAGGAGGAGCTGAGCGTGCTCCGGATCCCGAATTGTTGGCAGTAGCCACAATCTTGCATGATTTGGGCTTGACTCAGCGCTATGCGGCGGACAGTCGTTTTGAGGTAGACGGCGCGAATGCGGCGCGCTCGTTTCTGAAGGGTCGAGGCATCTCGACGCAGCAGATTCAACTTGTTTGGGATGCCATCGCGCTTCACACCACCCGATCCATCGCTCTTCTCAAAGAACCCGAAGTCGCTATGACCCATTCGGGGATAACAGTGGATGTTCTGGGGGCTGGCCTTGATCGGATTCCGCAGGACAACTAGCCGCAATCGTCTCCGAATTTCCGCGGCTGAAACTTAAAGACGGACTCAAAGAGTGCCTTTGCAACATCGTTCGCCAGAAGCCGGCGACCACCTTTGACAACATCGTTCGGGATTTCGGCGTTCGGTATGTCGAAGGGTACACGCACCCCAACTTTGCCGACGTCGTCGCGAATGCGCCATTTTCCGAATAGTCGACCTCTCGATCAAACGTTTGAACTTCATCCATCGCAGGTATCGGCGCAGCTAAAGAAGGAGACAACATGAAATGTCAAATTGAAGGACTCTCCATCCATGCGGAGGTGCACGGGACTGGAGAGCCGGCTCTTGTATTCCTCCACTATTGGGGTGGAACTTCACGCACCTGGCGTCAGGTTACCGCCGAACTTGAGGGACAGTTTAAGACCGTGGCCTATGACGCGCGCGGCTGGGGGATGTCCGACAAAACGTTAGCTGGCTATAAGCTGGCAGACCTTGCGAACGAAGCTCTCTCACTGATCAAAACGCTTGGAATCAAACAATATGTCCTGGTTGGGCATTCAATGGGAGGCAAGGTCGCGCAGCTCATCGCATCGCGGAGGCCGGAGGCCCTTGTAGGCCTCATTCTAGTGGCTCCTGCTCAACCAACACCTCGTCACAATCCTGAGGAGATGCGTCAAGGCCAGCTTCATGCGTACGACAATCGTGAGAACGTTCTTAAGGCCATTGGCAGTGGCCGTCTGACTGCTCGTCCTCCTTCGCCAGAGATTCTAGAGCAGATTGTCGAAGACAGTTTGTCCGGTTCTCGCGAGGCGACGATGGCATACCCGATGGAGTCAATACTTGAGGACATCTCGCCTGAGGTCGCGAAGATCAATGTTCCAACGGTACTGTTGGCGGGCGAACTCGACCAAGTCGATTCAATCGAACGACACAAGACCGAAGTCCTAGCCTACCTTCCGAACGCCGAGTTCAAGATCATCAAGGGGAGCGGCCACTTGATTCCGATTGATGAGCCTGTCCAGCTTGCGAAAGAAATTGCGAGCTTCGCCACCCAGTTAATGAGATAAGGAACATCTGCAAAGTGGTGCCGAAGCCTGGCGCTGAAAGCTTCGCGGACACGGAAACCAAGACGTCCAAGGTGGGCTGGGATTTTCCAACTGGACATAAACCGGCCTTACGTCCAGGTAGATTGGATTTGTAAACACTGGCGGACATTTCGGTACCATTCTCATTCAGGATTGACCTTTGGTCTGTCGCGCAGGAGGCCGCGGGTTCGAGTCCCATGGGTCTCGCTAGGATTTCGGTCGTCGGGACCGTTCGCGGGCTCCAGGTGGGAAAAGTGGCGGCGCGAGTGCGTGATTCCCCGCGATTCCGAAGTGCGGTACCAAGGCCGGAAATGATCCCGAGACGACGATCTCTGCTGCGCCCGGACTGACGCTTGTCCCACCCGGTCCCTCCGAATCGGGGCTTTGAGTGCCGGCGGAATCGGCGGAAACTATTACAGCGAATCTTCCGCGCAGAAACACAATGCATCCAAGATTCTTTCGATAGCGCGGTGCTACGATTCGCAATATGCGGTTTATTGAGGATGACAAACTGCCCACGGATGTGGCCCGTAAGGAATATTCGGAATCGCGACACGCACTCTGTTGCCTGAACTGCGGGTTTGAATCTGAATTCGCGCCTAATCTGCCCGACTCCATTGGCAAACCGCTGCATGTTCTGATGGTGCACGATCGCCCCAGCTCAGAAGTTGCAGATTGATGTCTTGGACCACCGGCGTCCGCTTATTGGGTGGATCTGAACCGCATTTGGGGTTGGACCCTCATCCGGAGCGAACTGCTAAATCTCGCGTATCTTCAATCGGCGGATAAGCGTAAGCACTTCCTCTCTTCGAGGAGACACTGCCAACGGCTCACTCTGGAGTACGGCAAGTGGAGGGTCGGGTAAGCGTTGCCCAAAGAGCATCAGGCATCGCGCGGCGTCATCCCGCCGCGAGCCATACGCAATTCCTTTGGCGCCCGGCCGCTGCCGGTAGGCCGCCTCTGCCCAAGGCCGTGTTTCCCCATAACAAGCCGGAAGACTGTCGATCAATTCGGTCCGCTTGAGGCCGAGCGCGGGAAGATATGGGGTATGAAAGCTGACGCAATCCAGAGGATCCGGAAGCTGCACTTGAGCCAGGTGATAGTGCTGAAGCTCGGAGATGTCGAACTGGCCCGGCGGTGAGAGCGGAATCTCGTGGAGGACAGATTCCATGAATGCGCACTCGGGCGTGCTCGCGGCATAGTAGGTATGGACGGGAGAGCCGGTCTCCGTAGAGATGGGTGCGAAGCGGGTGTCTCCCCACCCTTTCGAGAAAGTGTCCGGTGTAGTTGGGTGATTCTTGGTGCAGTAGACGTGGAACCAGACCGGAACATCTGTTCTCGTGACAGGCACGAGAGTGAATGGCTCAGACAGCCCCGGCTTGCGAATTCCGCAGGTCACGCAACGTAGCTCCCTTTACGTTTCGTGAGCGCACTCATGAGATCATCACGACGATCTAGGGCGTCCTTCGGAGCCACCGGCTTAATGCTTTTGCCCTCTGGCCCTGGTTCCGCGATCCAGCCATTGGGATAGTGGAACCACGAGGCGATCTTCCAGGTGTCAGCCACGGTGCCGAAGGCCGTGACGAGTTCGCGGATCACCGGCAGCGGCTGGTATGCCGCATCGAACTCATAGCGCGGAAAATATTCCTTGCCACCAAAGGTGACGCTGAAGATCCTCCCGCGCCGTTTCCAATCACTTGCGGGGAGCGATTTGTTCGATGGGGGATCCGGCTGCAAGCGGTTCAGCATCTCCGCTGTAAGCCATTCTTCCTCATTGAAGATCTCGCGGATGGTCTGAAGTCGATGTAGTCGCTCCTCTACCAGGCCGACTTCGGGCTTTATCAAACCGGTCAGGAGTCCGGCGAGTTCGTCGGCTTGCTGGATGACAGCGACCTCTCCGGAAGACACCATCAACCTCACAGCTTGCTCGATCCCGCGGCGCAGCGAGGGAAGAAGAGCTGGGTCAGTACCCTCAGGGACTGCTACATCCAGCACAAATGCCTGAGTCGAAGCCTTTGCTGTTTGAGGTACTCTTGACATAGAACCTCCTGCCAATATTGCTTATATTGTCGCACATGTAGGCAAAATCAGCAAATCCTTCGAGAGACCGCAGAAGACGCCATATATAAGGATGGCCCAATCAGGAATCGCCCATGCGTCGCGATCTCTGCCGACATGGGAAAGCGGCCCAGTAGGCCGCTTCGATTCGTGATTCACGAATTTCCTCCTAACCGCCGACCAGGAAAGCTCGCGCTGCGCCCATGATCTCCGGCGCCACGGTTTCCAGATCATTTTCCCTCATGAGCCGAAGTGGGACGCGGTCACCGAGTTCAGGGTTCAGGCCGGTGAGCCAGGATTGGATTACCGCAGGATCTTCCTTTTCGGCCAGCATCCGAACCAGTTGGAACGCAAACCTCAAACGCTGTTCGGCATCCCCGTAAAGCTCACTTCCGTTCATCCACCGATCGACGGCACGCACGTCCCGGACTCCGCCGACGTAGGCGGTGAGCTTCCGGCCGATGAGGCCGACGAGCTGCTTGACGATCTCCGGGATAGGGAGGGCCGTTGGATTTCGACGTCTTCGTGAATGTGCCTATGGGACAACCGTGGGCTGTAAGAGGTCCACTATTCATGCCGTGTGGATGGTTGCGCTGGGATCTTGCGTCGGCGTGAAAGACAGAACCATGCCGGTGCACCATGCCCGTGGAACTCGGCCGAGCGCAGCTCGACGATTTCAAGCGCGGGTTCGATGGCAAGAATCACCTCGCGTGCCGATCGGCGCGGCGGACCCATCTCCCGCGGCGGGCCCTCGGTCGAGCCGATCAGGCTCAGCCACAGGCCCCCGGGCGCGAGCTGCGCCGCGACCTGTGCGGCGAAATGCTCGCGCTCCTCGGGTTCGTCGAAGACATGAAAGCAGCCGCGGTCGAAGATGAACTCGAAGGGACCGCCTTCTGCGGCACCGGTCAAAAAGTCCAGGGTGGCGAAGCGGCAAGTCGAAGGGCGGCTATTCAACTTCACCGTGGCCCGTTCGATCGCGTGCGCGGCGACGTCGACGCCCAGGACCTCGAAGCCTCGCTCCGCGAGCCAAAGGGAATTCGTCCCGGTGCCCGCCCCAATCTCCAGCGTCCGGGCGGGCCGGACCCGGCCCGCCGAGACAAACTCGACCAGCAGCGGCTCCGGCTCCCCGGTGTCCCAGGGAAGCTCCCCCGCCGCGTAGCTCTCATCCCAGCACCGATGCGCCATCACCGTCGAGTGTAGCGCCCACGCGACGCTCGCGGCTACCCGGCGGATCACTATGCAAGCGGCAGTCCGCTGCCACCCGCCACCGGCTCGGAATTATTTCCAAGGATTCCGGCTTCGCTAACTCGCACGTTTCCATTGCGGAACTGAGTTTGAGAGTCCTGCCCGATTCCGGCTATATTGATCTTAACCTGTTCGACCGGCCCAGCGAGGATTGCGATGCGCTTTTCCCCCAAACGCACCCAATCCGTTGCCGTCCTTGTCACGTGTACGGTCGCGATCATTTTGGTAGTCACGTTTGTTCGTTACCGCATTCGGCGGCGGATCGACTCAGACAGTTCCGACGCGCTCCTGCAGCGTGCCGATGATCTTGCGTGGAACGGGCAGTGGTTTGCAGCCGCGCCTTTGTTCCGGCAAGCCGAAATGAAGTACATCGCCGAGCGTAACGGCCCCAAAGCGCTTTACGCTCAGGTGAGCCAGATTCCCGCTCAAGCTGAAGCCACCAGTCTCTCAGGCACCATCTATGCCCTCACACAAGACCTGAAAAGGCCCGAGGCAGCCGATTCCGAGACCCGCCTGCGAATTCTTGAAGTGCGGGGCATGATCGAGAACAACTACGATGCGAGCCTCGCGCGCCAGACGTGGGGCCAGGTGGCCGTTCTCGCGCGAAATCGCGGTCATTTACTTCTCGCCTCTCGCGCGCTCGGTGAAGAAGGGATTGCCGCATTTCTCCTTGGCGACACGACCACCGCAAAGAAAGAAGTTCTTACGGCTTGGGGGGTAGCGAAGGTCGCTCACGACATTCCCGCTCAAGTGCGGTACGCCAGCCTTTATGGCGCCGGGCTAGTTGAAATTCACCGTTACCAGCAAGGGCTGGGTCCGCTCAATGACGCCATCGCTATCGCCCGCGCCCATCCGGCCGTGGCCTACCCCGCCATCGCTATCTCTTCGAAGATCGATGCTCTCCGCGGCCTCCACCGCTACCAGAAAGCATTGACTCTGGCGGATCAAGCCCTTGCAGAGATTCCGAGTCCATCTCTCAAGGGGCACTACTACCAGATCCTTACGTCGAGAGCGAGCGTCTATGAAGACATCGGTGAGTGGGACAACGCAATCGCAGATTTCAAACAGGCGCTTTCTCTCGCGACTCAGCTCGACTATTGGCGTGGCGTCACGCAGGTGGCGGGAGGACTTGCCGACGCCTATGTACACCAGAAAAACCTCAATGCCGCGCTTTCCTCGATTGATCAAGCGATCGATGCCAACAAGCGGATTCCGGATGGACTGTATTTCGTTCCCCGCGACCTTGCGATTAAAGCTCGCATTCTCGCGCTGCTCGGTCGCAAAGATGAAGCCGGCGCGCTCTACCGCAAGAGCGCACTTCTGATCGACTCCCTGCTTGAGAATGTCCCAACTCCCTTTGTCGAGCGGCTTCTGCTCACCGAAACGGGCGAAGTTTACGCCGGATATTTTGTCCTGAAGTGCCGCAAACACGATTACGATCAGGCGCTGCGGATACTGGAGGGAGCGCGCGGGCGGATTGAGGCACAGGCACTGGAACATCACGCCTATCCGGCGCCACACGCACCCACGCCTGCCGAGCGGCATCTGAGCGTGCTGAACGTGGCGCTTCTTGACACCGACAATCCAGCCACAGGGCAGGAACTATCGGAACAGGTCCAGGACTCCGAGCCAGTGTTCGATCAGCGGTCATTGGCATCGGCCACCATTGAACATCCGGTCGGTCTCGGCCGGCTCGAATCCGATCTCGCCCAAAACGAGCTATTCGTGGAGTACGTTCTGGCTGATCCCCATTCCTATGCGCTCGCCGTGACCCATACCTCCGCACGAGCCTACGAACTTGATGCGAGAACCAGGATCGAAGCCAACGCCAACCAATATCGCGCGAGTATTCGCGATCAGCAGGCAAATTCATCCCTCGGCGATACCCTCTTTCGTGAATTGCTGGGCAAGGTCCCCGAGTATCGTGATCATTCAATCCTGATCCTTGTGCCTGACGGAGAACTGAATCTCCTCCCGTTTGGCGCCGTCACTGACAGAGGCGTTCCCCTCGTTGGGAGCCACACCATCGCAACCTCTCCATCGGCAACCGTCTTTTCGATTCTGGAGAACAAACAGGCGGTGGACGCCGATCCTCTGCTGCCCTATCTGGGCGTGGCCGCATGGACTAAAGAATCAAAGGTCGAGGGCCCGGTCCTTCGCCTTTTCTCCGGATTCAGCGAAGCAGGTCCGAAACCGCTCCCGGATAGCAAGACCGAGGTCGAGACCATTGCATCAGATCTTCCCAAACCGAGTACTCTCCTCCTCGGTGGGGACGCCACGGCAAGTCGGTTCACGGGCCTGCCCCTTTCCAAATTCAACGTGCTACACCTAGCCCTGCACGGCTATGTCAACACCGACTAGCGGGCTTCTCAGAGTGTCACAGTTCTCTGACTATCAAATCGCGCCCACAGACGTTCTGAGCTTGCTCAAATTCGCACAGGAGCAAGAAGCCTATTTTCCAAAGGCCCTTGAACTTTCGGAGGTCGTGGACACGATTTCGACCGAGTCCAAAAGTAAGTTCGCCCGCCTCGCCCAAGCCCTGGATGGAATCTCCTACAACACGTCCGCTTGGTCCACATTGGGTCACTTTCTTTTTTCCCGCAGCGATTTCGCCCGCAATCTTTGCTGTGTTCCCGGCGTCTCCGGCGCCCAGCAGCGTCTTGCGGTATATCAGTTCCTGCAATTCGCACACCGAATGCGAAGTCACCCCAACCTGAGAAAGGAGGACCCCAAAAGAGCGTTTCTCGACTACATTCGCCGTCTAGAGCAATACTGCGAAGAGAAGCAACTCCGGCAACCTCCTACATGGGCTGCCGAGATTGATGCGGTCCGAATGCTCACCGTGCATGCAAGCAAGGGTCTCGAATTCCCGGTTGTTTACATCCCTCAAGTTGGCAAAGGGAGATTCCCATTAAAGCGGCAAGGTTCAGCGTGCGTATTCCCGCGGGATCTTTTGCCAATGCCTGCGCAGGATTGGCATGACGAAGAGGAGGAGTGTCTCTTCTTTGTCGGTCTTTCGCGCGCGCGTAACACGCTGTGGCTCTCAAGGGCGAAACGCTACGGAAAACAAAACAGCAACCCTTCACCTTTCCTTGACCCAATCAGAGGTCACCTCCCGCGTGGCGTCGACATTGATGCAACCCTCGCAGCGGCGTCTGTCGCTCAGCAACCCGCTTCGCCGCCGCCCTTGGGAACTCTGCGAGTATCTAACCGAGAAGTCGAAACCTATCTACAATGCCCAAAGCAGTATTTTTTCGATAGGGTCCTAGCGTTGGGAGGCCGGAGGACAAACACCGGATATTTGCAGTTCCATCGCTGCGTCTACCAAGTCCTGGCGTGGATGAATTCCGAGCGGGCGTCAGGCCACGCAACCGATGAAGATGGTGTCCTCCTGAAGCTCGAAGAAGTGTGGAACAGTTCAGGTCCCGCAGATCACCCTTACAAGGATTTTTATCGCCGTGAGGCCAGTAGACTGGTTCGCGGCGCCATCGCGAAGTTTATGGACACTCCCGGTCAAGCTCTTGATACAGATTGGGAAGTACCCCTCCAACACGGCGTTATCACGTTTCGACCCGACCACATCGTTTTGGTCCAAAGCCTACGAAAGGCGTCTCTGACAATACAGAGGTGGCGCACTGGAAAGCCTCCGAAAAAGGAATTAGACGAAATATATTCGCTATATGCCCGCGGCGCTGAAATAGCGCGACCTGACGCTGAAATATCGGTCGAAGCGCTTTACCTGTCTACCAACGAGACCATCCAAATCCCACTAGCGCCAAAGGAAATAGCTAAGGATCTTCAGATCTACGACGAGGCCCTCAGGAATATTCTGGCCGGCGAATTCGCGCCAGTGGTTAGCGACTGGAATTGTCCACGCTGTCCGCACTACTTTATTTGCCCAGCTCAGGCGTTCGGTGACCCAAGGCTGTAGTCGGGCTGACCGGCTCGGCCAATCATATGCCGCGTCCCGTTCGAGCAGTATGACATGACCTTTTCTGACTATTCATCAATGACGGGTCGAAAATTCACCTAAGTGGCGGAGCGTCAAGCTGCTCCTACTGGCGATATCTGTTCACGCATAGCGAGAGAGGATACTGACGGAGATCGGCGCTTCCTTTTCAACTAAGCGGAATTGAAGACAATGGGAGCAACCTGAATTTCAAGCGGCCTCCATCGGAATGACCTCCCCAAAAGGTGCTTTCCGATCCTCAGTTGAAGCCCATATTACTGGGTAAGGTGGCGCTTCGCTTGGAAATGTTCCACACAAATCGGTGAGGAACACCAGCGTCTGGGGCAGGATCGCTTGCTCAGCGAGCCATCCGAAACACGGCCGAAAATCCGTTCCCCCTCCCCCTACTGGCGAGAGAGAAACCAGCTGCCCCGCCTGATACGTCTCGAACTTCTGGACAGCGGCGTCGAAGTAGAGCACGTGAACAAGCCGCGGTCGCTGTCCGACAAGTATCGAACGGACCTCAGCCTCAAAGAGACCCAACTGCCGGGAGCTGACTGACCCGGAGCAGTCGACGGCAATCGCGATCTCTCCAACCCCTTCCGATATGACTCCCGGCAGATACAATCCGGACCAGACATGGCGCCGGTTGGGACGCGTCCAGCTGTAGTCGGATGGGATCGTGTCGGACCAGGCTCGCCGCAGCAACTCGCGCCAGTCCACTTTCGCGGCTTGGGCGGCTTCAAGCGCCCGCACTGCGCCTGCAGGAAGTTTGCCGGCTACTCTAGAGACGGTTTCTGCCTGTTCGACAGCGATCTGCCATTCACGTGCCTGCTCCGAAACTGAGGGGCCCGATTCTGCTTCCGGTTCCGGCGCGTCCAGGACCTGGCCCACACCGCCCGGAGTCAAGGGCGCTTGGGGTTCACTTCCGGCCTCATCGTTCTGGGCAGAGTCATCCTTCGGCGCGCTTGAACCATTTTCCGCCTGGCTCTCGGACTGGCCGGAGTTGCCCTCCTGCTTTTCGTCCTCCTCAATCAGGTTGTAGATCCGTTCCGCGCTCATCCCTCGAAACCGGTTGTCGATGAGAACATCTTTGGGCAGCGTCAGTCCTGCATCAAGCAGCATCGGATTGATGGCATAGTCGCAGGCCATGTTCCACCGCGCCCGGTCGCGGTCACCGCGGCGGGTATGGTGTTGCAGGGCCGGGTGCATGACCTCGTGCGCGAGGACGCCAGCCAGTTCGGCCGCATTCAGTGTGTCCACGAATTGAGGGTTATAGAAGAGCGATACTCCGTCAGTAGCCATAGTCGCGATGGAACTCGACGGCCTGGCTCCAAGACGGAACAACAATGTTCCGAAGAACGGGTGGTCAAGAAGGAAGGTGGTCCGGGACTTCTGAATGCGCAGGTCCCTCGGGATCATTGGATGGATCATGACGCCGGAGCCTCCATGTAGGCTGCCATGTGCGCGAAGATGTCGTCGGCGCTGGTAGGAATCGCAGCAGAATCACTCTCCGCAAGTTGCCCGCGCTCACGCAGAACAGCGTCCATCTGCGTCAGGATCTCAGCGGCATCGTTTGCCGTTGCCACGCGGAGGATCTCGTTCTTCTTGAGATCCCGGGCAGTGAACCCGCACAGCCGATCCCGGATTTCCCCTGCGAATCGGTTGAGGTCCTCGTCCTGATTCAAATTGAGACGCGGAAGTAATTCGACCAGTTCGCCAATATTCGTTACCAGCGACGCGTGGAAGCGCGACTCTGGCTCATTGAGGCGCTCGACCATATGCGCAACGACACCCTTCAGCCGCGTCCACAGGTCCTCGGTCCCCTTCTGCAGCGACTGGCGGACGTTCTCATCGATCTCTCGCGCCACCCGCGCCTGTTCTTCCTCGGACAGCGTTACCCGGAAGTCGTTGCCGCTCGGGATGGGCAAAACCTCGAGTTTGACCCCGAACTTGTTCCGCAGTTTGTTCGTCGATGGGTAATCTTCTTCCCGGAAGAGCCCGTTCAGCTCCGGCCGGACCTGCTCGATATAGCTGGGGTAGACGGCCAGGAACTCCTCCACCTGCTGCGCGAATGCTTGCTCGAACTCCCGCATCTTCGTTGTCAGCTCGAAGTAGAAATGCGCCGGCAAAAGGCGATAGCCTTCGTCGGACCAGGGCAGCGTGATCTTGTAGAAGTACTGGCGGATCTGCCCCGAGAGCGAGCGCAGCGATTCCAGCCGTTCCGCTTCCCGGAGCAGCTGCTTGTTGTAGCGGCCGGCGCCGGCGTAGGCTCCGTGCTGCTCGGCAACTTCCCGGCTGACCTTTCGGTCATGTTTGATCGCGGTCCAGACACTGATGTGGATCGCTGCCAGCATGGCGCGTTCGGTAAGGCGATGATTTCGGGGCGAATCCCCGCCTTTACCGCCCATTTGCACCAGTCCATGAAGTCAGGTTCGAGATCGAGATGGACAAAACGGTTCCGCAGCGGCCGCGGCATCGAGAAGTGGACGCCTCTCTCGGAGGCAGGATTGCCGGCCGCGATTACCACCCAGCCGCTCGGTAGCCGGTACTCGCCCAGTTTGCGGTCAAGGACGAGCTGATAGCAGCCCGCCTGGGTCATCTGCGGCGCCGAGGTCAGTTCGTCCAGAAACAGAATGCCCTCGCCGTCGAGCGGGAGGAATTTGGGCGGCACCCACTCCACGCGATCGGCGGAGATCCGCGGTAGACCTCGCAGATCGACGGGATCGAGTTGCACCGCCCGGATATCAAGAAACTCGCACTTGCGGTCAGCGGCGACCTGGGCGACGATCTGTGACTTGCCGACGCCGCAGGCACCCCAAACGTGGAGGGGCACACGTTCACTGATCAGCGCATGAAGCGCCTCGTAGAGTTCTGAAGGTTTCACGGAGGGATTCCTTTCTGAGAAAAAGACGGATAAACAAACGGCTCAGCCTGGACGGTTGTCCGCCGGTTCGGGCAAGATCGCCTGAAGCTGGGCCTCACCAATCAAGGGTCTCCCGAGCACAAGGGCGCAGTAACCAGCGACGGGTTCGCGGCTACCCCCCGGTTCCCGAAGTAATCTTTCAAAAACTGAGTCGCAGAGGTATTGTTCTCTGTACTACGGTGAGCACTTGACTGAACCCAGGATGATTTGTCCGAAGTCATTACGCGCTTGTTCTGGTCCGGGAACCTGCCTGGGGTGTCGGCTGCATGCGGCTCTCCAGAGCCGCGATGGCGCGGAAATCCGGAAGAAGCTCATGCTTCTCTGGGAGGGAAAAGCTGTGAAGGCGACCTCATTCCGGGAACTGATGCGTGCGCTGAATCTCTCGGAAACCGAAGCCCGCGAACTGGAAAGTCAGGAGCAGATCATCGTGGATCAGGAAGTCGCCCGATTTCCAAAATCCATTCATTAGGACGAGTTAGCAGACGGTGCATTTCGCTCTTTTGATCCGTGATTCGACTACCCCGGAAACCTCAATGAGCGATTTGCCCTATTCTCGCCATTTGAGCTTTCGCTGCCACGAGACCTGCCTGGAACATGCAAAACCGCCCGCTGAGAGTGTTCTTCATATCGACCACATGTTGGCGCGCATGCTGCGTCTCAATGCGTACGAAGCAAAGACGAACCCCGTGACGAGAATCGGATCAAATTTATCCCAGGCACTGCCGCCGCTATTCAGTTGTGAATAGAAATCGAGTAAAAGAGTGAACGCGAAACCAGCATAGACCCACTCCGTCAATCGAGGCACTTTCGGAATAAGAAGGCCCACGCTACCAAGGATGTGGGTCACGCCAATCAGCGGGATGATATAGAGCGGGTATCCCAGCTGCTGATTGGCGATCCTCCATTCGTCCGGATCGTGAATCAGATATAGCCTTCCGAAGTACAACCACATGAAGGCGACAACACCGGTTGTTACCATCGCAGCGATTCGAGTTGCTCGACCTGTCCGCGCGGGTTTATTGATTGTGTGTTCGGCTTTCATATTCAAAGCGATCCTCCTCCTCCGGTTAAATGGCCTTTTGCCAAGGCAGAACCGGACGATCAGCGCCCGGTTCCCCCGTTGCAGTCAAAACAAGAACGTTCATGTTTGCTTTGGATCTTTCCTGACGTCAGCCCCGCAGTTCCCGGAACCGGGACTGATTCAGCGCGCCCTGACTACGCCCTGGCGGCGTTTTGTGCAGCCGCAAAAACGTCGCGTGCGGACGTCGTACCCGCGACGTGCTCCGTACCCGTGATTCCCAGGTCCATCCATCCCGCGTTCACGCTGTCAAACATTTCTTCGGCAGGTCTAGTGTGGCCCTTCGGGATCCCGAACTGCTGGAACGCTTCTGCCCAGCCTGCCCGCGGGACCGCCAAGGCTTTTACGTCGAGGGTCAGGACCTGACCCAATTGTCCGGCCACTTCATCCGCGCTTACCATCGAACCCAGCTCGATGACGCGATGCCCTGACCACGCCTCCCCGGTGAGAAGCCTTGCCACCTCTGCACCGATGTCGTCTGACGCGACCATGGTCGATTTCCGGCTTGTGGGAGTGTAGAAGACCGGCAGTGTTCCGCCCTGGGCGACCTGCAAGCCGTAAAGAAAGTTTTCGAAGAAGCCGCCTGCGCGCACAAAGGCGACCGGAGAGGGAAGGCTGCGAAACCCTTGCTCCAGGAGGGACAGGGCCGTGATCATTCCCACCCCGCTCGTTCTATGCGCGCCCATCGACGAGAGCGCGACCACCCGCGGGGGTACTACCCTGGTCAGCGCCTCGACATAGTTCGCAATCACGCCCTTGGCTTCTCTGAAATCAGGCGAGGGTGTCCACACAGCCGGCAACATTACGAATGCACCCTCAACACCTGCGAGCGCCGCCGCGATGGCTGTCGCATCGTTCCAGTCTCCATCGACCAGCTCTACGCCCCGGTCCGCCCACTTCGCGGCTTTCTCTCGATTGCGCACAAGGGCTCGCACCTGTTTGCCCTGCTTCAGCAGATGTCGCGCGGTGGCGCCCCCCGCTTTTCCGGTAATGCCCATGACTAAATACATGCTCGTTTTCTCCTTTTGCCTCGTATTGGGCCGCCCATGCAAATGAGCGGCCTGACGATTAGAGGCCCATGTAAACCATTGGTCGCAAAATAATCAAAGGTTATTTATCCACTGGTCATAAATCAACAAACGGTCGCAATAATCGCCAAAGGAGGCTAAGCTATGGAAGTGACGTCCACATCACCCAGTCGCCGGGCAGAGCGCAAAGAGAGGTTGCGGGGCGAAATCCTTGCGGCTGCAAGCAAAATGTTTGCCGACCGCGGCTATGAAGCCGTGACGCTTCGCGAGATCGCCAAAGAGATCGGCTATACCCACGCCGTGATCTATCAGCATTTTCCCGACAAAGCGCACATCCTTGCCGAGTTGAGCCGCGAGACGATCGGGCT
Organism: Occallatibacter sp.; assembly: GCA_049676965.1. Taxonomy (GTDB): domain Bacteria; phylum Acidobacteriota; class Terriglobia; order Terriglobales; family Acidobacteriaceae; genus Telmatobacter. The sequence goes on from JBAUBR010000173.1 coordinate 17,781, forward strand.
GATGGTTCAGAACTTCGACGCGATTGCCGCTCAACATTCTTCATCGAAAGAGCGGCTCTTTGCCACTTCACGCGGCTTGATTCAGTTCTGCACTGCCCATCCACAGCAGTTTCGCAACGTCTTCTTCGGGCCGGAGAACCGCAACGGCGTCCGCGCTGGACAATACATCAACGACATTGGCGCGCCGTTGTTCGGACGTTTCGTGCAGCTCTTTTTCGATGTAGCCAGGGATGAGGGATTGCCAAATAAGAATGACATCGTGGTAGCTCACACCTGGTGGTTTACGATCTTCGGCCTCGCCACGCTCATGGTCATCCAGGGGGTTGTGCCTGACTTGCCTGACCAGACTCTCGTGGTCGAGCAAACGATCGCCACGCTCTGGGCGGGCGTTCAGGCTGTTCCTCGATTGCCGAAGAAAGCGATCACCAGGAAGTCCGGCCAGTCCAACACCTCAAAGCGATAACAGCATTTCCTACAAATGGCACATCGCGGGAGAATCCTCGCTTTATGCCAAATCGCCGAGTCACTCATCGATCCCCGAAGAGGTCCTAATCCGGCGGGCGCTGCAGCCCGGTTCGCAGAGGAAGTGCTGTATCGATTCGGTGCAGTTAGTCACGGCTCGCACTCCTCGCCGGTTCAGAGGATATTCAGTATTCAGTGGAGATCCTTCACCTTCTCCGGCACGTTGCGAAACACCTGGTTATACACTTCGTGAGCCAAATCCACTGACTCTTCGATCGCCTGCCGCGTCGGCACCACCCGCACATTCATCTGCCGCTCCCGGGCGAGCCGGATTCCGGCAATCAGGCAGGCGCCGAGATAGATCATTCCGCGATTGATTCGTGGCAGGTGTGCGTCGGGATCGAACATCAAATCGCTCCCGCGCGCTTCTGACGATTGACCAGCTGATCGACCCGTCCGAGGAAGACCTCGGATGGCAGGTAACGGCGCTTCTCCCCGCACAGCGGGCACTCGACGACAATCGACTGGAACGGAAACTTGGCCGCCCCGGTTGGGAGGTCCCGGCGGCATTTCTTGCAGGCGACGACAAAGGTCTTGCGGGCTGGCGGTCCCTGAAACATGGATAAAAGCATAGGCGAATGGAAAGCGAAGTACCAGATTAGAATATGGCCCTGGCGCGGGCGAATGAGGGATGTTCGGCTGGCTTATCCAGCACCGGCAGACACCATTGCTGGCCGCTTAGTCCGTGCAAGGCGCAGAATCCAGATGACTTGCCCTGCGCTTCCCTCTGGCGTTTCGCTGCAGATGGTCCGTCCGCAAATATGTGGATTTCACCTGGAAAAGCAGTGCATAACCGAGCGGTTTCAAGGTTCCTTCAGGCCGCTTCGTCGTCTTCTGCGCCCTCTGGCTCGTCATACGCTTCCCGAAGGATTTCCCCGTCCTCGTCAGTCTCCTCTGCCGCAATGGCGGGCCTGGCGTCGCCGGCCGGCGGTCCATCGGACCCACAAGATCTCGCAGGTTCCGGAGCAGAGTCGAACAGACTAGCCGCTTTGGGAGGCTCGGCTTTCGCCGGAGCTGATCCTTCTGGCGCCACGGCCGGCTTGCTGGGATGCCCGGCTGGATCCTTCTTCGTGATCTGGCTCCCGGATTTCTTTCTCGCTTCGGCTCTGGCGGCCTTGGAAGCCTCCTCCATCTCCGCTTTGGCTCGTTCGAGCGAGTTCTTCAATTCGAGGTGGCTGGAGACGAAATGGAGCAGCGTCTGGGGGAGTTCTTTGTCGAGATCCTCGACGGTGCCGGTGACGCCGACCGGTGTGGTCAGAGCGTCGTTCTCACCATCGGTGATTTTCTTTGGAATGACGTTCACGCGGAACTGGTCGCCCTCGACGTGGCTCACGGTGAACAGGACAGCGCGATGCCGCAGAAGCGGCGCAAGTTCTTTGAACATGGGAATGGGTCCTTCAAAATCAAAATAGATTTGAATCTTTGGAATGGACGAGGAAGCGGGAATCACTGCGGATCGACCAGCCCTTTGGGCTGAAGCTGGTGTGGGCTCTTCTTTGACCGCGTCGCCTCAAGACGACGCCGGTCCTCTTCAAGTTTTGCTCTCGCTCCGACAGCGAGGGTTCGGGCGAATTCCAGCCAATCCCGCTTCATCTCTCCAGCCTGGCTCCTTCGATTTGTACGGTCCGTGCGAAGCCGCACAGTAGGCCTCCTTGATCATCGCCAGAGATTGAACTGGCATCTGGCCGGATCCTTGTCGGGACTCGCCTGGCTTACGGAATCGAGCCTGCCTGCCATTCGAACGGGAAGAACTCCGCCAGACGGCCAAAGTCCCGTCGATTGACTGTGACCACGGCGATCCCCGCACGTCCCGCGCTGGTTGCGATCAATGCGTCATTCGTCAGGCGAGCCCGGCCAATCTGCTCGTAACCATACTTCTCCGCCAGTCTTCCCAATACTTTGCCGGCCTGGGCCCAGTCCCCCAGGCTCGGAACGAGCACGCGTCTCGCCCTCTCGAAGTCGCGCTCCAGCTTTTCGATGATCCGGTAATCGCTCCGCGCCGCTCCGGCGTAAAGCTCCTCCAGCACCACCGAACTGAGCCAGAGCGGAGTCTCTCGCGCCCATCGCTGCAAAACCAGGCCAGCCTCGTCACCGGCCCGCAGGGCACTGATGTAAACCGACGAATCAAAGAGGCTCGGCATCGCTATTGCCCGGGCGCGCCGAACACATCGCGGATGATAATCCCGCTCTTCAGGAACCTCTGATTCGCCTCCGCAGTAAGCCGGTTGCGCTCATGTTCAGAGATGGCCAGATCGAGCGCGAGTTCGACTGTCTCGGTTTCCGTTCTGGCTTCGAGCACCTTCTGAGCGCGCTTCAGCTTGATGGAATCGAGCCGGAAATGTTTGTGGATGGTTCGACTCTTCGCGGTCGGCATGGTTTTTGCCCCCTTGAAAACAGTGTAGCACAGGTGTGTACAAATTGTCGATTTATGAACATCAACTAGAATGCCTTCTGAGCATGCGAGTGGGACCGATCGCCTGCGCGCCTCCCCCGCCTTTGTGATTTCCGTATCCGCCGCCAGAGGTCGGGGTCCACAGGAAGCGCAGTCATTTGGCCGGTTCCGGCGTTAAAGAATGCGCCATGATGGCAGAGCCTGCCGTACCGGAAGAGTCGCGCCAGCATGGCCAGTGCGCTCGCCGCGAGCGTTTGGTTGATGAACGGCTCCTGCCGTTCGAGCGCCTCGGCCGCGGAACAACTGGGCAAAGGGTCTTCGCCGACCGCGGCATCGGCAATCTCCGGATAGAGTTCGGTGACCGTACGCAGCCGTTCGGCTTTCCGGCGGTTCCTGCCGTTGAAAGGCTGGCCCAGCACAAATTGCCCGCTCGACGAATTGTTCCCGAGATCGAGCCAATACGCGACATAGTTCGATCCCTTCATCACGCTCCGGTCAATGACGCAGCGCGCGGCCCGCGTATCCACACACCCGATCAGAAGATCCGGATTTCGGTCATGATTCGACCGAAGCGTGGATTCATCGAAGCAGGCCGGGTAGGCGCACCATTTCGTTCCCCAGAACAGGTTGATGCGGTTGATGAGGACGGTCGCCTTGTTTTGGCCCACATCGGACCAGGAGAACGGCTGCCGAACGCAGTTGGTTTCGGAGACCGTGTCACCATCCATGAGTGTGACTTCGAGGCCGTAAACGTGACCCCAGGCCCTCATGGCCTGGTGGAGATAGGGCAAGCCCATCACAATGGCGCTACCGGTGCCGCCGGCGCCGACCACGAGAATTCGCACTGGCCGGCGACCGAGCAGACAGGGCGGGAGAAGATGCTCGATACGCATAATCAGTACCTCGGCCCGGAAAACCGGAGCCCGGGATCGGCCCGGAACCGGCAACGCCAATTGCCCAGGGAAGCCGCAAAGGCGATGTGTGACATCGCTCACATCCGGTCTCCGACCAATCCGGCATCATCTTCCAACAACCCAGACTGCTGTGACGGGGTCCGTCAGTCATCGGGGCTACGGACCCCGTAAGGGCTTCGATACATCTCCATGTTCACCATCCCCACACGGGCACCCGGACACATATGAGCGCTTCAACACGACAGCGGGTGAATCAATACGTCGCAGACATCTGCCGCCTTACATCGCAACTGGGCGCGGTGAGTAAGCGGGATCCGGCCGAGACTCGTTCGGCGGCGGTCGAGAAGGCTCGCGCGATTTACGAGGAACTGCTGGCGAGGAAAAACACATTTCAGATTCCCCGGGACGAGATACCCATGGTCGAGGCGATGCTGGAGCGCATCAAAGCCCAGCTCAAGTTCCTTAGCCGCGATTAGGGTTTTCGGAGTCTCGACCGATCATGTGTTTTGATGTCGCGCGAGCGAGAAGGCGATCGGCTGCATTTCGCCTCCCCCAGACGACGCGTATTGGCCCCTACCTTCCCTGAATGAATTCGGTGAGCGTCTGCGGCAGCCGAATCAGCGGATCGGAAGGAAACGGCCCCCGCTTGCCGGCCAGTTCGGCCCACAGAGCATCGTGGCCGCCTTCGTGCCGCGTGAGTCGCCCGACATTGGCATGCGTAAAGGCGCTCTCGTAGAATCCCTGTTCCCAGGCTCCAATCGATGCCGCAGAAGCACTGTCAGGACTGCGCATCGATCCCAGGCATACACGGCCGTCATCCGAAAGGTTCCAGAATGGGGCGACGGCAACCGTGGTTTTCGCATTGGGCCGCTTGTTCTCGCAGAGCGCCCGGATCTTCAGGTCTCCATGCGCCACCCGCCAAACCAGCGCAGGCTGCGGAAATACCTTCCCATTGAGCTGCTGCGCCTTGTCTTTGGCATTCTCGAAGAACATGCGCCGCACACGCCGCGGCGTCCACCAGGCGATCATGCGGTCAGTCTTCGCCAGAATATTTCCCGGAAGGAACTCGGCCGCGGTCCCGCCGGACAGCGATTCGGCCAGATCCTCGATGAATGCGGTCGTTAAAGGCTGTGCCGGCCCAAGCAACGGAGGACCTTGTTGCTGCGCCGTTACCGTATGCCAGGTGATGAAGCTGCGCCGGTTCTCGCGGTAGATAAGGAGCGCATCACGCAGCTCGAAGCGATGCATCTCCCCGATTGAAATCTCGACCTTCATCGCTTTTCTCCAGTGCATGAATCTCTTCGATCAGCTCACAAACCTCCCGGTTCACGAGCACAAACCGCTCGGCGGCACGCATTGCAGCAGAACATTGCTGCGCATCGGCGAGTGTGAACAGCGCGCAGAAGACTGGTTCCGCCGAGCCTTCCAGCATGTGCTGGCTCTCTTCGTCGAAGCAGGCCGCGACGGCATCATGCTCCTCGAAGACGATCAACAGCGCCGGTAGCGGTGGTCCGTCGTAGTACCCGTCGTAATCTGAGGATTCAATCGATCTCGCTTTGACTCTGGCAAGTTTGGCAATCGTCTCGACGTGCCGAATCCAGTTCCGGTATCGTCCATTGCGGTGGCGCCAGAGCAGTCGCCGGTAATCGATACGCCAGTGCTCCGATTCGTGTTTCAGACTCCTGCGGATGCAGTCGGGTAAAGCCTTGTCGACCTCGGGAAACTCATACTGGTCCCGACTGTCTGGATCGTCCTCCTGGGCGTACTCGATCAGGTTCTCCTCATAGGCCTGCGCGTCGCTGTGGTCGTAGATCCGCATCACGCGGTAGAGCGACCGAAGGAGCGTCCAGTAAAAGGCCGCACCGAGACCTTTCTCCTCCGCTTCGAGAGCCCGCAATGCGGGGCCTATCTTTAGAAAGCCGCAGCCGCTGCAATGGATGGTGATCGCCAGCTGTCCCGTGATCAACCCGGCGCTGTCCGCACCCACCACATCCGTGACTTCGAGGTGATATTCGACGTTGCGCTCGAGCAGCTCAAGGGTCTCTTTGCCGATTCGATTCACAATGGAACACTGCGCGAAGGAAAGCGGGTCTTCGCCGCACTCGCTCCACAGTTTTGGCGTCCCCAACTCCATGCGCACAAGAGCCGCGCACAACTCGAAGAGCATCTCGCCATTGACCTCGTGGCTGTAGTTGACGGGCTGACCATCGAGGGATGGTAGTGCCACAGCGAAAGCCGGGGCGAGCGTCTCTACTGAAGGGGTGGCAGGATTTCCGCGGGCGCCGGCAACGCGCGCACGTTGTCCGCGTGATAGCGGGCAAGCGCACTGGTCACGGCGTCCGAGAGTTCGAGGGATTCTTTGCATCGGAGGTGCCTCACCAGAAGCTGATTCTGCCGATTCGGGGGAGCAGCAGCCCTGGCCCTGAATAGAGCGATCAGTTCCTCCGTGCTCTTTTGCTGGCGGGCCACGGCTATCCCTTCGAACCGATGGCACGGTTGAACGTGTAGCGGAGTGCACTGCCGGTATCTTCCGGCCCGCTCAACGTTGCCGTCGCAATTTCCGGCCACGTGGGCGTCAGAAGCTCGCGCACCTGTTCGACGGAAAGATTGGGAGCCGGATCAGGAATACGCGTTCCGTTGTAGAAGAATTCGCGCTGCAGGGCTTCAACTTTGAGACCGCTCATGAATAGCTTCTCCTTTGTTGTCGAAATGGGTAGAACATGCGCTTTGAACCGGAAATCTGATTCAATGGACAGGAACCACTGAATTCGAAAGGACCGGAATGGGAATTAACGAAATAGTTGCGGCTCTCGACGACGAGATCAGCCGACTGCAGCAGGTGCGCAGTCTGCTGACAGGCACCAAAGGTAGTGTCACTCACGCGGCGACTTCATTCGCATTCGGTGCGAACGAGGGAAAGCCACGCAAACGCCGCCACCTCAGCGCCGAGGCCAGAGAGCGAATCGCCGCTGCGCAGAGGAAACGCTGGGCGGCTCAAAAGAAAGCTGCCAGGAAATAGTGTCGTTGCGCCAGGGCCAGCTATTTGTGGCGGGACGACATACAAGTGCCAGCTTCAATGACGAAGCACTCCAACATGCGTCAGGAGCAGCCACTCGTCCCGCCGCAGTTCCTGCACACATAGCGGTTTCCATTCGGACTCATCAGGGCGCCGCACGAACGGCAGGCTGGTGCGTCACCAGTTTCAATTCCTTGTGACGAAATCGGCACAACCTTGCCTGACTCGTCCGCGCCGCGATTGCCGGATGCGGAAAACAGAGTGAGCTGCGTTCCCGAGAGGAAGCGGAGTTCTAGCCACCGGAAAAGGTAATCCATAATCGACTTCGCGTAGCCCAGCTCCGCGCTTCCCGTCCAGCCCGATGGCTCGAAACGGGTGTGCGACAGCTTGTCGCAAAGCACCGGCAAGGGCACGCCATGCTGCAGGCTGACCGATACGACTGCCCCGAAGCACTCCATCAGGCCGGCAATGGTCGATCCCTCCTTGGCCATCCGGATGAAGATCTCGCCGGGCTGACCGTTGGGGTAAAGCCCAACCGTCAGATAACCTTCATGTCCTCCAACAGCGAAGTGATGTGTGATCGCCGGACGCTCGTCGGGAAGGCGGTGCCTGTTGGCGTCCGGAGGCCCCAAAGGCTGAGTCTTCGGTGCCTCACTTGCGGCGATCGAATCTTGAGATGGCACGCTGTAGGCATCCATATCTATCCTCCTGTCAGAATTGAGGCCGTCGCTGGACGGACGAGGTCGTGTTTCCAGCGAAGAAGGTTGTATCCGCGGATCGAATTTCGGTCAAACGGGCTCAATCGCGCCTTCCAGGGTCACGCCGCTATCTGACGCATCTCTCTCAGCTTGCGGTAGAAAGTCGTCTTGCCGATGCCCAGCAGTCGTGCTGCCTCCACCGGCTTCCGATTCGACTTCCTGTAGGCGGCCAGGATCATGGCTCGCTCCACCTCGTCGAGCGTTGGGAACGTCTCGACAGTCGAGAGCGAATTCAAAGGCACTGGGAGCTGCCGATGGGCACTAGACTCCTCCAAACTCGCTGCCGTGGCGGAAATGAGTTGCGAGGCTTCCTGAAGGTTCAGCAGGCATTGAGAGTCCTGCTGAAATACGACTCTCTCCACCACCCGTTCAACGACGTTCACGACAGGCGCGGGCAGGGCCTGGCCGCAGCGACGGCAGTTCGGATGATCTGCCCACTGCACCAGTTCGCACTGGACACAACGAACCGTCTCTCTTTCCTTGTTCATCATTTCACTTCTGGAATGAAGATTTCGGCTGCCATCGCCGAGGGCTGGGTCAAAACAAAAGCCCCTGCACAGGCTCAACGGCTTCACCACCGGTTGGCAGGGAGGCCGACGCCGTGCGCTCTTCCGGATCTTTCCGCCGACTGCGATATTTCCCTTCGAGGCGCTCAAGCAAAATCAATTGCGCGGCGCGTTGCTCTCCCGCGAGGAGCAGCTGATACCGCGGAAGATAATTCCGATTGGGGACCTCCCGCCGAAAATGTAAATTCCGGATCTCCGTAGCAGGGGAATCGCAACGTGTGTTCGAGAAATCGAACCTGAGCGGTCAGAGACAAAAACCACTCCTCATAGAACCCCGTCGAGTTGTAGTGAGCGATGTGCCCAAAGCAGTTTGACAGCCGGCCGTAGAGCCGATCGGTGAAGAGGTTCCGTGCAAAGCCGAATCAACAAAGTGCAGAAGTGCGTTGCCAAAGCGCGCCTTGTCCTCTGCCGTACTCCACTTGGTCGGGATGAACTGGGAAGCTGAAAATGGCCCCTTGGACATACAAATCTCCCGCGCGGAAATCGCGCCCGAATGGGTTGTGGCATGTTGAGCGTGTCAACCGAACAAGCTGAGTTGAACCGGTACTTCGGTCGTCGCCGTGCTGGGCCAGGGCGGCGAATCTTTCCGGCTCCTTCTCGGCGCGGAAGGAACGAGATGGATTCCTTGTGGATCAGTCTGTCCGAGAAGTTCCGATCTGGAATCATCGCCGTTCTCCCCTTCGGTTATCTGTACGGTTGGCCCCAGCTGCTTCGACCGCTCCCGATCGAGCTGTCGCCATACCTGGTCGGCAGATTCGCCGACGCCTGCCTTCTCGACCAGTTCCCGTGCCATTGCGGACATCAGATCCTCATCGGCATCGAGAGACTGGAGGCCTTCGCCCGAGAACTTGCCCTCCATCATGAGCGCCACGAGCATCTTCTTGCCCATCAGCCGCAGGCAGATCTCCTGCATCGTCCCTTTGTAGGTTAGAAACTTCACCTGGACGGGATGTCTTTGCCCGATGCGCCAGGACCGCCGGCTGGCCTGACGCAGCGTGTGCAGGGAATATCCTGTCTCATAGAAATAGAGCGTCGGAAACGCCAGGAGATCGAGGCCCGTCTCCACCAGCTTCGGATGACAGACGACCACCTCGACCCCCGATTCGAGCTGCCTGTCGTACCACTCCTCGCGCTTCTGCGTCGGGACAGAAGCACGCAAAACGGCAACACGCAGTCCTGCGGCCGACAGCACATGTTCCAGCCGCGCGTTGACGTCTTTCTCGCCCGTGTAGGTCGCATAGACCTGACAGCGCCGGCCCTGCCGCAGTTCTTCCCGAATGTTTTCGATGAGAGCAGTTTCCTTGGGATAGAGGCAGTCCCGAGACAATTCCCGTGGGCTGGCGACAAGAAACTTGTAGTATTCCTTCGTCGCCGGATCGAGCGCCCGCGCCCAGATTTCCTCGAAACCGTAGGGATGATCGGGATAAAGCAGGAGCGTGTTCAGAAGCACGCTCATCAGGCTCTTGTTGCCGCGATGTTCCGCCATGGCATCGCGCAGCGCCTTTTCGAGTTCCTCGTAAGCCTCCGCAAGCTCTTTATTCATGTCGCAGGAGAGCACGATCTCTGTGTAGGACGGCAGGTTGTCTGCGATGTCTTCAAGCGCCAGGAAGGCGGTCGTCGACATGAGAAACTTACCGAACAGCAGCGGCGAGGCGCCCGGCTTCCGGACGACCTGCACGGTCTTCTTGGAAGCGCGCGAGCAGGCGTTGTCTTCTTCGCGGATCTTCTCGATGGTTTCGAGAACTCCGTACTGCTCCTGAAAGCTGCGTCGCCCTTCGCCCCCGTACGTGAAGCCATCCGCCGCCATCATCTGCGGTTCCATTCGGTAGAAGACGTTGAAGAGATCGTCGGCATAGCCGCCCATCAGCGTTCCTGTGAGAGCGATAAGCCGCCGACCGGCCCGTGCCAGCACGCCCAGAGCATTCCCCTGGGCCGTGTCACCAGCTAGCTGGTGAAGTTCATCGGCAATGGCGAGATCAAACCACCCTTTCATGTAGCGTCCGATGAACTCAACTGGTGCCATTCGCTGGATCTTCGACCGGTCCGCCTGCCACAACGGCGAGAACAGCGTCGCTCCGTCCTTCGGGCGCTCAATCTGTTCACTGATCTTGAGCTGATCGAAATCCATCCGTGTGCGGCGCCCACCTTCCGGATTCTCGATCGAGCAGCCTGTATCCGGGTTGATAACGCCGCCGAGCTCCGGACCGCATTTCGCGGTGAGGAAGGCGTGCCGCCAGAAATACGACAACTTGCCCTTATCCTTCGGAATGATGAACACCGAACACTGCGGGCACCGCTGTCTCCACCCGCTCCGTCCCAAGCCCCTCAGCTCGGCGAGCGAAAGCTGCATTCCTTCGTACACGATCCTGGCCTTGCGCAAGCGAACCTCGCAGATGCCGTGCGCTTGCTTGGGATCGCCGCCGTTGCGCATGTCTTCGACCAGGAAGGTCCGCGCAGAAGGAATCGTTTTGATAGCCTCACGCGCCCATTTCTTCGCGATGTGGGAGGGGCACATCACTAGGATCGTCCGTGCTTTGAGGACGTGCGCCACACCGAGCGCCATGAATGTCTTGCCCGCACCGCATTCGGCGACGATGCGCGCGGCCCGCGCACCCCGCAGATGCTTGGCCAGCCCTCCAATTGCAATGGCCTGGGCTGGGAGCGCCGACCGCAGCAGAGTCGAAAGTTCTCCGGGAGCATCATCGGTTGTACTCTGAAGTGGGGGGAACGATTCGAGGATCCGCTCTCCGAGTTCCCCGGCCTGCGCCCTTAAATAGCCGTAGATGTCCGTTGCGTCCACAGCGCACCTCTTGGATCGAATCTGACTTGGATTGTCGAGCGAAATTGTGGTCTGTGCAGACTTAGGCTGGCATCATTGGGTCATCTGAGCCGAAACTGGGAGAAGCGATTTCAGCAGATAGGGCCCGGCGGCGACTCAAAAACGCTGAAAGAGCAATGGGGCGATTTGTCACAAAATGGGTTCTGCCGTTGTGGCCAGCCAATCCTGGAGCAGAGCCCGTTTGCCGGTACCAATCTCAAATCGCACTCAACTGTTGCTTGGGGAAAACCCACCCTGAAATTCCTTCAATGTGGCGACGATTTTTGCTCCCAGAGCGAGAACCTCTCGGGCTTGGTCTTCCGAGACCTGTTGAGCATGAATTGCAGCACTGCAAACCTGATTTACATAGCGCAGCGAGTTCTGAAGGTATTTGTATTTAGGATTCTGCGCGAGAAAGGTCCCGAAGAGCTGCGGCAGACCTGCCATGCGAACATCTTTGCCCGGAGACAGACTTGTGCTTTTGCCAACGATTTCGCGCAGAAGCCGCTCGATCTCAACGCGAGTTTTGAACAAGGAGATTACAATGTCATCGTCCTGCTGCAGCAAGTCACGCTGAACTTCCTTCGCTGCATCCACAGTCTCTGGTGCGTTCTCGTCCAAAACCTGCGCCTCGCGTTCCATCTGGGGGACTGTAGGAACGTTGTTGTAGAAGTTGATCCGGTTTGTCATTCCGCTGATGGAGTTTACATTGGTGGAAAGCACGCTTAAGCTGTTCCGGACTTCAGTTTTGAATTCACCAAGTTCCTCCTTGGCCTTCTCGACCTCGCGCTCCAAGTCAAGGACCTTTCCAATTTTGATCTTGTTGAAGAATGGAAGAAACAAGAAGAAGAGGCCGGAAACCCCTAGAGCTGCGTCTCCCGGCGAAAGGATCGGTGCCGCTGGAAAGCCCTCGGCGCGAAAGAACCCAATCAGGAAGTAGGCTGAGACGGCCCACGAGAGTACGGCAAGGAGCCATCCCGGCGGATTATGCTCATTATTATCAGCCATTTGATGAATGATAATAACACGCTCAGGCAAGGATGAAGTGTTAGGAAGACCTGTCTTCATGGAACTGGCTTATCATCATCACCAAGGTCACTTCCGAACGTGGGCGCCGCCTATCACTACTACCTTTTGTCGGGCATAGAACTGGACTTCGATTCCTTCGATCTAGGGTACGGAGTATCTCTCTCCCGCACCTTCGTGCATTTGATGGGACATCCAGTGTTAGCTTTCCTTCCTGCAAAAGAAGGCAAGCCCAGCCCAGCTCCATGGCGACAGGTTGTCGCGAACAGCGAGGCTGTCGCGGTCGATCTGCTTGCAGAACTTGCGATACCTGAAAGCAGCGATGCTTCTGACCCGACACTGCATATTGATTGGGCAAGCTGGATTACTCTTCTACTTCGATTTCTAACCCGAAACGCCGTTACAATCACGCTCGTTTCCCCGGTTGACACCCGCGGGCTTCGAGATGGAACGGCCAAAGCCACCCTGAGCGAGCGCATTCCTGCAGTTTCGGAACGGTCGAATATTAGCGCAGCGACGGCAGATTGGCTCAAGCAGAATTGGTATCGATCGTTTGGACTGAGCTACAACGATGCCGTCCTCTACGCAGTCTCGTCCCTCTATCACAGTCACCGTTCCAGGAGCGAACTCGGCATGGTGTCAGTTTGGGCTGGATTGGAGAGAATCTTCAGCACGAAAGATGCCGAGCTCAAGTACCGCGTTTGTACGAATCTCGCATCATTCCTGGAACCCCCCGGTGAATCCCGGTACCTGCTCTTCAAGCACCTAAGCAGACTCTACGACGACCGTTCCAAGGCGGCCCATGGTTCACCAATGAAGAACCCGAGCGCGTACGAGGAATCCGCGACAATTGCTTCTCGCGCGCTCCTCCGGATCGTCGAGATCAATTCAGTTCCAAACAAAGACGATTTCGAGCGTGAGCTACTTGCCCCGGTGCGTCGAAGCAACAACAGCGAGAGGGGTCTTCGATGACGCAGAACGGGGGTATGCGAGATCAGTACTGGGAAGGTCTGCCTCTCGGAAGTGATCACGTTCATGTACTCCAACCCAATGATCGCCGACCACGGTCCGGGCGAAGCTATCGAGCTTCGTGTCAACGCCAAGAGTATGCTGTCAAACCTTCAGAATTCCTTCGTTGTAGCTGCTTTAGCGATCATGTGGCGACAATGCATTCCAAGCTGCGTGAGAGTCCATATAGTCTCTCCAATGCGAAATCTTCTGGTTCTCGAGATGAATGACTGAGCAAAATCGGTTGTCGTACTTTGCTCCTGTCGCGAGGACTGTTCCATGGACTTCATACTCGATGACAATGACACGACATGCGTCCGTTGAGTGGACAACTAAATTACCTGCGGATTGCAGGCGGATGATCTCGACGTAACCCCTGAACGCATTCATCAGCTCGGTTCGCCCGCGAATGACGCGAGGCCAGCCGAGATCGTAGAGCACCTCGTAGATGGTGTCCTCGGTGAAGATGTCAAAGAAATGGTCGCCGTCGACAAGGTCACCCAACACCCGTCGAACCAAATTGAAGTAGGGATCAGCGGCCTTATAGGCAGCGTACTTCGGAGTAGGCATTATGGACTCTCCATATCTCACGATGTTCGATGAGGTGATTCTAGGATCGAAATCTACTATGAAACAGGAAGCGCCTGGCTCGCGCCTATTGCAAAATAGCAGACCAGAATTTGCTGTCTGTTTGCCTGTTAGAATCTGCAAATGCCTCCTGTTGGGAAGAAGCTCAATCACTTTGTCAGCCGCTTCTACTTAGGAGCCTGGGCAGGCGGCGAATACATCTTCTGCCTGATGCGCGGCAAAGTGTTTCGCCCAAACTTGATGGGTGTAGCATCCGAAAACTACTTCTACCGCCTTCAGGAACTCACCGACGAAGATCTAGCTCTGATTGGTCGTTTTATCGACGAATCTCCCGAGCCTGCTCGCGAGACCTATCGACAAATTGTTCGACGTCATATGGCGCCCATCGTTGCAAAGAAGGTGCTCGAGGAAGAAGGCGGAACACCTCAGCAATTTGAACTCGCTGAAAAGCTCGTCCGCGAGATCAACGAAGACCTCCACACTGCAGTGGAAGAGAGTTTCAATCCTTTCATCACATCGATGATCCAAGGCGACATATCATTCCTCGACCAGACAGATACCCGCGCTCAATTTTACGGAGGCCTTAATATTCAGTACACGAGAACAAAATTCATCCGCGGAACCATGAGAACAATGCCGCGTGAACGCTTCGATCAGTATATGCGCTTGTCAAACCTACTTGTGATCATTCTTGCGTTGAATGTCGGTGCCAGCATGTTCGGCGACGCTGACAATCGCATACCTTATCTACTCGAAAACAAATCAACGGTTCCCTTCGTCACAGCAGATCAGCCGATCATAAACCTCGCTGCGAATCCCACGAATATGGATCCAGTCGAACGATTCGAGCTCTACTATCCCCTGTCACCGATACGCGCACTCTTGCTTCTTGAACCGAAGAGCCGATTCATTCCGAAGAGCCTTAGCGTTTCTGAACAAGACGCGCGCTGGTTCAACCTCCGGATCGCCGCCAACGCCTTTCGCCAGGTCTTTTCAAATTTGAGAGAAGAGCTCGAAGCTGTTAACAGAGAGTTGCCAGACTTCATCAAGTCGCTCTGACTGTGCGCAAATGTGCCTAGACCCTGCATTTCTTCCCATTTTCAGGCATCGGCCAAGCGCCTGAGCAAAAGCCGTGGGGCTGCCGGACTCATCCTCGGAGGTCGGCGAGAGTCCTGCGATTTAGCTGGTGGACGGTTAGTCATTGGCCTCGGGGGCGAGTCGCTCATCGGCACCTAAAATGTTGTTTCGGTCACGCTGCCCTCTGCGTCAACTCTGATTCAGATTGCAAAACCTCCACAATCGTCCCGTTGGCCCATCGAATAGGGCCATTCGACGTTGGAAAAGAGAGCCCGCCTGGGCCAACCTCACTCGCCATCCACTCCAGCAATTCCTCGCACGTCGCAGAGATCACAGTTGCGAGGCACCCGATGCTGTCCACCGGTACGATGCGTTTTTCCTTCTCCAAAATCCTCGTCATCGGTTCAGCCCACTCCGGCAATCCCGGCAGACCAAACCGATGTACGAGGGCGGTCCACACCTCATTCGGTTCCGGCCGCAGCACAAAGGTCCGGGAAAGGGACTTCATCCCGCGCAACTCCTCGGAGATCGCGATCATGTGCCGGACACACTGTTTTCGGCCGGGAACGCCGACACTTCCGCGACTGCAAATGGCCCCTTCACCCAGACCGATCTCTTGCATCTCCCCATCTGGAAACGTGAGCCGAAATCGCGCCTGCTCGTAGACTGCGGCTATGATCGCTCCAATGTCTGAATCGTTGCCGAACACGCTGAGCAGATGCGCCTCGTCGTCTTCGCCGATGTAATGGCTCACCCGCACCCGGATTCGCGTGGCGATCTTCTCCGTGTACCGCTCATATTCAAGCAGTCCCATCCTCAGGTGGGCATTCTCCATCGCCGCTGTCCTCCTTCGAAGCACTTTCGGTCAGCTTCACCGCTTTTCCGGTGACAAAAAGCAGCCGGAGTTCGTTCGACCACTTCTCGCGCCGGCGGATGATCTTTGTATCGCCCTCTTTCTCGTGGAACTCGGTGATGTGTTTGACGGATCGCCAGCGCGCGATGTGTCTGTCGTCGCCCTGCCCGAAGACACCATTCAGCAGCCCCGCGGTGCACAGCAGGCCCACATGCCCGCCATGTAGCGGTGTGATGGGTCGGCCGATCGCCATGTCCTCGCTGGGCAACAAGACCTGCGCGGCCTGTTTCCACGCGGCGGAATACGGCAACAGGTCTTCGATCAGGTTGTACGGCAGGCCGCGGTAGGTTAGCATTGCTTCGCCGGAGACGGGCACGGCATACGGCTCGACGACCGCCGCCGCGAGCTCAGGAAGCCTCTCATATCCGCCGTGCTGGGCGTGCATCCGTATCCGCCGCTGATTTTCCTCGTGCGCCGTACCCCGGACATTCCGGCGCACACCGAACACCACAATCTGCCGGAAGCGGATTGATTCAGCGTCTGCCATGCGAAAAGTACACAGTCGGGCGAAGTTTGCACTCAGAATGCCGGCGCAGTCGCTGAGCTGCTCGAACGGAATGACGAACACGAGCACTCCGTACTGGACCAGCCAGTGATGCGTGTGCTCGAGGAACAACCGTTCCAAACGCCGATTGCCCGTCAGGTTGATCTCCGAATCATACGGCGGATTCAGATACAGCATGGAAAAGCTTTCGACCTTCGCGTGGGCGTCGAACACATTGCCCTGGATCATCCGAATCCCGACCTTTGCGGCTTCCTCCGCACGGCTGGTGTCGAGTTCCACCCCAAATCGAACAACGGGCGCACCAGCCGTGATCAGGTTGAGTGCCATTCCTTTTCCCGCACAGGGATCGATCACAGAACATGGCCCCGAGAAATTGAGCAGAGATCGGATGTTCTGAGCCTCAATCGGAGGCAGTGGATAGTAGCCCATCTTGAGACGGGCGGCGCTGCGGGCCATGGTCACCTCCTGCACCTGAATTGAGGGAGAGAATTGCCTGGATCTGCGCGCTCACGGCTCTCACCAGAGCCAGACGAACTGGCTGCGCGCCTTGTGCCGGAGGTTCGGGGCTACCATCAAGGATGGGTTCGAGACGTACAACTCGATCACTGCCGCACAGACGACACTGATTCGGTCGCGAATTGGAGACGGTCCGGCATTTCCGGCAGTAGACCGCATGCTTCAGTGGAATTGCACAGATGCCTCTGTCAGTGGGAAGTTCGAACAATTTCGCCATGGGGATTTTGTGCCTCCTTCTTTACGGCCACCGTTCGTGAAATCCGGCCGCCGCTCTGGAAGGCAAACTCTGCTTCTGTCAGCCGACGGATCCTGAACCGATCGACACCGGCGGCCTCGATGATGAGTTCTTTGTGGCCTTCACAGAAGACTTCCGTGTCGATCAACCACGCCGCGGGCCGCCGGCACATGGAGCACTCTGCGACTCTCATGGGTTGACCTCAAAAACAAGAAGGGCCACGATTCCTCGTAGCCCTCATTAGTTGGTTTGTCGGCATCCCGATCAGGCGGCGGGCCTTCTCGATTGCGCCGCATTCATCTTCTCGACGAGCTTTGCCAGCGTGCCGAAGTTCTGGATTTCGTCCAGTCGCCGGATTCCTAGACCGTCAAGAATCCCGTAGAACTCGGTTTCGGCGATCTCGGCAGCGACGCGGCGCACCTGCGCCATGCCGCGCACGCCGCTCTCCATCCACTTCAGCACCTCCTGCTGGACACGCTGATTGGGGATGTCTCGTGCGGACCGCACCTTTGCCACGGACCCCAGAATGTTGCTATAGAGCATCTGGCCAACGTCCCGACGGCACGCCTCGATCTTGCCCGTGATGCTCGCGTCGAGCGGACCTTTTTGTACCGAAGGGGTCCCGTTGCCGTTCTCCTTCCGGGTCGTTCCGTTCTGGGCCGGTGCTCGCCGCTCGCACTCAGGCAGCGCCCAGGACGGCAGAGCCGGGATTTCGCGTGGGTGCTTGTATTCATCGAGATCCACCCAGATCTCGGCAAAGTTGTAGAAGTAGCGGCCGAGACCAAAACAGCTACAGGCCCGCTTAAATGCCTGTGCTTCCGCCGACGTCATCGCATTCTCGTCGTCCGCCCATTCTTCGCCGCTCCCGCTGTGCGTTCCCACACCGGGGATCGACACCACGCATGTCACCAGCACCTTTCCGGTCTGGATGGGTTTGTCCTTCTTCATCCGGGTAATCGGAGAGACGGTGTGAACGGAATATTCCCGCGTCCAGCCTCCAGCCGTGAAGATGTGGTTCAGGCGGTCCGTGTAGGCCCGCGGATCGGCATAGGGCGTCACGCGGCCTTTTCGGCCATCTCTCGAAGTGGCCGCGACCAGCCACTTCACGTCTTTCGAGGCAAAAGGTTCCTCCAGACGCACGAGTGCATCTGCGGTTGCTAGTGTTTTCTCCATAGTTGGACCTCGGGGTTGGAATTGAACGAGAAGAATCGGGCAAACGAGGCGGAGCCCATCGAATCATGAGCGATCGTCGGCCCTCAAACTGATCAGCGTGAGGAGAGCGATCAGCGAAGACTCTTTGGTCTCGACCAAGCAGCAGCTTTAGCGTTCGCGGCAATCCGACCGGAGAGCCGAATACTAACGCGAATCCAGTTTTTAGATAGCTAAACTGGAAATGAGGCATAAGCTCCGTTGGGTAAGAGCAGGGGCGCGCGTAACATCTGCGGCTCTTTCGGGTTTTGTCTCCTACAGGACGGTTCCACAGGATCATCTGATCATGATTCTTAAGAGCTATTTCGACGGTTCAAATCATGCCGATTTATCGCAGTGTGATCGCGTCGTGTTGGCGACGGTATGCGGCAATTGCGAGCAATGGGACGGTTTCGTTGTTGATTGGAATGACGTGCTAGTTCGTTACAATGTGCCTTTTCTGCACGTCACCGATGCCGTCACCCTCAATCGCCCGTATTCGGTGAGCGAGGGCTGGAGTGATCGATTGGCTAACGATTTCATCCTCGACTGTGTGCGCATCGCCAAGCGGCATGCAGCCATGCCTTCGCTCGTGGAGGGAGAGCATAGGGCGGGACTGCGCGCCGTCACGATATCGATTTATTTGGAGGACTATAAAAAGGCGAGAGACGCCAACCCCTTGTTGCCCAACAGTGTTTATGAACTGTGCATCTCTGAAGTGCTCGGATTCGTGTTCAGGTGGGGTCGAAAAGTAGGGGCCGAGTCGCACCAGCTCTTCTTTGATCAAGGAGAGGCTTATCGCGGTCACGCTTTAGATCGAGCCAGCTCGGGCAGGGTAAAAGAGACGAGCCCGATATTCAAAGATGTTGTAGTTAACCCCGAAGCTGACATGCGCAACACTCCGGCCTTTCAGCTAGCAGACCTGTTCGCGTGGTGCATAAGCCACAATGACGAGCCGAATAAAAGACTATGGCATCGCGCTCTTAACGACCTTCCTGTCGATCCCTCATGGGAAAGTGTTTACATGGATGAGAAGTACTTGGCTAACCCGACCCCCGGCGCTTTAGAGAGAACTGCTGCGTGGCGTCTACCGCGAAGGGGACTAAAGCCGTAATGAGGCCTGCAGCCAAATAGGCAGCATTCGTAAAAACCGTGGATGTGCTGTCTTGTATCCCACGATGAGGCGCACCGCATCGAGGCCGAGTACCGTGCATAGCCGGACAATCCACATACTTCGAAATGAAGCCGCAGGGTACTCGAAAGTCGGCGAGGATTGATGAATGCGAACGTCCCTCCGGTCCATTCAGAAAGGAATCTCGGAATCTTGAATGCCCAGCCCTTCAAAGTCGGCCGCTGACTCGTCGTTTTGAGCACCACTCGTACTCGACTTCGGCGTTCTGCTCTGGGCTGGGCGTACGCCGTCTGAACTTGAAATCAGGCTAAGGTCCCCCACCACGATCTCGGTGCGGTAGATCTTCTTGCCGCTCTCCTTATCGTCCCAGGACCGCGTGGTGAGCCGTCCTTCCACGAACAGCTTCGACCCCTTATGCACGTAATCGCGCAGAATCTCGGCGCCGCGCGCGTACGCGACAAGATTGTGCCATTCTGTCCGTTCCTGCCACTCGCCCTGTTTGTCCTTGAATCGTTCCGAGGTCGCCAGCGAAAGCTTGGCAACCAGCGTTCCACCGTTCGTTGACGCGATCTCCGGATCTTTGCCGACATTGCCGAGCAGCAGGACCTTGTTCACTGTCTTGCTCATGATTTGCTTCTCCTTTTCCCGCGCCTTCGTCGTTCCGACGCGAACACCGTGTTCTTAACTGAAAACGTGTGCGATGGCCTTTCGTAATTCCTCAGGCGCGTACTCGTTCCCCGTGTAGCGAAAGCATCTTCCCTCGGCATCGAGGTTCAGGTACCGGCGCGTATCAATGTGCTTGTAGAGGTAGAGTTCGCCGGATCGTCCCATGAACATGAAGCACGCGCACAACTTTGGCCCGAGCATCAGTTCCAGCGGCGCCCAGTCCGACGTCATGGCCGCTCCTCCGCCTTGGCCTCGACAGCCTTTGGAACCTCCTCGAACATTTCACCGAGCAGGTAGATGGTGGTCCCCGTGAGGCGCATGACCATCACGTAAACGAAGACTCTGAAGTCAATTCCTGTTCGGCGTATCAGGACCTCCGACACAACCGCGGCACGCAGAAGGATCACGAAGGACGCCGCCCAGAGAGCGTGGCGAACGACGCGATGCATTGCGATCTGCTCCCCGTGCCTGCGCACTTCCAGCAGTACGTAGATTGCGAAGTATGCGCAGAATACGTACCACTCCTGCGCGAAGACTTCGAAAATGCCTTTCAGCGTGAGGTGCATGTTCTCCCCCTCTGCAAAATCAATCGTGTTTCCGGCTGGACCGCCGGTCAGCCTTCGGTAAACATGCCGACATCGGAAAGCCGGCGCAGCAGAACCAGTGCTCCAAGCACCGCGGGGCCGATGGCCAGCGGGTTGATCAGATCGATATGCCGGAGTTTGCGTTCGAGGCTGGTTTCTTCTTCGTCCCTGCCAATTCCGAGTTCTATTCTGAGCCGGACGACCAGGAGCGTCGCCACTAGGAGCGACGCAATTGCGACGGGCGGATTGGCCTCATTGTGTGACGCTATGCCGAGTGTGAACAGCGTCAATCCGAAGCAGCGCAGCCGCTCATAGATGCACGGATGATGCCAGTCGATCATGCGGGCACCTCGACTAGTTTCGGCGCCGGAGCTGCCTCGAGCAGATGCGAATGGCGACATCCGCAGCAACAGACCGCCTCGGTCGCTTTCATCGTTCCGTCTATCCACACAGAGTCTGGTGGTCCCGGCTCGCCGCTTCTGGTAAGAAAGTGAGGCATGGCGCCGCCGCGAAAGGCTGCATCCTTCCCCCACAATTCGGTTTCGAGAATGCCGTTGCGCCCGAGAAAAAGAACCGTGTTTCGCATGTCCGCCCTTTGACCGGTCCGCTGTTCGAGCCAGTGTTTCGTAATCAGGAGGTCGTAGGTATTCTCGAAGCGGAACATCTCGACGCGCACAAATTCGTCCTCCACGATGACCGCGTGCATTCCGTTTGGGAGGAAGTTCTGAACGCGTTGCAGCCACGGCAGTGGACAACCATCCACCCCGACGAAGCCGACGTAGTGACCCAAGAGCTCGACGGCGCCTCCAGATTCCTCGCCGCGAAGCTTCCATGCCTTCGCTTGTTGCTGGTAAACGACATCTAACTGCGGCCGGCAGCGAATGCCGGTCTTGCGAACCTGCTCCAGGGTTTCCGCAGGCAGCAAGAGTCCCCGCCGCGCAATTGTGGCCAGCCGACTCTCCTTCACGCTCACCTCCTGTGTTCACCGATAGGTCTGTTTGGGGACAGGCTGCCCCAGTGCTTCGCGGATCATCTCCCGCGTGCACCCGGCCCAGCATTTGTAGAAGCGGGGATCGGCTACGGAGATCGCTAGGTTGTCCCGCGCCCAGTCACGCCCTTGCTGCGCGCACGATGGACACTGCGTCCAGTAGTTGCCGCTCCGTTTGAATCGAACCTTGACGTGCTGGAGGATCTGAAATCCGGACTGACGAATCTCGGAAGACGCGACTTCCAGTGCCGGTCGGCTGCACACAGATTCCGGAATCGACAGACCGCGGGTGAAGGTTTCGAGTTCGGCCGCGGTCAGCCGCTTCACCGACCGAAGGTAGGTAAGCTGGTCGGCGAGGTTGCTCGGCGCATCCTCAAACCAGTACCGGTGCATATTGGCGCGGTGAATGCCAAGTGGGCCGCGGATGGCGTTCCCATACTCCGCCGCGCCGATTTCGTCCTGGCGAGGAAAGATCTCGATCCCGTCGACCTGCTTGAAGGTCCCCTTGATCGGGACGTCGAGGCGAAGAGCGAGACTATATATATAGATGCGGCAGAGCCGTGCCGGCAGTGGGTGTTCACATAAGATCCATAGGTGCGCGCCGCGCCGTGACATTTCGACGATGGCGTGAACGCCGTCCTGTTCCAGTTCCCATTTCAGCGTTCGCAGGTCGCGGTAGGCACCTTCGTAGTCCGCGTCGATCGCAACCCACTTTGAGCACTGCGTCTCCGGATTGATGGCATAAAGGCCGACGGTCAGCTCCCCCGCCAGATGTTTTTGAATAATCCCCGGGTCCAGGGCCAGCCGCTCTTTCGTGCGTCGGTCGCGCGCCTGGTAGAAGTAGTACTTGCCCGAGCGTTCGTCCGGCCGGTCCGTTTGCCGGGTGTACGCACGCCGGTTCACAAACCAAGCCATGTATTCAGCCGCCTGGCCGACCGTAGCCGGCAGGATCTCCGGCTGCGGTCGCGGCGCCTTCCACGCTGTAGCAAGCTGAGCCATGGCTCGTGCTCCCTTCGTTCAAGCTGTGTTGTTGTACCCCGGTTCCAAAACTCGGTCAAATGAGCCTAAAGTCGCTGCTCCTAGCACGCAGCAACTGCCATTGCCGGTGTCCCGAGGTCGACGCCGCCCGACACCGGAAAGGCATGGATTCCGTGGCTGTGCCGGCGGCGAGTCTTCTTCCGCTTGCCGTCGATGAGATTGAGCAGGTGGTACACCCGCATAGCAAACTGGAAGTCCTCGCCATTGAGCGAATCCTCATTGTGGTCGAACCGCAGCCAGAAAAAGGACTGAAGCGGTTCGGCGAAGAGGTAGATCCCTCCCGTGTTTGCTTGTCCGGGAACGCTCTGCAGGATCAGAAAGCCATCTTCCTCCTCGACCAGCCGTTCCGCCCGGGCTTCCCCGACGGCCAGGAATGCACGCAGCACATCCCAACGGTTGGATCTGGCCGCCAGGCCAAGATCGGTGACGGACATGACGTAGTCCACATGCAAGTTGCCGAGCAACTCGCGTTTTGAATACCGGCGATCACGATCGGACATGACACTTCCTCCTCTTTGGGTTGTTGGCTGGACACGAAAAAGCCCCGGCAGATTGTCGGGGCGTCGATGGAATCGGGATGAGGTTTTAAATCGGTCCTGCGTCGAGGCTCCTTACGAGTTCCCGGAGCCAATCAACCAAGCTGTGGTGTCGAGCTGTGCGGGATAGTTCATTGTGCGGTGCGACACGGAAGCGGGAACTTCGCGAGGATTGGCTACGTAACGGTCAAATATGAGACGCCAAAACAAGGGGGGTATCGGTTGTTTATCGGTCGCTCTCTTCACCCTACCTCTCGTCGCACAGAGTTCAACATGGAGAGACCCGTCACCTCACAAAGTCCACTTCGTAACCGTAGAAAGTGGCGTGAAGGTTGAAGTTCTCGACTGGGGAGGTATTGGCAGACCCTTTGTTCTACTGGCGGGAGGCGGAGATACCGCCCACGTGTTCGATGAGTTTGCTCCCAAGTTGCGGTCGTTGACTCATGGTCATATCTACGCGATAACGCGACGCGGATTCGGTGCCTCCGGGTACGCGCCCACAAGCGAGCCCGCGGATCGTCTCGGCGAGGACGTACTCGCGGTTCTTGAGTCTCTGAAACTGAAGCGGCCAATTCTTGTAGGCCACTCCATTGCCGGAGCCGAGATGAGTTGGATTGCCAATAACCACCCCGATAGCATCTCTGGCCTGGTCTTCCTGGAAGCTGGGTATTCGTATGCCTTCGACGACGGCCACGGAGCGAACGTCATGGATATGATGGCGCTCCACGCCCCACAGCCACCGCCGCCAACGCCAAGCGATTTGGCCAGCTTCGGCGCACTAGAGGACTATAACGAGCGCGTGAACGGTTTCCGATCTCCGGAGGCGGAACTGCGGCAGGAATGGCGAGTGACGCCCACGGGAGCGGTCGGCGATCGGATTGACTCTCCTGGCGGCACCATGTTGATGACACTCATAACGCATCCGAACAAGTACAGCCGCGAGCCTGTTCCTGCACTTTTCATCTTCGCGGATCCGCATAGCTTGGGCATATGGGTTGACGACAGCACAGACCCGGCGATTCGCGCAGCAGCCAGTGCATATTCAACGTCATTGTCAGCACTGGCCGAAAAGCAAGAGCAAGCCGTGAGAAACGGACTTCCTACTGCGAAGGTGATTACGATTCCACACGCAAATCACTATGTCTTCCTGTCTAATGAAGGCGCGGTGCTGATGGAAATCCGCGCCCACATACACGCGCTTCATTAGAACTGCCTCCTTTCTTTACCGATTGGCTCCTTACAGAGGCCATTGACTGCGCGTTGTTTCCCCGGATTCAGGCCAGATTCACATGCCTATCTTCTGTACCCCTGAAACCCAAATGTTTTGGGGGATAGTCAGAAATATCCCCTTGGCGTTCAGCAGTTTCGCGCGCTCTCAGGTAGCCGGGAGGAAGACAACCGGAAGACACGAAAGGCCGAGAGGAACGCTGCAGGAATGGGTTCGCAAAACCGCGCATTTCGGTGGCATTTGCACCCGTCAGAGAACGCAAGTGATCGCTAGCTTCTGCAGCTCGGACCTGGCAAACGCTGCGGGACCGTGCGCGTTTCGGAGGATTATTTGGCGAGATTGTTAGGCTCGAAGTTCTCTTGCGCCTGGCGCAAGCATGCGCATCAGCACCGGCATGGTTGCTCTTGTCAGCTCAAACTTGCGCGTCGTGTAGAGCCGTACAGCGAGCGGATTGAGGCGGAAGGAGTGTGACGGCGCCAGGGCTACGGGAAAGTCCTGACCGTCGAACTCGGCCTTCAGCTGGTAGAGAAGATCAACCGACGAAGTGAGATAAAGGATCATCTGAACCTGACGCTCGCCGGCAATGGCTGACATGAGGTCGCGATATCGGTCCGAAGACTTCAGCGACCGTTCGTACTCGATCGCAATCCTGTACGACTTCGCTTCCCATTCCACATCCGCAATCGCGTCGTAGTCCTTCGCCAGGGGCACGTCAATCGACTGGTTAATCGACCGGATTTCAAGATCGCTGGACCATTCCCTGAGTACGCCAGCCCTGCGAATCGCCCCGCGCACCTCTGCCAATTCCAGGTAATGCTGCATCTGGTTCAGGTTCGCAAGCGTCCTTGATTCCGATGTGAGGCTGACCAAACCCTCGCCGCAGGCCTCGAGACACGCGAGTCCTGCGCGCGTGATTGTGTACACCGGCCCCGGATAGGGGAGCAATGGCGGCAGCTTTTCTGCGACGCCGGCCTCGGTAAGACGAGCAATTCTCCAGTTAAAGGACCGGCGCGAAGTCTCCAGTCCCTTCGCTTGAGCGTGTTCCCAGAGCTGGTTATGGGAAATGAACGTGGCGTTCCTGATGGCCAGCATCAGCGGCAGATCGCGTTCGCGGTTGTACTGGATATACGGAGATCGTGCAGGCAATGCCGGGCTTATTTCCGCTGAATACCGTTCCACGTGACTTCCCATATTCCCACCTCTGTTCGCAATTCAGAACCCGGGACGGCGAGCAGCAATGTCTCCTGAACGCCGCGGAGCGCACTCCCCGCAACCACGCTCACGCCTGCATCGTGCCAGGGATTATCGAAATCGATGCGGCCGATGGCGGTGCTCAATGTGCAAAGGAGTAGGCGATCGACCCGGACGGTGTGCCCGGTGTGTTTCCCAAGCAGCAGCCGATTCCACTCTCCGCGCCTCTCCGGACCGGGACTCTGATAGCAACCGTCTCCGAAACTGGCCGCGCAGAGGTCCCGCGCATGCGACGCCAAATTGATCCGCACCACGCCGGAGACATGCCACAACCGCCGCTCACGCGAACCATCGCGGAAACCAGTTGTGTTGAAAGCCGCGGCATGAGTGGAGAATCGCAGCGGGTCTGAAGTCTGATTGCCCGGCCGCAGCCACCACAAAGAGCCGAAACTAAGACAGCGAACGATCATCCATTCGCTCCCGACTGGTTGGCTGCCGGCTTCCCGCCTCGTTGCACTTCGAGGCTGTCGTGCGCACGGCTCAGCCTCTCCCGCAGGTTCGTAATCTGGTTGTCCTTGGCCTGTAGCTGCGCCGTCTTGCGCTGGAGTTTGGTCTCAACCTCGGAAAGTTGGGCTCTTAGGTTGTCGACTTCACCGGGCTCAGTCTCGAGCACCGGGGAAGCATCCGAGGCAACCGGAGCCGCCGCAGACGGCGCTTGAATTGAAGTGCCCCGGTCTTCCCGCGCTTGGTTAAAGTCCAACTCGGACTGGACTGGTTTGTTTGAGGAGCCAGCGATTTGGTCCGCGAGGCGCTGCTTTTCGCCCTCAAGCGTGTTATAGCGATCGACCAGCGTATTGTGTTGGGCGATCACTTCGAGCGCCTTGGCACGCGAGCCGATGTAGGCATTGAACAGCTGCATGACTACATCGGCTGAAATCGACAATCTCCGTTCCCGCTCTCTGAGCAGCCAGCCGTTGCCGGCAATGGAAATGCCGAGGCCCATTGCGAGCAGAATCAGGCTCCAGAAATAGATCTGGTGGAGCGTGTCTTCGAGGACTTCTTTGCGCCACTCTCCCACTCGAGCGCCGTAGTCGCGGTTCTGCGGATTGATTCCTGCGAGCGTCGTTTCGATGATTCCGGTCGGCTGCTTTGCCCGAGCCTGATGCGCCATCGGGTCATAGGAGCTGCGATCGGCCTGCAACGCGCCCGCGCTAGCCGCCGACATGAGGAACACCACAACCAGCTCTGCGCAACGCTTCATTTCTTGCGCCTCCTCTGTCTCTTCTCTTCGAGCTCCGGATTCGGAAAGCTGAGATTCAGCCCATGTGAATCCGACGCCACCGTTGTGAGCTTCGGGTACACGTTCATGGGTACACGCGGCAGCCAATAGCTCGACGCCTTCCGGATGTGGAGGTGCTTGTGGATCGTGCCAAGGATCGGGTCAGTCACCAGCATTTCCATCTGGCCTACTGGCATTTTCTTGATGTGTTCGTCCTGGGCAAGCGTGTCCTTGATCTCGGTCTGGCTGCCTTCGATTCCTTCCTCATAGTCCGGGTTGAACAGACCTCTCTTCCGGATTCGCATACTGCGGCGCATCTGGCGCACGCGGGAGCTCGCGTTCAGGAAGTATTTGGCCGTTTCCTCGTCTTTGGTGCGCAACATAAAGGTGGTGTTGGGCGCGCTGGAAACGTCGTTGCGAAACCCGCGGCCGACCTGGAGCAGCTGCGGCGCGCTCTGAAGCGCAAACAGAAAGGCGACGTTGGCGCCGCGCGCTGTTTGCAAAATGTGCGCAAAGTTCTCGTAGGCGAAGGGTGAGAACTCGTCCATGATGACGCTGACGAACGGCTGCTCTTCGCCCTCTTCGGCGCGTGAATAACGCCGGCCGATCATCAGCTGCAGGTTCTGAAGGAGCATCCGGCCCAGGGCCGTCACGGCCCGTTCGTTGACGTTCACATTCAGGCTTAAGTACAAGATCAGCTTCTGGTCGATCACCTCGTCGAGCGAAAGCAACTCGTCATAGGGGCCGGTGATCAGGGCCATCTCGTCGCCCATGAAGGTCATCATCTCGTTAATGAGCCCTTGGATCTTCGAGACGCGCTCCTTGTCTTCGAACGATTCGAGCAGATTTCGCACGCTCATCGTGAGCGTCAGTCTCTGTTGATGGGTGACGGTGGGATCGGTCGTCACGCGGTCCAACGCCATTTTCATCTGCTTTTTGAGGACCGCCTGATCGTAGGCGCACACGAGGACATCGTGAAAGTTGAACCTCTTGCCTGAGTAATAGAGCACGCGTGCGATGTTTTCGAGGTAGACGCGCTGGTGGCCTTCAAAGAAGTCTTTCTCCATGTTGAAGGACTCAAAGACGAACGCCACGTGCTCCTCGGCGTTGCCTTGTGGCGCCCAGAAGGGGTTGTAGCGCGCGGAAATCTCCGGCCGCATGGGGTCGATGATGCGAAGATCCTGCATCCGCCCCGCTGCCTCTATCGACGGCAGCAACTCCGTCAGGAGCTTCTTATCGGCTTTGCCATCGATGAAGATGATCGGTGCGCCTCGTGTAATGTCCTGTTCCGTCACCGTCTGGAGGAGATTCGTCTTGCCGGCTCCCGTCATCCCAAAGGCATTCGACTGCATGGTTCGGGTTTTGTCGGACCAGTAGAAAGGCTCCCCGAAGATGTCGTAACCAAGCAGGACGGACGATTGGCGTCGCGCCTCTACGATGTGCCTCTCCTCCTGCACGCGGGGCACATAGGGGATCGGCCGCGGCCACGCTTCCTCCATTGTTCTGGTTTTGGTGGCCCGATAGCGAAGAGCTTCCCAAAGAAATAGGAAGACAAGAAAGGGGTAAATGGTCAGCTCGATCAGTTGGCCCGCGCGCACCTGAAGCCTATCCCAGGCGACGAAGTAGAGGATGCCTACAATGCCGAGAATGAGGACCCAGGCCACGATGAGAGCGTCCTGTGCGTCGGTATGACGCCGATAGTGAACTTCTCCCTGCATGCCGACCACCCTTCACAGTGCGTGGACCGTAAAGCTGAAGACGATCAGCGATGCGCCAGCCACGGCCGCGAGCACGAAGCCAACGATCACCAGTGGGTGCAGGTTGCGTCTGCCTTTCGCGTTTCGCTGCTCAACCGGGTTCAGAAACGGCCGCCGCAAGGTCTCCGAAAAGCTCTCGTCGCCACCCTGCCTGTAAGCGATAAGAAGCCGCACGCGCGCCTCCTCAGGAGTGATGAATTCCTGGGCGGCCATCAGAGCACCACCGTTGCCTTGACCGCACGGCTTGAGTCATCGCCAAAAACGAACTGATAGACGCCTGGCTTCGCCGCATCCTTCGGATGGATCTGGATCACTCCCTCTGCCGTTGCACCTGGCGAGAGGTCCTTTTCGGGAATGTTCGATTGCGAGACGACGATCTGGTCTGTCTGATTCGATTGGAACTGGGCAACTGATCTGTCGCTCATTTGCTTATTCGTCAACGCGGGCAGAAGATCGGCGTTTTGCTGAGGCGTGATTTCAAAGACCTGCGGTGAAAGGACGCGATAGGGTTGGGCGCCGCTGTTCGTCACCGCGAAGCGTACAAACACCGAATCTCCATCGCGGACGGCATCCCGTATCGAAACGCTGACCTGATTCTTGGGCGGATGCGCGTCGCGCCCGTCGACGGGCGTGACGTTGAGCAGAGTGGAGTTGATGGCTGAATCCCTGAGCGAGCGGACCTCATCGGCAGATGGCTTCGCCAGCGGCACATTCGCGCCTTTAACCCGCGGAAGCGGGGAGGCGGATTCGTCAAGGACGAATGTCATTTGTTTCGCGTCCCCTGGCGCTTCAAGTTCGTAGGCCGAGAACTGGTGTTCCGTCCAGACCATCAGATCTGTGGCCTGACCACTCTGAAGGGGTTTGATAAACACGTTGTTTTCGTGCCACTCGATCTGCATCGCCTCGCTCCCGGCGGCCACGCGCACGATCTTCTCCGGCAGCATGATGATGCTGATGTGATTGAGAGCGGTTTGAATTGGGATGACCTGGTCCGGATGGACTGTCTGATGGACCACGTTCTGCGCGACTGCGAAACTTGCGCCAAAGAGAAGGAATGGAACTGCCGCTTCTTTGAGGAGCATGACACCTCTCCGTTGTTTCTCCCGGAGGAAGAGGACCCTTTGGGGCGATCCTCTTCCTGCCAGGTGGTTGACTCACAGCCATACGGAGTGAGTTTCGATTGCCGGGCCTGCGGCCGGGCATCGGCTAACGAACTTCCTGACCCGCATTTCGAGGTCAAGCAATTCGCGTTTCGAGTAGCGGCGTCTTCCGCAAACCTTCCATTGGAAGAACCACTGCTGTGGCGTGCGCTGGAGACGGACAGAAACTCGAACAGCTCCGTCCGATCTGCGCCAGTTCAGGAATCGCATGCTGCTCTCCCATCTTCCCGGGCGCGCGGCAGCGAGTCTTTGCCCCCGGAGGAGGTCAAGTGCTCGCTTACCGCTCCACCGGGTGGCTGGTTTTTGATCGTCCGCAGACAGGCAAAATCGATCGCCCTGACGCACGTCAACGATCACGCACGATCTGTTGTGTCACGCCGTCCATACGGAGCAGAAATTCTTTCCTCTCCCCACGGAGCGAATAGAGACAATCGCTTTCGACTACGACATGCACTTTCTCGGCTGGGCACAGTACTTGCGTGCGAATCCCGCCCGTGCGCGCCGCAATCGAATCGATCACCTCCTGCGGAAAAGCGTGAAAGAGGATCGATCCCATGCCTTTTCCCCGCGAGACGACGGTATGGAGCGCCTGGCACCAGCCCACCCGGTCTTCCTGCTTTCCATCGCCCCAACTGCGAATGATGGATTGCAGCGAAGCGGCCTGTTCGCGGGCATTTTCCTGAGCACGGCGGTGACGGGCCTTCGCTTTCGAGAATTCCCGCTGCTCAGCGGCGATGCGTTGCCGATCACCTGAGTTCTTCGCTTGCACCAGGCGTTCGGCCGCCTGCTCATGTGCCTTTTGCTCCTCGTTGAGTTTGGCCTGAATCATTCCGTGACCGGCTGCGTACACGGTATTGATCAGACGCGATTCGGCGAACATGGGAGCCTGCACTGCGTTTCCCGTGATCAGCCCGCGGAACTGCTCGATTGGAAAGGGCTTCTCCACCATTTCCTCGATGTGTTTGCGAAGAATGTTATAGAGCCTTCCGATACGATCCGTGGGCAGGACGTCGAGCGACAGTGGCAGTTCCTTGTCATTGATGGCCTTGGCTTCCTTAAGGGCAAGCCAGGGCGCCGGAGGAACCTGCTGGCGAATCGCCTGCAGCTTCTTCCGGTCCGCGTTGGTGTTGTGCTTGAGCGAATCGATCTCCAGTTGCAACTCAGAGACCAACTCGTAGAGCAGGTCCTCACGTCCGCTGGCGACGCAGGAACTCATCAGGTCGGTAATGACCCCGATCTGATTGCCGCGCGACTTGAGGGCAACGAACTCGAGCGAGAACCAGGGAGACTTCGCTCGTCCCGCCTTGGTTTTGGTGACCGCATGCTCATGCTCCATGCGGAACCGGCTCTCCACGAAGCGTGGGAAGCGATCCTCGTCGATGACACACACCCAGTCAAAGTCGTAATCCCCGCCATTGCGCTTAGCGGTCTCCGAATGAAGTGTGTATGTCCCCTCAAGCGTCAGCTGCTCATCCACGATCCGGGCTGCACCTTCCAGATCGAACCCAAATCGCGACATCAGCTGAACCGTTAGATTCTCACCGTGAAGGTGTTGCAGCGGAAGCAGGTCTTCCTTCATGCGTACCGGATAACGCACGCATAGACCTCGCTTCGCGGGAAGTGTTGTGATGGCTGCTGTAAGCGGCATCCAGTCGGCTCCGCTCAGAACCTTGCCATCCTGAAGTGCCAGAAAGCCGTCGTCCGCCAGCGCAAAGGCCGGCAGTTCGACGCCTCCTCCGGTCATCAGTTTGTAGGCCCAGTGCGCCATTAGTTTGCTCAGTTCGGCGTGGATGTAGGGATGGCGGGTGATTTCCCCCGAACCATCCGCGAGCAGTGCCGCCTCGACGACCCGCTGGAACTCTTCTTCGGAGTCACCGTCGCGACGCACCTCGCGGCCGATCAGTTCGACCACCTTACGGTGATTGCCCTCTCTCCACGCTGTTTTGAGCGCCTCGATTGTTTCCACGGCCTGCGGCACGATCTCGGTTTCGATCGATTCCGCGGGCGCGTGCTGGAGTACGGTGTAGCTCGACTCGAACTCAAGAGGACGAGACACTTCCCGTATCCCAAGAACAACCGGGGTTGTGTAGACGCGCGAGCCGAGTCCGATCATGCTGGCCACGGCATTCGGCATTTTGATGCTTGGCTTGATGGAGCTTTCCGGAACGATGATGTCGACGTTCAACGCGTCGGCTACTTCGTCCGGCATGACCTTGAAGCTTCCCTTCGCCTGGGTTTCCGCGAAAGCGAGGCGGAACTGGTA
Source organism: Occallatibacter sp. (assembly GCA_049676965.1). Lineage (GTDB taxonomy): Bacteria > Acidobacteriota > Terriglobia > Terriglobales > Acidobacteriaceae > Telmatobacter. The sequence continues at coordinate 49,645 of JBAUBR010000173.1, forward strand.
AAAGTGCCCCCCGGGAAGCAGCAGCTTCTCGAAGAGACTTTTTCTGATCCATCCGCGGCAGTCGTTGGTCCCAAGTTCCAGGTCCTTTACCACCATCACCGTCGATTCAGACTCCGCGTGTACGACCTTGCAGCTCGACACGAGAATGCCGAAGTACGTGATGGCAGCTTCGGGCCACTGTTGGAACCGTCTGGCGATGAGAGGCTCGTGCTGGGCATCGCAGTAGTAGTACTTGCCGTTTTTGGCCGAACCAGATGCCCCGACCATCCTGTAGACAATCCCATCGTGCGAGATTGCGGTCATACGGTCGGCAACTGTCGCCTCTTCTACATCGTTCAGAGGCTCAGTTGGCACGCTGACCAGCGCCACGTGAATGTTCGGGTACATTGCGCCGAGAAGCGTGCGATCCAACCAGCACTCCTGTCCCGTGCCGGGAATCCGTTCCTCGATGCGTCCGTTGGTGTCGATATCAAGCATCACAATTCGATTTCCATACACACTTTGCATGAGAGTCCTCCTTGTGTTTTGGGCACAGGAAGAATCCATGCCAACCCGCTCGACGCCGGTTGACCTGGTTCTTTCCCGACCGTTTTTGAAGGGAACTAACCAGGCTCGAATGCCGGGTCAGCGGTACGAATCCTCGCGAGTAAGCCCGCAAGGTGGCTCAGAGAACCGAATCATCAAAGCAGTGCTTTGTCGATCGGCTTTTCTGAATTCGTCCGCGCGCTACTCTCAGTTCCGCGCGGAAACCGCCTCTTTCTTAATCTCGACACTTCCTTCTTTCACAATCGCGCGCGATCTCCATACCTCGACGCGGTAATAGGGGACGTCCCGCTTGAGCGATTCGACCATCGCTCCGCCCTCGTTGGGGAACCGCTCTTTCAAAACGATGGGCTCGCTGTCGTTCTGACTAGCCGCACCGAGGAAATAGAGAACAAGCGAATCTCCCGAGTCGGCGTCAGCATCCGTTTTCTTACGCCGCCGCCTCTTCTCGCCCGCCGTAACCGTTGTAGCGTTAGGCATCGGCATTACACGCGCTGTATCCGTGCTCATGGCTGCTCGCTCCCTCCTGTCGAACTGAGTACCGCATCCCGCTTCTCACCTTCGATCTGCTTTGACCAGTACTCGGCAACGAGCAGTCCACTCGGATTTGCCGCCGAACGGTCCACAGTGACCAGCCGAATGTGGTACTCCTCTACGAGCTGGTTAATCGACTCCTGATTGCTATCGAGTGTGCGAACGGTTCGCACGCCGAAGGCCGTATAGACCAGAGGCTCGGTTTTGTCCTGCTCGATGTGGTCCAACTTGAACGTGGAACTCGCCTGCTCCTGCTCGAGCTTGCCCACGGTGTCATTCTTTTCGAGATCCCCGAGAGCTTGTTTTCGCAGATTCTCGGTCATCTGATTGATCGCGTCCGCCCAGTTTTGCGAAAGCGTGTGCGCATCGTAGCTCAGGAAGCGAGTAAGAAAGCTCGTCATGAAGGCCTGCTTCTCGTACTCGTTGGGCGCAGATTGGTTTGGCCGGGATGCAAGGAGCGCGGGAAGGAGGCGCGATTTCACGTTCTCATATGGGGAGATGACGGTCGCCTGTCCGTCGCTTCCGATGCGGATCACGGTCGGTGGCTCCAGGCGAACCAGCAGGAAACCGGCGACCGCGATCAGGGCGACGAATCCCATAACACCCCCGACAACGATGCTGCGGTTCGAATACGCGCGCAGCGCCCCATCCATTTCGTAGAACTTTGGCGTCTCGTTCCTCGCTTTCGTCTTTTCCATGGCTTCCTGGACTCCTTCGCTACGCATTGCGTGTCATGTTCGGGTCGTCGGGAGTGTTGGGAGGTGGCATGCTTCCGCTGCCACCCTGCGCCATCGCTGCCATTCCGTAGGCATTACCGGTTGAGAACTGCGACGGGACTGCAGCGCCCATCAGCCCCATTCCTCCGCCGACGAATCCTCCGGCAATCGCACCTGCCGGCCCGGCCGCTGCGCCCATTTCCGCGCCCCTGGTTGCCCCCTGCGTGATCCTCGACACCGCGAGCGAAATCCCGGCGCCCACCGCGGAGAACTGGCCCCGCAGGATGAAAGCGGCAACCATCGGAATAAGCAGGATGCAAATGGCATACATGATGCTGATCAGGCCGATCGTCTCAATTCCGCCATCGAGCGGTCCCGTTGCGCCCATTGTCGGCCCAAGACCGAAGCTGCCGAGATCCCCATTCAGAATCGCGTTGACATCATTGGCGTGGATGGCCGTGATCAGGCACCCAAAAACCGCGTAGATAATCGACCAGGCGTTCCAGACACCGAGATTCAGCGCATAGTACTTGGTCAGGGAATTGATGAGGGAGCTGGGGGCAAGCGCAATGACAAACGGCCCCATCGCAAAGAGGCAGGTGCCCCAGAAGGTATAAATCAGAGAAAAGATCTGGACAGCAATCGGATAGATGATGTAGGCGAGAGCGATTTCGACCAATGTAAGCAGGGCAGGAGGTGTCCAGGGAATTGCCTTGAACATTGCATCATATCCGTTCGATTGGAACAGATACTGCAATTGGGTAGTCCAGTTTTTTGCAAGATCTACAGCTCCATAGCTGTTATCAACCGCGCTGGCAAGCTGGTTGAAACCGCTGTAAAGGTCCGAGAAGAATGCAGTCCAGTTGCCGATGAGGAAAGCGGCGACAGTGTATTTGAGGAGCGTTCCGGCGAGCGAGCGGAGATCTCCGCCTCTGGCATAGGCTTCGTAGATCCCAAGGGATAGACAGATCGTCATCAGGACGTAGGAAACGCTTTGCTCGGTTCCGAGCAGACTCCCGCTGATGCCGTTCACGGCGGAGGTGAGCATCGTCTGGAACTCGAAAATCCCTGTTGGCATCAAGAAACCTCTTCGATCAGTGCGGTGTCAAAGTTTGGAGCAATCTCTGGTTCAGGTTCTGCATCTGCGTGGTCGAGTCTTTGAGTGCGCCGCTGCGGTCCGAAACGCTGGCGCTGTTCAGCCGCAGTAGCTCCGCCATTCCCATTTGGGTATAGGCATTCGCCTGTACCACCCAGGCACTCGCTTCGGCATCGAGGATTGGCGCTGTTCCTGGGGCGGACGCGGCGATCTGCTGATTCAGTTTTTGCGCGACTTCCATCTCCCGTGCCGCGAAAGCGTCAAGCTCGATTGCCTTCTTGATCGCATCCTGTGCCTGGGCGTCTCCCATGTCGATCTGGTAAGCGATGTTCTGCGGCACGGCCGTCTGCGGTGGCAACGGTGAGAAGACATTCTGATAAGCGCTGCCGATGGTTCCGATGTTGTTGGGGTCCGCAGATAGCATCTGGTGCTCGAGCTGCTGCGGGTAGGGCAGCTGTGCGCTTGCAATATTCATCGAGCCGAGCTGACGGAAACTCAGAAATGAACTCGAAAAGCTTGTCGCCATCTGCCGCGCGCTGTTGATGGCCGCAACCGGATAGAGCACCTCTCGTTGAAACTGCTGCTCCTGCTGTTCGACCTGGTTGATCAATCTGAGGGGCGAGGCTACGGCGTTGTTCAAGGTGCTGTCGACTTCCTTGAGCCCCGCGAGAATCGCAGCGATGTCGATGCCGAATTGAGGATGGGCAGGCTCGACAGCAAGTATTGATAGAAACCCAATTCCGGTGGCAATCCCGAGTACTTTGAGAAGCGGCTTCACTGTCCACCTCCAATGCCACTGAGCAGTTGCTGATTGAGGTTTTGCATGTTGGTGGTCGATTGCTTCAAGACGGTGTTGCGATGGGCAAGCTCGATCGCCGCCTCACGCAACTCATAGGCCAACAATTTGTGCTGCATGGCAATGCTGGCCAGCTCGGCGGTCCGCGCCTCTGCGGCTACCATGTCTGCGGTTCCTGGCGCTGTGCTTTCCGCCTGGTCTTCGATACCCTGGGCCGTCTTCAGCAGGGTCTGGGTGGCCTGGTCCGCGGCCATCGACTGCGCCGTCGCATCCTTCGCGGTCGCGTCTTCGATGTCCATCATTTGCAGATTGATCTGCGGGGCGGCTCCCATGGCAGGCTGAACCCCGTACTCGGTCCCATAGCCCTGATTGAAGTTCGCAATCTGCCCGGTCTGCGCGCTCAGGAACTCCGATTCAAGGCTTCTCGACGCCGGCAGAATGGCACTGTTGACGTGCAACGCGAAGACATTATTCATCCATCCGCGATAGCTCGCCTTTATGGTTGCAATGTAATTACGCGACTCCTCGATGAGGGCCACGGGCCATAGGACCTGCTGCTCTGTCTGAAGGATCTCGGTGCGAATCCTGTTGATGTCCGTGAGCGCTCCCCCAATCGGACCAGTGATGGTGCCCAGGATCGCGGAAAAGATTCCCCCGAACTGCGCATAGGCGCCCGTCGGCACAAGGAGCGTCAAAAGCAGAACGGAGCTGAGGGTGAAGGCAATGCTATCCGGCCGCGGTTTCCACTTCATGCCAGTTGCTCCTCCATAGCGTCTTCTGCCGTCGCAACATCTGTGGAATCGCGGCGAGCGTCTTCTACGAGCGGCGCTCTTATGGCCGTCGCGCCCGCACGACTCACTTCGCCGGAACGTTCCTCTGGCAACTCCGGTATCTCGGAAAGGCCATTGGGGAAGTTCGTCGCAAGCTCCTCGAAACTCTCCATCTGCGGTACCTGAGGATGAGTCGCCAGCCACCACTGCCGGTACCACCGTTCGCGGGGGAAGGTAGTCAGCAACCAGTATTCGATCGCTGTCGGAAAAATGAACAGGCTGTGCGTGGTCTCGGCCTTCTCCCCAATGACAATCAGGAATTCGCTTTTCCGGCCCTTTTCCGTCATGCCAAGAGACTTGACCCGATTGATGGTGGTCTCGTTCAAGTGCACGAAGTGGCGGAGTACATCCAGATTGCCTTTCTGACGGCCGATCATCTTGATCGCGGTCGTTGCGAGAATGGCCCCTCCGAATTCGTATGGCTTGTCCGGCGTCCCGGTGAAGTCTTCAACCGCCTGGGAGATGCCCCACACGCAGGCGTTGCGTTTCCGGGCCGTCCTGAACAGCTGCACCACGACGGGCGCGAGGCTCTGAGACTGGAGCAGTGCCCAGCATTCGTCGAGCACCGTGATGCAGCGTTTGTTCGTTCTTCCCTGGGCACGCCTGGTGGTGGTGTAGGCAATCAGAAGGCTCATCGCCACTTCGAGCTTCGGATCGTCTTTTAGTTGCTCTACGTTGAAATAGAGCCAGGGCATCGACATATCGATTGTTGTGTACGCGTCGAACAGTCGCGCATACATGCCGTTGTTGACCCATGCCCGCATCTTGGCTGCAGCGATTCGGGCCATCTCATTGACACGCGGGTTGCGGTCTTCGTCGTAATAGTTCTGGAGCTCGTCGTAAAGGTCGCTGTAGAGCGGAATAGGATTCTCCGTCCGCATCTGCGCACGGGCGTAGGTCTTGCGGATCGCGTTCAGGATCAGGTTGTCGAGCAGGTCCGTGTCGCCCTCGCCGCTGTCGCCGATCATGAAGCGTGTGAGGTTCTTGAGAAAGGAGAGGTGATCGTTCGAGGGCTCGGTTTGCCCGGGCTCAAGATCGAAGGGATTGATCGTCTGGTCGCTGTCGAGCGACATCGTGATCATCCTGCCGCCCATCAGTGTCACGGCGTGAAAGTAGCTGTCGCCACGCTCGATGATCGAAACCTGCGCGTCCTTCCTGGCGCAGGTAAGCAGCATCTTCCCGACCAGTACGCTCTTACCAGCGCCCGAGGTGGCTGCAATGATGACGTTTGCATTTTCGAGAGCCGGATCAAAAGGGGAAAACGGCAGGAGCTGACGATAAGGTGTTTCGAACAGCATCAGTGGAGAGCGTGTTGTTCCCGACCATGGCAACTCGAGAGGCAATAGATCCGCGCCGTGTGGAGTGAGCAGATCGAGTTCCCTCCGGTCATCTTCCGCCAGTCCCGGCAGTGCTGAAAGATAAATGCGCCGGGTGGCGAGTGACTCTGTTTGCCCGCGCGCGCCGTTCATGTGCGCAACGATGTGCAGCACCTGCTGCCGCCGGTTCGCAAGCTCCCGCTCCGCCTTCTCGTATTGATCGGAAGACCAGGCCGGCGCCGAGGTGCGGATCCCGATGACCATGCTCACATGCGCGGTTTTCACCGAATTCGCGATCAACTCCTGCTGAATCTGGATCAATTCCTGCGTCGCAACCTGCGCGGTGACATCCACGCGGAGATTGCCTTTGGAGTCTTTCTGGGCCGCCTGCATCTTGCGGAGTTTCTTTTTGTACCGGTCAAGGACCGTCCGCTGGTCCGGAATCGTAACCTGCGTTGAGATCACAATCGGAAAACCGATCGTCATCAGCTGGCGCAGGATGCCTGGATAAGTTCCGTCGGGAGGCGCGTTGAGGGTGACAAAGCTCCAGAGAAGCCCCCCGACATTGAGGTAGGTCTCAGTCTGCCCCAGAATGCTTACGGTTGTAGCTCGCTCGCGTGGCGAAATGTAGCGTGCTTCTGTCAGGTGCGCCCGGAACGGTTTGCGGTCCGGATCTGTTGGACGCATCGCCCGTTTGACTTCGAGCAATAACTCCTCCTCCGTCATCCGCTCCGGACCAAGGCCGCCGGCCTTCATCGCTGACTCGATGCCGGTGACGATTGACTCGAATTCGCCGAGCGTGTCCTCATGCTCTTTTTTTGATTTCTCGATCGATTTATTGACCGATAGGGTGAACCCGCCATGCGCCAGGCGCCGGTCCTCCTTGCTCATCGGCGTCCCGCCCGCAAGCGTCACCCGCTTGTGCCTGACCGGATCCCAGATCAGGTAAACGGCCGCAATCCGCGTCAGGAAAACGCCCTGCCGCTCCTTCTCTTGCCAGTTGGCGATCCGCTGCTCGTCGAGCACGCGAACCTCTGTACTTTCCGAACGCATGTCATTTCGATAGAGGTCAAGCAGCCCATTCAGGCTCTCGACCACCTCATACCGGAATTGCAGCCGCATGCTCTGCTCGGGGATCGCCCGCAGAAGCGACTCGAGTACGCTTTTCGCTTCGTTGCGCTCGTCGTCGTCGGCGAAATAAGTCATGGTTCCCGCGACACGGAAGCCGGCAACATAGCTTCCATCGGTCCGCACCATCACGTTGTCGAGAAAATCCCGGATCTTCAGCAGTTCGCAGACCGCCGGATCTTCGAGAGACTTTTCGTGCTGCGCTCTGGTCAGGGGCATTAGCCAATCTCCATCTCGTCGGGATCGACGATGAACTCGTTTGTCAGTTTCCGGTCACGGGCGTGCGCGCAATAGCTTCGCGGCAGGGCATAATACTTCACAAGGTCCAGCAGGTAGCCGCGTGGCTTGCCGTACTTGAACACCACCAAACCCGGCACTCCGAGAACCAGCACCGCGAGCATCAGGAACCAGTTCATGGGAAGAAAGAACATGTAGCGATTGGGGAACAGAAACTGCCCCGTCAGCATCGCGACAGCGCATGCCATCGCCAGAAACAGCATGTCCTCGATCTCTAGGCCAAGCAGAGTGACCTTCGCGTGAAGGTTGCGGGAAACCGGACTCATTCTCAGTGCCATTAGGCCACTCCTCCTGTTCCCGCCGAGACAAAGTGCTCCATGAGGCGCATCAGACCGGAAACGCAAAGGCAGGCACCGCCGGCTACAAAATGGCGAATCCAGTCATCGCCGATGTAGAGCCTTTCGAAGAAGCCCCCCACGCCAAGTACGGCGCGCGCAATCTCGACGCCTCCGTACACTGGCAGAATCACGTTGCCTACCCAATTGGCGAGACAGAGAAGGGCTGTCCAGTATTGCGTTGTGCCCGATCCCTGGCTCGCAAATACCTCGGCCAATCGCAGCAGTCCGGAAACCGAGAGGGCGCTCATGGTCCCGGCGATATAGGGTTCGATGTGGTAGCCGCGCGAGTATTTGAAAACGCCAAGCGCAAGGATGAGCACGGCCAGGATCGGCATCACGGCGTTTCCAACCCAGTTGGTCAAGGCGAGCAGTCCGCCATCGAATGAGCCGCCATTCATGCATCACCTCGGCTCGCGCTCGCTGCCAGCTTCCGGCCGAATCTCGTGGTAAGCAGCTGCACAATCATCCCGGCGAGGCCGCCGCTCCATTCCCAAAGGCCCAGTGCGACCTTGATTGCCACATAGATCTCTGCGATCAACCAGATTGCGGCTACTCCGATAGCAAAAAGCAGCCGCGCAATCTCGAAGCGGAGCGCCATGCCGAGGACAGCAGTTAAGATGAGCGCCGCAGTGACGAAGACCAGAGCTTGCGCAAGGAGGCGGAAGTTCATTGCATCAACTCCTCGTCTGTGCATAGCCCCGCGCAGAAGGTACGGAACTCCGGCCACTTCAGTCGCCATTTGGGAAAGGTGATCCAATCAGGCGCGAGATCGCTGAATGTTGCATCCGACCCTGATCCCGGTCCAACCAGGGACAAAACAGGCAACGACGAAGCTATGGAGTAGCTGAGGTACGCGGCCAGACACAGCACCATCGCGCCGCCGAGTTTGACGATTTGTCGCTTCACAAACTCACCCCCGCAAAATGCGTGATCAGTGCCCACAATCCCGAGACACTTAAGAAACCAAGGCCGCTCGCCGCGAGAGTGCCCCACGGCCGATGCCGCACGTGATTGAGGATGGCTGCCGAAAGAGCGAGTCCGCCGACAATCGGACTGATCCGGTTGGCGGCATAGCCAAACATGCTCATCAGCATGTCCGTGACACCGTAGGCATCGCCGCTCTGCATCCAGCTTCCGGTTGCGAGGTTGTAAAAGCCCTGAACACCAAGAAGAAACAGCGCCGCGATGATCGAAGCGAGCGGGCTGTATCCCTGGCTCATGTCGAGAACTGCCTTGAACACGAGCGAAGCTGCGACTACGGGCACTACATGGCCCACCAGAAAATTGCTGACAAAGTCATTGGTCACTCGCTCGATCCCGGCCGTGTATTGCGCGCCATTGGCTCCCGCAATTGAAAGCTGTTGCGCTCCGGGCACCGACTCTTGGACGAGCCACTGGCTCACACCCGGCAAGCTGAGCAGGAAACATCCCCACAGCAGCCACTTCAAAAAGCCGCCACTGGCCTCAAAGTTCATTCCCCCTTCCGAGCGCAGTCTCATGCCCGCGATCACGAACGCTCCCAGCGAAGCCGGGATGGCGAGATCCATGAGAAGTCCGAGAATGGCTCTGAAGACCAGTGGCGCCTGCATAACCACCTACCCCACTGCCTGACCTTGCGCGATGAAGTACTCGATGAGCCGAAGGATGCCGGAAACACAGATGAGACCTCCGGCGGTCATCGCCGAAGGGAGCCAGCTGCGCCCGCTCCTCCATTGCAGGATGGTTGCGACGACGGCGATGCCGGCGCCCACAGGACAAATCACGTTGCAGAGCCAGTTGACGGCATTCAAGAATGCGCCTTCTGGCTGCGACGCGGTCTGCCCCTGGACGGCCTGTCCCGTCGCCGGCGTTGTGCCGAGGTTTTGAGCCAGGCTGGCGCAGGGCACCAGCACGGCCGCTCCAATTGTGGAAGCGAGCAGGAACGCCTGCACGTGCGTTCGCCAGGCGCGCACCGTTCGCACGAACGACTGAACCATGAACTTGCCTCCTTGACGGGAATCCGTCGCCGAAGAAAATCACATGGTTTGTCGATTCGCGCAAACGAGTTACTACGGCATGCCCAAATATCGTCTGGGCCGATCTCGCGATGCGCAAATGGAGGACACCGACCTTCTTCCCTCTATAAAGGTGATCCGATTTCGCTTCTTACAAGGATGGCGTGCAGCGCATCGAGCACGGGAAGACGTAATCACCCGACTTTTTCAACAAAAGCCTGGTACGCAGCTTTTCTTCTTTCGAAAAATCCCATCGGCAGCCCCGCAAGTTTCTCAAGAGGTCCTGCTGTTTTCCAACAAAAGCCTGGTATGCAGCTTTTCTTCTTTCGAAAAACCTCATCATCGGCTCGGAAGTCTCCTGGGCCGGTCCGGCTCTGTTCAATCGATATCGCTTGTAGGAAGGCTGTTGGTGCGGACGCTCGACTCTTTGGGCAGTGATAGGTGAAGTGAGCCAGCTCACATTGGGACAGCGTTGCCGACGAACCGGTCGGAACCATGTCAATGGGCGAGTTGTCCTGTTGGCGGCAGTCGAGCCAACGGCCACTTATCCGGCAACGCGGCCTATCGGAGATATTGTTTCCAACACTGCTCGCTGGCTTTCAAGTTACCGAGATGCCGACCATCCACTCAAGTGGATGTTGACCTCTGCCGTGACACTAGTGCTAACCGATCGCAAATAAATGACGCCATGGGTGCCGATGGCAAAATTGAGCACCCTTGAGCACGCAAAAACTAGGAAAATCGACATCTCTGTTTTTCAGCACTTTCGCCAGCACCCTTGACGTTTGCCTGCGAAGAGCGCCCAGACCTCTGTCGCTTCACTACGTTGGATCATCCCCTCGCTCGTTCGCCGAAGGGGAGCGATGGCTGCGAGCACATCCTGAGGTGTGCGGGCAATGCAACGCTTGCGGTATTCCGTTCCAACGCCTAGGGCGTCCAGTTGCTTCCTGCCGTCTTGAATTGAATGGAAGTTTCACGTGCACCAGCCATTTTTCAAGGTCGAGCTGGAATTCGCAGCCAAGGAGAAGGCAAAGACGGCAATGAAATCGGCGCCGGAGGTTCCTGTGAAATCGCAGCCGAAGGCAGCGAAAAAGTCCGCAGCGGCGTAACCATCAACCGAACCGAGTGTGGAGCCTGCAATATGGGCTCCGCACACTTGCGTTCGCGTGCCCGTCTTGCCCACCCGCATTCTTGTGTGGTTCGCGCCTTGGGCAGGAGCGGCAGCACTAGCCCACCCGCCGGGCTAGCGCCGGTCTCTGGCGCTCCTGTCACTATTCCATTCCCCGGCATTCAACAGAAAGAAAGGCAAAAATGCATCGATCCCACAGCCAACAAAAGGGCGCTATTGACACCACCCGCTCAAAAGGTCACTATTACCAGCACAGGCTCCCCCTCACCAGGAGACATTGCGTGGACCGTCGCAGACTGTTAGCCGGTGCTGCTTTGGTGGGGATATCTCGGCTGTTGCCTGCCCAGAATTGTGCCATGGTAGCCCCCGGCGTTGCGCTCTGCAGCGCCAATATCTCGTTTCCCCAAGTCGCGTTGGCAGCGGAGATACAACAATGTCCCGAATGGTGCTGGGCGGCATCTATTTCCGCTGTTTTCAATTTCTTTGGATACAGCGTAGATCAGCGGACAATCGTGATGAGAAAGTATCACCAGCTAGTTTGCGCGCCATCCCAAACTGCCGCGCAAATCGCGGCATTTCTTAACACGCAATGGACGGATGAATCCACCGGTAACCAGTTTGCTTGCAGACTCACTGCTGCGTTTGACGCAATGGCGCACGTCGGAGCTATCAACAACGCCATCATCGTGAACGAATTATTGAATCAGCGCCCGGTTATGTACTGCAATCTTTCCCACGCCATGGTCATTGTTGGAGTTACTTATTTCCCTACGCCCATTCCGAATATCCAAAGTGTCACGGTGATGGATCCATGGCCCTATTCGCCGCGACTGCATCCCCTTTCGGCCCCCGAAATGGTGCCGGCCGTCTTCAACCCATTGGGTCAGTACGTCGGGGGTGGACAGATGTCATTTTTGGCCTCGGTTACCGTTTCTTAAGTCGCTCAGCCAACCGAATCTGCGCCCAGCACAGAAAGCTTAAATCTCTCAATTGAACCTGATCACTAGAAGGAGCCTGCCCACATGAGACCATTTCTGAAGATCACGCTCTTACTCATAGCATCTTCCGCAGCCGCCGTTGCTCAGGTCTCTCCCGTTGTTGGAATCTGGAAAGGCACTGTCACGCCGGCATCGGTCCACTTGCCCTTCATCCTGAACATCGTTGCCTCTGGATCGTCTCTCGCTGCGACTACCCAAAGCCCAAACCAGAACCCGGGGGTCTATGCGGTTGACTCAATCTCGTCATCAGGGAATACGGTCACATTCCAACAAGCGCAATTTGGCATGACTTTCACAGGCACCATTCAGGGTAATGTACTCTCGGGAACCATGACCCAGGGTGGGAACAGAATGTCCCTTGAACTGATTCACGCCCAACCGTCCGGCTGCAGTTCCGCGCTTGCTGGCGCTTGGAAAGGAACGTTCACCACACATATGCCGGACATTCCAGTTGTGCTAGCTATCGCTGGTTCTCCCGACAACCTGTCTGCGACGATGCAATTCCCAAGTCAAGGCCCCAACGCGTTTCCGGTAGACTCAATCGTCCTTGCCGGGCAGACTCTCACCTTTCGACACACTCAATTCAACGCATTCTTCTCTGGCGCACTTTCGGGAAACACGATCACCGGTACGTTGACACAAAACGGTTTCCAGCTTCCTGCAACGTTCACGAAGCAGTGAGGGGAGTCGAGTTTCAGCAGGCAGGGCAGGATGATGCGTGATTCAAGCAGTCACACCGTGACTTTATGGGATTGGATCGAGCGGCTTCTGAAGGTCACCGGCCTTCTCGCCTTATTCGGCTATATGTCGCTGCGGGCCCATTTTAGCTTTCTTGGAATTTCATTTGTTTCGACTCTGCCCACAGAGCAGTATTTGATGGAAACCTACCGATTTGCGACTTACCTTGTCTCAATTCTTGCGCCCGTTGCCGCGATCCTCATCCTGACCCTGAGCATCTTGCCGACCGCTTTCCGGGCACGCGCGACGGAAGTCCTGGCTCGACGTTGGTTCCAACGAACAGCAGTACTTGTGATCGTTGTAGGGCTACTGGCCTTCGCCCTTCGGATGCTTCAGCTGCTTTCTCAATACGGCACCGACGTTGCGGTTGGAACACTTAAGTACCATAACGTTGACCGTGGTGCTGGACAAATATTTTGTGCGGTCACTGTAATAGGTACAGCGGGAACGTTCCTCATTGTTCGCCATGCGTTGCAAAACTCTCCAAAGAGCGCCAACTTTCGTTGGGCATGGACAGCAACTGCCGTTCTGCTGCTCCTAGTAACATTGCAGATTCCGATCTTGTATGGCTATTACGTGCATACAACCGAGCTTCCATTGGTCCTCGCGACGATCGGAGACGACAAGCAGCAATCGGACACATGCGGATTGCTCCTATTCGACACCGGGGCCGATATGCTGCTTTGGAATACACGTAACGAAAAGGGCCTTGTACAGCAGGTACCTAAAAGCCGGCTTCGCAACCTCATCATTCTGGGGCAAGCGGATCTCCTCTCCCAGATTCAGCTGTCATTGTCACAGCAAAAGTCCGATTTCCCAACTTGCCAACCATAGAACGTCCAATGTGAAATGAGGTCCACGCAATGAGGCTTTCGCTGGTAAAGCATCTCCGCCTGCCGCTCCTTCTGGTCATTGGCGCGGTGATTGAGTTGCAGGTCCTTTCCGCTTCACAGAACAACTCATTTATCGCTTGGCTTTGCAAAAAGCTGAAGATTGATCCCGGTGTGTATGCGCGTGTGACACGCGATATTCCTAAGGTTCGATCTGGCGACCGAGTCGTGATGTTCGACAAATCAACGGGTGTGGAAACGGCGGTTTGGGACTGTGGTGGCTGCTGGTCACCTACCATGCTCGATTCAAAAAGCTTCGCGGTCGTCAAAGACGACGGTATTTGGACTTTTACTTTAGGTGAGGCAGATTCCGCACGAAAGCTTCTCGACGCGAGACAAATTCGGTGGATACTTGGTCCGGTAGATCAGCCACCAAAGAGCCTTCTTATCGCAGCCGCCCTGAACCAGAACGGGTGCGTCTTGACTCTTCAATATGCACCACTCAATGGGGGAACACTTCTACCAGTTCGGGACTCAGATATCACGTGCCTGGATAACGCCGGGAATCTGATTCGCTCGGGACAAGTCGAAAACGACCGGACGATTCATTCGAGCGCGAACAACACCGATATCTTAGTCACGGAGGATCCTGCTACACCGCACGGCTTGGTTGTAGACAACCTCTTCGATTCCCGGCTGAACAGTGCTAAAGATGGGATTGCACGCTTCGATCCGCAATGGGTCAATCAAACAACGATTCTTTATCTCACCCACACACCAACATTATGAGGCAGCCTGGAATGATGCCCTTACGCTCACGGACGTTTGCAGTCTTCCTGGCTTCAGTTTGTTGCTTTGCGACTGGGTCGCGTGGCCTTGGTCAAGATGCGGATCACCTAAGTCTTAGTACGATGCTGGCCCGAGCATGGAGACCGGAGCTTCAGACGACTGACATTTATCAAGGGGTTGCGAAATCTTTCATGGACATTGGCAAACTAGCGGCCTCGGGCCATTTCCGGGCCGCCGAAGCAATGCTCGGGCAGATCGATCAGACTAACGCTGCCCCAAAGTATAAGCTGCTTGCCGCCTTGTTCAGAAAGGAGCTTTGGAACCTGCAATACACAGTGCAGGGGGGAGGAGGCCAATTGTCTAGGGGTGACCTTGAGCTGTCTCGGTTGAAAGAAAAAGAGTCTGTCGAAGAGCTTGATAGCACGATCGCTGTGATCTCCGGCTCGTTGACAGATCCTCAGGATTTGTTGGATGCTGCTGACGCTTCACGCCTCCTCGACATCTTTTCTGTTTGCGAGCTGACAAAGGTAAATCTCCGTCTGGCAAGATTTCAAAACGTCGCGCCAACGCCGGGCGTGACCCCGCCCCGCCTGGAGGTAATGAAGACATATTGCGATGCGGGGAATCTTCAATGGCCAGAGAGCATATTACCTTCAATAGATCGAGCGCTTTTGCGCTCTTCTCTTTTGGCGGACCTCGACGAGTCCGCAGGCGATATCACGACCGCCAGATCGGAATTGCAAGCGGGCCTTACTGCCGCACAAACTGCAAGGCGTCAGGTTGGAGTCATTTACTTTCTGCTGCGACTCGGCGATTCCTTCTTGTCTCCCGAAGGGGATGCGCACACCATCGGCTATGATCTCGCGACGGACACTGCTGTCCGGCTGGTGAGGCAGTATGATCCGAGCGGGATTAAATCTTCGGTCCCAATCACCTCCGACGACATAGACACCGCCGAACGGAACTACTCCGAGGCCCACGCATTAGCGCAACACATTACGGGATTGAAGGACGACCATGAGTTTGCTCTGCGTGCTGCATACATTGCGCTCATTCGCGGAGATCCATCCGCAGCCTCCCTGTATCGCTCGGCAGCCGTAAATGCTGTAGACGACAGTGCCGCTCGGATGGCTTCGTTATATCGTGCGGTGTACGCTCTGATTGAAACCTCCCCGGCCGTCTTCTCTGATGCTGTTAAGTCGCTGATGGAGAATGACGATGCCGGAGGAATCGTCAGCTGTGCGGAAATGGCCCGCGCTTACGCTAGCCGAACCGCTTTAAACGGAAACGTGGACATCGCCACCGCTGATCTCAGAATTGCGATCGCATCTTTGGAACCCAGTCATTTCTACCATGCTGAAGCTGACCTGCAGGAGGAGTTGGCCAACACATATGGGGTTGAATTCCGATCGGATTTGGCGCTTGCCACGGCGCTCGAAGCCGTAAAGAACAGGAACGCCTTCTTAGCTGAGGCGCAAAGCAGCGCCCACTTCGATCAAGGGCTTGTCGTCAGCGAAAAAGAAAGCGAGGTTGTCTCCGTACAATTCTTGGTTGGAGAGCTTTCTCTTCGATCCAGTACTGAGGGTGGAGACGCCTGGAGAAATTTGCAAAAGCGCTTCAATGAATTGTTACCGCAGCTGAACCGAACACTGCAGGTTTCTGACTACCAGGATTTCGCACAGCGCGAATTCCCAGCAGTCCAGCGCAAGATTTCCATAATGGCGAACGAACGTGCATGGTTCCGATCCGCCCAGGATTGCAAGTCTTTTCTCTCTCAATATCCGCAATATGAAAATGCCGCGCAAAGCTTTGGGGACCCGGACCTTCTTTTGCAAATCAGATTGCCAGCAGCATTATGCGACTCAACAAGAATGCAGGAGTTCAAGGCATCGATCGCAAAGCTATCGCCCATTGATAGTCTTGAAGGCGCCGTTGCAAGCGCAGGGAATATGCCTCCAACTGCGGCAGAGCAGATGCTGTTGAAAATGCAGTTGACTCTGCAGACAGATTTCACTCTGGCAGACCAAACGCGACAGTTCGACCTCATGTTGAGCTGGGCAGAGGCTTTAGGTCAATTGATCTCGCGGAAGCCTGGGCTGGTGGGATTCTCCTCTATGGCCTTTGGGTACAAGGCCCACGCTCTGATTGGTCTGGGCAAACCGCAAGACGCCATCGGCATGCTCACCGGAATACAAGATGATCCTCTGCAATGGAACAAACTGACGCGATCCTACAGGATTCAAGTATTGCAGGACCTCACTCAGGCAAACATGCAGGCGGGTGATCTGGAGGCGAGCATAGCTGCGCTGGAATCCGCTAAGCTCGAAGTGGATCGCGAAGAAGCATCAAGAAGCGGCCTGCAGATCGAGGATAAGGAGACAGCCGAAATTGCGATGCTTCGCAGGCAATACATTCAACAGGCCGGCGATCTGCCAGCGGGGGAGCTTAAGAAATTGACGGCGAGCGACGCACAAGTCGCCGCTTCAGAGCGTCCACTTTCCGATCACCTGGAGTCAAAAACAGATGTGCATAATTCAATCGAACGGCTGCCCGAGGGATCTTCGCTTCTGATTTATACGCTTTGGGGCGATTCAATCGGCCTCTTTCAAGTAACCAAAACGGGGGGCGTGCATGCCTATCGCAGCCCGTGCGACGTTTATGACGTATCGAGGGCCATCCTACAGCTGAGAGCGAGTGTGGCAGATGCCCGGCCGAGTTGGGGCGATTGGGCCCGTCATCTCTATGACTGTTTGCTGCCCAACGGCTTGCAGTTGAATCGTGGGTCTCCCCTTATTGTGTCGCTTCCAGAAGAATTATTTGGATTTCCCTTCGAGATACTGACCTCGCCGAGCCAAGTCGAGATCCTTCATGACCATCCTGTGATTTATGCCCGCTTCCTCTCCAAGCACGGCACTGGAGACGTTTCGCAACAGGCGCCGGCGACGCACAGGTCCCGTCTTGTCGTAGGGGTTGATGGCCCGACCCTGTCAAATGCGGAAGATGAAGCAACTGAAGTGGGAAGGCTCTTGCACGTCTCTCCACTCTTGGGTTCAGCTGCGAATGAGGCTAGTGTTTCCAAGGCAATGGACGGAGCGCAGATTATTCATTTGAGTACTCATGCGTCGATGGATTCGTCAAATCCATATCTTTCGTACCTGGCGCTGGCAGGAAATCAAGAAATTCAAGCATGGCAGATATTTCAGCATGCGCTGGATGCAGACCTAGTATTTCTGAGCGCCTGCGACACGGATGTTGAAAGCGGGTCAAGCGCCTTCAATTTTACGTCTTCTGGCGGAGCCGTAGGACTTGCGGCATTTTTTCAGGGAACTAACGTTGGATGGACTGTTGCTAGTTTATGGAGAGCTGACGATAAGAGCACGAAAAGGATCGTGAGCGGCTTCTACGCTGCACTCGACTCGGGCGAAACTAATCCAGCTATCGCGCTTCAGAATGCGAAGCTTCAGTCGGCGGCTCAACCGGAATCATCACTTCCGTTTTACTACGCCCCGTTAATCATTTCGATAAGAAGCGCCATTGACGCAGGCCACCCAGTCGATACGCGATGAGTGCTCCGCACGCGGGTTTGTTGATACCTCAGATCATTGCGGCAGATCCAGCATGAAGGTGAAGTTGCGCTAGCTGGCAACTCGTGTGCAAACGAGTTGGCGGCTGCAAAACAACCAGACGAACATTAATGTTTCAATGTTTTGCTCCGGATTTCCAGATGTCAGATGACGCCGACAGAATAAAGCACCCATTGAGCCATTCAGGTAGATCAGTTTTCGCGTTAAGTGGCCGAAAAACCGACTGCTCGGACGAGTGATCGCTGCCGATTGACTCGTTACGGTCTTCTCGATGAGCGCACTATCGCCGAGTCACTCGTTCACTGAAACCCGGGCTCCGGCCATATGACCGGCGATGCCGACCTTTGAAGAGTCTTCGGCTTTCCGAGGTGCGGCCGGTTGGCCCGCCCCCAGGTTTTCAACAAGAGCCTGGTACGCAGCTTTTCTTCTTTCGAAAAACTCATCATCGGCACGGAAGTTTTTCAAGCCACCCCGCCTGTTATTCAACAAAAGCCTGGTACGCAGCTTTTCTTCTTTCGAGAAACATCACCATCGGCCCGGTCGTCTCTCAAGCCGCCCTACTGTCTTTCAACAAAAGCCTGGTATGCAGCTTTTCTTCTTTTGAAAGACGTCATTATCGGTGTGGTTGGCTCTATCACACCGTCATGGTTGCTCTGCATTCGCAGATTGGCTAAGACCAATACCCGCGCGTGGAACTTGAATCGTTTTGTTTGAACCCTGGGAGTTCACTGCCGCAGACTTCTCAAACACGACGTAGACTTCCGTTCCGGCAGGAACGCTGACGACAATATGCTCCATGGTCAGCATCTGCATGATCTGTTGGTCGCCGGCGTCTCCGATGTTGTTCGCAACTTGCATCCTCAAGAGATCGTCTTCGCTAAAGGAGCTGTTGGCGTTCGGCGCTCCGACCATCATCGCCGCCGTCTCGCCGATTCCAGAGAGCGACCTGACGAGCATGCTTTTGCCCCTCTGTCTTCCGGTGACCTGTCCCTTAATCGCCTGTAGATTCATGTCGGCCCCGACAGCGTCAATTGAAGTGCTAGATCCATCCGGAAACTCGATCGACGAGAAGGTGATGTTGATTAGACCCGACGGATCGGCCTGCGTGATTTTTCCTATGGCGCGCGCGCCGGCAGGAATAATCACGTCGCCGTCACGCTCATAGTTGTACTCGACGACAGCAACGACCGGAGCGTGCACAGCGGTTGAGGCCATCGATTCGAGGCGTGCTGCCACGTGGTAGCCGGGTGCGAGACCGAGATTGTCCGGCCCCGTTGTCTGGTTTTCCGACCCGGAATGAGGAATGGATTGCTCATGCGCAGTGAAGACAAGGGATGGCTGGCTGAGCGCGTCTTCAGCTTTTTTCTCCGCCTGCTGGTTCTGTGCGCTTTCACTTCCGTAAGGCGGAGGCGTCCACTTTCCCTGTCGATTCGGACTGGTGTCGGGTTCCTCAAACTTGCCAATTTCGTTGAGACTCTTCGGCGACTGCGCCGATCTTCCCAAAGATTGGGATTGTGCGGGCTTTGGCGACTTCGTCCGTTCAATATCGGACGCATTCACGGCGCCGGATTCCGATGCGCCGTTGGGCGTAGGTTTTACTTTGTTGTTCGGGACAAGATCCCCAGAAGTTGTTCCTGTATGCGCCTGGCCGAGGTTCGGTTTCCCAGCCTCATCCATTGTTCTCTTTCGGTATTTGCCCGTGGTCGAGAGCAACGCAACCATTGCAATCGCGAGCACTGCCAGGGTCCCGGCGACAATCAACATCATCGCTAGGTGCCCGCCGCTTGGACCGCGACTCTTTGTGAGCACAAAAGGGCGTTTTGAGACGCGTCCGGCCGAGATTCCTTCAGTCTCTTCCGCGGCAGCGCCGATAGCACCGATCTTCTCCGGCTGATCTGTACTCTGAACTGCTTCTGTTGAAGCCATACTTCACCTCACCCTTGTTGAAGTCCTAGCGATCTCACTCTCCGGGAGCAACGAACGGCAATTGCAGTAACAGCGGATGATCCACTGCGCTTGCTGTTGCGATTTCCAATACGAGCCGGTCGGCACTCTGTTTGAAGCCTGGCCGAGAGAATTCGACGGCGCCATCCGCCCGCTGCCCCGGAGCTAGCCGCCGCGCGCTCAGCCGGAACTCTTGAACAGGCACTTGATCGGCCAGGGTCTGCTTCTGCTTTTTCTTCTTGCCCGCATCGTGATCGGGGCTTCGCAACTCCACCTGCGGAGGCAGCACCTCGATCCAGTGACCGGTCGTGTTTACGACGGAGTAAGTGACGAGCATTCTCTGTCCGTGATCGTTCACTGCGCCGAGAGCGCCAAGGATCGGCTCCGTCGATCTTGCCCCGCTGCTGTTGTTTCCTTGCTTGTCGACTCCCTTAACCCAGGCTGGACTCGCAAGGTCCTCCTGTTCCCGCAATGCCACGTCGATGCGCTTCGCCTGCGCGGGTGGATCCGAGGGTGCGGCCGCATTTCCGGCGAGCGCATCGGTTGAGCCGATTAGAAAGCTCTGCCTCGGTTCGTAATTGACCACGAAATCCACCGGAGCCGTGGAAGTCTGGCCGTTGGATAGCAATCGGATGCTGATTTCCTGGCCCGACTTGAGAGCAATGATCAGATTGCTGACGGCGGCATCCTCCGTCGTGGGCTTGATAAACACAAGCCGTGCATCTTCGGTCGAGTGCTCCACCTTGAACAAAGTGGGCGCTCCCACCGCAATCGACGTCACGGGCTCCGGCAGTCGAATCGTTGTGGTAAACAGCGGTCGGAGGTGAATGTCGCTAACTGTGCTACCCGTGATTGGAAGATCAAGAACTGTTGGATCCACTTGCTGGCTGGAGACGTCGTCGGTGTTAAATTGCTGGGCGAAGACGTCGCCTGCTCCCAGTGCAATGGCAATAAGGATCGCGGCAATCAGTCGAAAGTGGTTCACGTCAGTTTCCTCCTGCGGCCGAAGCGCGTTCGCGGCCAGATTCCTCGGATACTTCGCGGCGGTAACGCGCGCGGACTGCTTCCACATAGGCCAGGACGTCGGAATTGCGGTAGGCTAGACCCTCTTGGAGAATGTGACTCGGACCGCAGTAATAAGCTGCAACGGCAAGCCGCATATCGCCATGAAATGCGGTCAACAGTTCTGCCAGATACTGAATGCCTCCTCCGAGGTTTTCGATTACGGAGAACCGATTCCCAACGCCGTACATCGCCGCGGTGGCCGGCATCAGTTGCATGAGGCCCTCAGCATTCTTCTTTGAAATCGCCAGGGGATTCCAAGCCGATTCCTGGGCGATGATGGCGTGAACGAGTGCGCGCGGCACGCGATAGTGGTCTGCGTAGGCATCGGCGTAATAAACGGCCTCTGGGGCTTGGGCATGTGCGCCGGGAGATTCGACCGACAATACAAACATGGCGGATGCAGCGAACATAAAAATGAGCTTTTTCACTTTTGGATTTCCCTTCCAGCTATAGCCACCTCAGATTCACTGACGTCCTCCTTCGCAATCTGTTCAGCGTGACTTCCAGCCATGCGGACGATCGACTCAAATGCCTCTTTCATCAGAAGGCGCTTGCGGTCGCCTTCCGTCTTTGCGATCAGCGGCAAAATGATTTGCTTGTGCTGGGGGAGTATCCGGTCGATTCGTAGCAGCTCCATGGCCATCGCGACGTCGTTCATTTCCGAAATCGAAGGCGGCTTCTCCAGGGTGTACGCGCGAAGACTCTTGGCCAATCCCGCGATAAACCGGTGCGTCGCCGCGCTCGCCTTCGGGGTGCGCTCTGCCACAATGGCCGCTTCGCGTTCGGCGTTCGGGTGTTCGACCACGAGGTAGAAGCTCCGCCGGCGAAGAGGATCGCCCAGCCGGCGCTCCTGGTTGGAAGTGAGGAACACGTGCGGAATTGAGGTAGCATGCACGGTGCCGAGCTTCGGAATCGACAACGTCCATACAGAAAGGAGTTCCAGCAGCATCGCTTCGAAGGCGTAGTCCACTTTGTCGATTTCGTCGATAAGAAGAACGCAGCGCTTCTCCTGCTCGATCGCTTCGAGTAGGGGACCAGCCATGAAGAACGACCTGCCGGTGATTTCGCGCTTGATCTGCGCCCAGTCCGGCGCCTGGCCGCTCCTGCTCATGAGGAGCACGTATAGTTCCTGGAGCCCTCGATCATATTGACCGATGGCCTTTTCTTCGTTAATGCCCTGATAGCACTGCAGGCGAAGGAGGGACACGCCATAAGCGCGCGCGACTGATTGAGCCAGCTCCGTTTTACCCGCGCCAGCCGGTCCCTCGAGCAGAACAGGGCGATTGATCCGGCCCGCTAGGTAAACCGCGGTCGCCGTCTTGATGTCGGTAAAGTAACCGGCGCTTTCCAGCGCGGCGAGGGTCTCTGATGGTGACGCAAACATCCGGTCCGCACTCCCGAACAGGTCTGACGTGGGGAGAGCGTAGGATGCATTTGGAATTCGGTCAAACGGGCGTCAGCGAAGTGATCGGCTCTCAATGAACCGGGTAGACTTGATTATCCGGACCCAACCATCCCTTTTCCGTCCATTGAAACGCATAGCTTCCTTCATGCCTATTGATGGTCCCTGCTGGAGAATTGCCGAGCCGGACTACTGTCTTGTCTTCCGCTTGATAGTACAGCGTGTATATCGGGACACCATTGGATTCTTGCATTTGCCCATTCGTTTTCTTGAGACTGATCAAATCGCATAAGTGTGGGTTCGCGTGGGTGTCTTTCCAAACGGCAATCGCATCTTGTTCAGTCGGTGGTGGAGGCGTCCCTTTGCAGCCCGTAAACTCTCCAACTGCAAAGCTGAATGCCGCCAGCAGAAAAAGCGAGGGAATGAGTCTCTTCATTGCGGGGGAGGTCCTTTGCGAGATTTCATCCTTTCGAGCATCGGTTTCATCTGTTCCAACGTGCTTTCGAAAGCGTCCCGCGCCTCGGCCATCCCTCGTTCCGGTCCGTAGCGGATGACCAGATGCACGATCAGAGTGCGGGCCAGGGCAAGATCCGTCAACAGAGGCAGAAAGGGTTCAGGCGCCGATTTTTCGAGCTCCTGAACGAAGGCAAGAATTTTCTCTGTATATTCGTCGCTGCGCGCCTTTCCCAGCTCGGTGATCCAATCGGATTCCATATCGAACTCGTTGTCCATCACCGTAGCCCCGCAGCTCATTGACTGATCCCTTTGTACCACCGTTCTCCGGACAGAGAACAGAAGCCTCCGGGGAATCCCTCGAAACTCTTCCTTTCCAAAGCTCAGGGTCGAGGAGGTGTGTTTGAGCACGGAGAATAGGATCGAAAAAATGGAGTCCGAATGGGCTATTTTTGACGCGTTCGATCTTTCCGTTAGGCAAGATGACGGGGGCATCCTGCTCGCAGTTGATAGTGTAAAACCACCGTGCGTGGGATCTGGTTGAACACATTTTTCAGAATGCTGCGGACGAATAAAGGCGCACCGCTATGCGCCCCTTTTCGCAATTGACTTCAGTGGCGAAAGCCTCACGTGAGTCCTTGCAATCGGCGATGAACCCGCTCGGCTATCCGTTCAGGAATCCGGATAGACGTATATCCCCTTTTTGTTCGTGTCTGGGGACGCGCTATCCTCACTACGCCCGGCTCTCGATTGAAGAGGCGTCGAATGGTGTTCTGACTGAAAAACCACCGCCTGGACAATTCGGCGACAGTGAAATGCCGTTCCACATCCGGAACAGCGGCATGGGTGGTTCGCTCGCTTGCGACGGGCGCGTTTGAAGCCAGCTCGTGTTGAAGTTCCATAGCAATTCCTTTGTCTAGGTTGAAAATGGGTCCGGTTTGGGTCCTCAGAGTCGCCGTTGCCGAATTCGCACGAGCTATTAATAGCCCGTGTGCAAAACTCGGTCAAAAATGCTCAAAAAGATGAATCACGGATGTTCGCCGGCCTACAAAAAACATGATGGAGGAGGCGATGACGAAGCAGGCCCACCAGTGGCACGCTTACTAAAACAGAGGTCCTGCTTATGAAGCAGAATTTTGCCGCAATTGTGCTCGGTGGTACCGGTCAAGTTGGTGGTGCGGCTGTCGCGGAGCTGCTGGCAATTCCGGAATGCCGGGAAGTGGTGATGGTCACCAGAAAGCCTATTACGGCGCGACCGCGGGTGCGCAACGTCGTTCTTGATACCGGCACAGCTGATTTTTCCGAGCGCATCGCCGCCCTTGCGCGCGAAGTTTTGAGACAAGGTCCCGCCAGTGCCGCGAGCTGTGTGGGTGTGGGTGCTGGATCGAGGCGTTGGAGCGAGGAAGAACTGAAGCGGCTCGAACTCGGCGTCGTGGGTGCCTTTGCGCGTGGCTGCTACGACGCCGGAATCGGGCAGTTTTGCCTGCTTTCTGCGGTGGGAAGCACAGCCCGCAGCCGGTTTCGCTATGTCCGAGTAATGGGCATGAAGGAAGACAACGTACGCAGCATCGGTTTTACTCGCCTCGCCATCTTTCGCCCAGGGATTATTGTCGGCAACGCACATACGCCGGTTTGGGTCGGATGGTTGGGAAGCCTCGTGCCTGGTCACTTTGGCAATATCGATCAGCGAATTCTCGGTCGCTCAATGGCCGCCGAGATTGCATTGCACAATCGAGAGGCTGGTGAAGTTATTCGCGAAAATGCTGCAATGAAAAGACTCGCTGGGCAGTTGAATCGCTGACCTTTGGGTTGTTTGAGGCAACCGAGATCCTCACGCGGTTGCCTTTATCTTCTTGCCTGATTGAATCACCTGCCATCCCCCACGCTTGTTCACTGAGGTAGAAGACGGAGGGGTATTCTTCGGCCCGTTACCAGAGGCCGCCTGCCAAGCATTGCGGACACTTTCCTGCAACTGAATCTGCCGCGCTTTTACAAAAGGAGAGTAGCTTTTCTCGGTGATCTTCACGGATGCATGGCCGAGCAGCAGCGAGACTTGGTCGATAGGTACGCCGGCCAGCAGCATCTCGACGGCAAATGTGTCGCGGAACATGTGGGGATGGCAGCGTTTTGGCTCGCCATCGGCAGTTCTGATGTCAGCCGATTTGAACAAGCGGCGATAGCTTCGCTGCCAATCGGCGACGGCACTTTTCGGATCGCCATTGCCGCTCCAGAAGAAGTAACGAGGGTTGGGCTTGGGGCCGGGTGGAACGTCTTCCAGCAACTCCACGACTTGTGGTGGAAGTGGGACATATACCGGAGTTCCGGTCTTTGCCTGATAGAGCAGCAGGCTGTCGCCATGGAGGCGATGCCGTTCCAGAGTTACCGCATCGCGAATGCGGAGCCCGCTCCAACGCATCAGCAGGGTCATGGTGCGAAGCCTCGCTTGATTCGCCTTCACGTCTCCACCACCTCGCTCGCCCCGGCGGATGTAGGTTGCCGCCGTAATCCTCTCGAACTCATCGGGAGGGAAGTAGTCGGTCGGCACCTGCACGACTTTAATTCTTCCGAGACCGATGGCAGGGTTCTCGGTGAGATAGCGCCGCCGTACACAGGACCAGAAGAACCCGATCACACGGCTCTGTTTTTTCTGCTTGGCGAGGGGACCGTCTTCCCACGTGTTTCGAAAATTTAAAAGCGCATCGAGATCGAGCTCGTCCAGATACTCGAAGCCCTGAACTCGGGTCCAGGCAAGAAACTGTTTGCGGAAGATGGTTTCGAGCTTCTTGAGCGTGGAAGCTTCGACGCTCCGGCTAACCGCATCTGCCAGATATGCTTCTATCGCTTGGGCGACCGTCACCCTTGGTCTGGGTTTGGACCGGATCTCATGGGAAGGCGGTGCGGGCGTCTCAGTGGAGATTGCTGGCGGAGCAGGTGGCGCCGTGGGCGATTGCAAGGCTGATTCGGCCGCCGCGACGGCAGGCCCGAACGGCGGCAGGCCCTTTGCGAGAGCTTCCTCGAGCTGCTGGCGGACGGCCTCGGCCTCGGCCCACTGGCGAGTCTTGGCGCTCTGGCGAAAGTAATATCCGTTGACCTGGCCGCCGACCCACTTGGGGCAGTTGCAGCGGCGGCAGGCACGGTCTCTTGAAAATCTGCAGGTGGTGGAGTGGCGGGTAAAAACAGAAAGCAGCATCGGGCTCCCACTTCTTCAGGTGAGATTGCCCGCTGTTTCGGACTCGGTCAAAAGGGCGCAACGTACAAATCACGTACAAAATTGCGCGCCGTTTTTGCCCTTGGAAGATAAGCTGCTGAAAACAAGCAACTGGAATTTGGTGGAGGCGGCGGGAGTCGAACCCGCGTCCGAAATCGCTGTCAGCCAGGAGAGTCCATGCTCAGTCCGGTTCCGGTTGGTTTCGCTCCGCGACGTTCAGAACGGACAAGATGCGCCGGAAGCTAGTCCGATGATCTTGTGGCTGCAACACGGACCGAGCTGCAACCACCAGCCTACTGAATGACGTCCGATTCGCAGCCCATAGGCAAAGCCGCGGAGGACGGCTGCTTAGTTAATTAAGCAGCAAGTGCCAGTTCTTGGTTGGCAACTTTTGTTTTGCAGGCGATTACGGGTGCCCACACCCCGGCATGCCTCCTTTGCCGCAATCGATCCCGTCGAAACCGTGACGCCCCCATTGTGCCCACCCGAGCGGCAAAAACCCGTTGCCGGTGAGTTTGGCAGGAAGCGAACCGGAACAACCGGCCCGTGCTGCAACTCTACCCATTTTACGCCTATTCCGGTTTTGCCGCCGGCCGGTTATCGCCACAAGATGAATATCAAGCCTGTTCCGGCTAAATCGGTTGAGGGAGTCAAAAGGTCCGCGAATCGCCGGATTGCGCGCCCCTCCTCTCAGACGATTGCGCTGGTCGCAGGGATGAAGGCCTGGGTCTAAACAGGCTGCGGAAAAGGGCCCGGTTCATCGCTGAATCCATGGAAAACTGCCGCAGGGGCTGAAGCTCTTCGTTCATTCTGCTGCGTTTGCGGCACGATCCGCCGCGGCGGATCGTGCCCTGTTACAAAGCCTCCATGTGGACGAGTTTTCCCGCAGCCTGTAAAGGCCCCAAATCAATCCGTTGTATTCAGGGGTCTGAAGACCCGCGCTCCCTCCGAGCGAAGCCGGATCCGACGAGTTTGCCGAAATGCCGGAACTAAACTGATATTCGTCTATTGCAATTCGAGGTCGATGGTTTCGTAGGCGTGCTGGGCGATCATGGCGCGAATCTCGGCCGGCGACTTGCCCAGCCTGGTCTGCTGGTAGGCGAAGAAGCCCTCCTTGGCGCAGGTGGAGCACTCGGCGCCGTGCAGCGTTTCAAAGCAACTGCGCAGGCTGGTGTGGCCCAGTGTGCGATCGCAGCGGCAGTTGCAGGGGAGCTGGTACAGCACGTTTCCCACCTTCGCCGCATCCTGATAGGCATGGAGCTGCCAGGGATAGCGCGAATTCGAACCGGTCAACTGCGCAGGAGTTAGAATCGCCGGCAGCACGCTCACCTTCAGCGGCGCCGCAGGATGGTATGCGGGAACGTCGTCGGCGGGGTTCGACCACTGCGCATAGCTGGCGGCCGTGAGCGCGAAAGCAGCCAGCCCGAAAAGCCAACGATTCTCGATCCAGTGCTTCATAAAAAGCCTCTGACGGCCAGCATTGTCCGGAGTCCCGATGGGCGCCCGGTTGCATAATACCCTAGGGTGGTATGGTTGGGG
>JBAUBR010000174.1:0-1535 GCA_049676965.1 Occallatibacter sp.
CGTGCGGTTGAACCAGCCTTTGCGGCTGTCGGGGTAGCTTGGGACGCAGAGAAGGAGGATTCTCTGTGAACCAACTACGTCAGCTCATGCTTGAGGAGTTGCATCGCCGCAACTTCGCCGCTACGACCATCCGCACATACCTGCACGGTGTTGAGCACTTCAGCCGGTATTTCCGGCGCCGGCCCGATCAGCTTGGTCCGGAGGAGATACGCAAGTATCAGGCAGCACTGTTCACCCAGTACAAGTTCAGCCCGAACACGGTTATCCTGCGGCTGGCGTCCCTGCGCTTCTTCTACATTCACGTGTTGAAGCGCAACTGGAGTATCGCCGAGACGCCCTATCCGAAGAAGATGCGGCACCTTCCCGGAGTGCTCAGCCAGGAAGAAGTCGCGCGGCTGATTGAAGCTGCGGACACACCCTTTCATCGCGTCCTGCTGATGACGCTCTATGCCACCGGCGCCCGCCGTGCAGAAGCAGCCCGCCTGAAGGTCAGCGACATCGACAGCCAGCGGATGGTGGTTCACATCCACGAGGGTAAGGGCGGCAAGGACCGCGATGTCATGCTCAGCCCGAAGCTGCTCGAAGAGCTGCGCTCCTACTGGCGCGGACTACGGCGTAAGCCCAGGGAGTGGCTCTTTCCCGGCAACCGCTGGCACACGGCAAGTTACCCGGTCACCACCAAGGTCCTCTGGTCTGCCTGCCAGATCGCTGCCGAACGCGCCGGCCTCGACAACAGGCGCATTCATCCTCACACTTTGCGCCATTGTTTCGCGACCCATCTTCTTGAAGCTGGCGCCGATCTGCGCACTATCCAGATCCTGCTGGGTCATCGTGACCTCGAAGTAACGACCATCTATCTGCATCTGTCCCAACGGCATTTGAGCGCGACCGCCAGCCCGCTTGATGCACTGTCGTTCCCATCGCAAGGAACACACAAGCACAGTTGAACAACCGGCCTCTCGTGGAGATGGCCGACATTGTTCGCTGTGCCGGACAGGCATTTATCGAACACAGTCGCAGGTGGATCAACTGGCAACATCGGAAGGTGCTGCTGGCCATCGTGCGCTGCCGCACGGCTGCGCTCGGTGGGCATCGCGATTGCTGCACCGGCTGCGGACATACGACCAGGATCTCCTACAACTCGTGCCGCAACAGGCATTGCCCAAGATGCCAGGGCAACGCGCGCCGGCGCTGGCTCCAGGCGCGCGAACGGGAACTGTTGCCCACTCGCTACGTCCACGCGGTGTTCACTCTGCCGCGTGATCTGGCTCCGCTCGCGCTGCAGAACAAACGGCTCATCTACAACCTGCTCTTTCACTCCAGCGCTGAGACCCTGCTTGAAGTCGCTCGTGATCCGCGACATCTTGGCGCCGAGATCGGTTTCTTCAGCGTGCTCCACAGCTGGAATCAGCGTCTGCAGTTTCATCCGCACACCCACTGCGTAGTTGCAGCCGGTGGCCTCGCATCGGATCACTCCAGTTGGATCTCCGCCCGCCGATCCTTCTTCCTGCCCATCGGCGTGCTTAGCCGTGTCT
>JBAUBR010000175.1:0-4790 GCA_049676965.1 Occallatibacter sp.
CTTGCGACCATACTTGGCAAAACTCGCCTGCGATGCCAGAGTTTGCTGAAAACGCGCCCTTCGTTTCATGCTTATAGTTTATTCAACAATGACGCGGGATGCGGGCTTGTGCAGAGGTTCCCTAGAAGCGGAAGACTAAGTTGTCAACCGATCCGGCGAGATTGCGGCGAGTGGCCAAACTTCGATTTTCGCCGAGCGGTCGCCAGTCGCTGAGACTTCAAGCTCGGCTTCCCCCGGCTTGAGCCGGTAGACGCGGCTGGTGATTGCTTCCCTGCCGCCGATGAATGTTTCGATCACCGATCCATCGAGGAAGAGCGGCACTTCGGGCCTCGGCCACGGCAGCCCAGGCAAGGGAAAACTGATATCGCCGCATCGAATGACGTTTCCCATCACATCGACTACCAATTCCCAAGGGATGCCACCATTCGCGTGCAGCCGGACCGTCACCACTCCGGCCGAGAAGCCAATGTGCAAACGCAGCTCTCGCCGCAGCGTGTCAAGTCTCCGCCGATACGGCGCGTCAACCTTTAGCGTCACCCGTTCGACCGCCCCGCGCAGCTTTTCAACCTCGGCGGCCGGATGCATTTCAAGTTGTCCCGGCTGACCCACAGTCAGCACTCTCGGCAACGACATCACGCCTGCCCAACCAGCACGCGCGTATTCGGCTTCGGACCGCGCCTCGGGAATCCATCCCCACAAAATGCGCCGGCCATCCGGAGCCCGGAAACTCTTCGGCGCATAATACGCGCCGTGATCGAGCAGGCCCTGCCGGCCGGGCGTGTAGCTGTGTTCGTGGGAATCGTAGCCGCCTGTGGTCCAGTAGACCTTGCCCTCAGTCGAGTAAAGCAGGCAGTGCTTTCCATTGAGTTCGAAGAAATCCGGGCACTCCCACATCTCGCCCGTGTCGACGGGATTGGCTGAAGCGCGGCCGTTGGGCTTGCCCTGAGCGAGCGGATGAAGATATTCCCAATCGCGCAGATCGCTCGATCGATAGAGCAGGGCGCATCCGCCCTGCTTGCGGACTCCGGAGCTCACGGCCATGTACCACGCGTCGGCCTCGCGCCACGGGCATGGATCGCGGAAGCCGGTCACGGCCATTCCCGCAGGCGGCGCGGCGATCACCGGCTCGATCAGCTTCTTCCAGCGCAGCAGCTCGTCGTCTTCCGCTGTGGCGAGCAGTTGCGTCTCGCGCAGCTTGTCATTCCCATCGTGCAGCGTGACTTGCTCGGGAGGCGCGTTTTGCACACCGGTATAGATCAGCGTGGGCACCCCGTTGTGCACCACTGCCGAGCCGCTGAAACAGCCTTCGCTGTCCGGCCCTCCCGGCGTGGGCGAGAGCGCAATGGGTAGATGCCGCCAGTGCACCATATCCGTGCTCACCGCGTGGCCCCAGTGCATGTCGCCCCACACCGCGGCATGAGGATTCATCTGGTAGAAGAGGTGATATTTGCCCTTCCAGAAGATCGGGCCGTTGGGGTCGTTCATCCAGTTGTGCGGCGGAAGAAGGTGATACTCGGGGCGGTCGGGATCGTTTGCGATTTCGGCCGCAGCAGCCGAAGTGCCGGATTGAAGGCCGTGCGCTGGCTGTGCCGCAAACCAGGTGGCTGCGGAGCCCAGAGCCGCGAGAAACTGGCGGCGATCGCAACTCATTGCGAATTTCCTTCCACGGGCGCCGGTCCAACTTTGGTCCGGATCACTTCGCCGCGGTGAGCTTCAAGGCGTATGCATACTTGCACGTCATGTCGCCCGGGAGCGTGACGTCGAGGGCATCGGCGCCCTGCGTCCATGTGACTTTGCCGGTTGACCCGAGCAGTTCGATGTTGCCGATGGGTAGCGAGCTCCCCTCGTGTGCCCATCCCAGCGAGCGGATGGTTGCCTTGCTGTTGGTCGGGCACGCCATTCCAATCGCGTAGACCGCGGAGCCATTAGCCGTGAAGCGGAAATCTTCCGACGTGTACGGCTTCGTGTCGGTGTCGTGGAAGGCGCCGCCGGTCACCTGCGTCGGTCCTTCGCCGAAGGTCTTCCATGGAGTGGTGGCGTAGATGGCTTCGCCGTTCACCTTGAGCCACGCGCCCATCGCGAGCAGCCTCTCGCGCACTTCATCGGGAATCGTTCCGTCGGAGCGCGGTCCGAAGTTGAGCAGCAGATTGCCGTTTTTGCTGACGATGTCGACGAGCTCATCGATGAGGAACTGCGGCGTTTTGAACGTGTCGTGCTCGATGTATCCCCAGCTCCGGTCGCTGATCGAGGTATCGGTCTGCCAGTGCTCGGCGACGATGTGATCCTGCTGGCCGCGCTCGAAGTCGCGCACGCCGGCCTTCCAGTTCAGTGCGTAATCCTTGAAGTTGATAACTCCCGTGTAGCCGTGCGCGGCAGCGTAGTTCAAATAGAACGCGGCAAACTCGGCCACGGCCTGGCGGACGCGCGGCTGGCCGATCCACCAGTCGAAGTAGACGATCTCCGGCTTGTATTTCTCCACGAGTTCCGTATCGCGCGCCAGCCAGTCGCGCGTCCACGCATCGCTCACGTAAGTCCAGTCGTTGTAGAGGCCGGTTCCGTCCGAGGCCTCCATCCACTGGTGTGCGGGGCCGTAGAGTCCGGCGTTCTTGGGGTCGTTTACGTCGGAGCGGATGGCGCGGCCACCATCGTAAAAGAAGTTGTGCTCGACGCGATGCGAGCTCAGGCCGAAGTGTAACCCTTCGGCGCGCACCGCCTTGGCCAGCTCGCCCAGCGTGTCGCGCTTCGGCCCCATCTTCACGACCGTCCAATCGGATAGGCCGGAGTCGTACATCGAGAATCCGTCGTGGTGCTCGGCGACGGGAACGACATACTGCGCGCCCGAATCCTTGAAGAGCTTGGCCCACACGTCGGCGTCGAAATGCTCGGCGCGAAACATGGGAATGAAGTCCTTGTAACCGAGCTCGTCTTTATGCGCGGGATCCTTCGACGCGAAGCGCGCCTGAAAATCCTTGTACGCTCCCTCGCCGGGCTTGTACATGTTGCGCGGATACCATTCGTTTTCCGCAGCCGGCACCGAATACACGCCCCAATGGATGAATATGCCGAACTTCGCGTCCTTGTACCACTGCGGCTGCTGATACTTGATGAGCGTGGCCCAATCGGGACGGAACGGCCCATCATGAGCCTGCTTGTCTGCATCGGCGAGCAGACGATTGCGCTCGGTGTCGTACTTCGCCACCGACTGCTGCCACTCGCGATCGATCTCCTCGGCGGATTTGACGCCCAGCGTAGGCGCGAGTGGATCGGTCGACGCTTGGGAGGCCTGCGCGAAAACCCTCGGTGCGGCCAGCAGAAAAACAGCAAGCAGCAAACAGCTTGAATGCTTCATGATGCCGCATGGTAATCGGTCGTCACGCGCCGACGCAAACGTTTTCGCAACCTCTCACTCGCCGCGCAGAGCCTGCATGGGGTCCACGGATGCCGCGCGGCGGGCCGGCTGCCACGCCGCGATCAGTCCCACTGCAACCAGCAGAAGGGTCACTGCGGCAAGCACGCCCGCGTCCGTAAAGGCGATGCCATAGATGAAGCCCTTGAGTAAGCGGCTGACTCCGCTCAATCCGGCCAGCCCCGCGACGGCTCCCGCGCCAAGCATCGCTGCTGCCTGCCGGATGACCATCCACACCACATCCCCTCGCCGCGCCCCCAGTGCAATTCGGAGGGCGATCTCCTGCGTCCGCTGCGCAACCGCATAGGAAATCACGCCATAAATTCCCACCGCCGCCAGCAGCAGAGCAATGCCCGCAAACGTACCCACCAGCAGCATGTTGAATTGCCAGCGGCTCAGCGAGTCCGACATTAGCTCGCGCAGCGTGTGCACCTCGGCAACGGGCTCGTCGCCATCCACGCTTGAAACCGCTGCCTGCAGCCGGCTCTCCTCGACACTCGCGACACTCGTCGTCCTCACTGCCCAGTGCAACGGGATCGTGCCCAGCAGCACTGTGATCATGTGTTGCGATGCTTGTGCCAACGGCGTATACATCGTCGGCTGCGGCGCTTCATTGAGAGAGTCGTTTTTGGCGTCGCCGCACACGCCAACAACCACCCGCGGCGGATCGGCCCAGTCCGGCCCCAGATTCTTAGCGATCACGAGACGTTTTCCCAGCGGGTCCTGGCCGGGGAAATACTTCCGCGCCATAGCCTGGTTGATCACCACTACACCGGGCGACTGCGCCGTGTCGCTCGCGGCAAGCGGGCGCCCCTTCAAGACGGGAATCCGCAGGGTGCGAAAGAACTCCGCGCTCACGATCAGGTAGTCGCTTTCACCGGTGGATTCACCCGGCTTTGGCGTCGGCCCGCCTTCCAGCGTGAACGGAAAACTGAGCGTCGGCTCAGTGGGCAGCGTGCTCTGCGCCGACGCGCTCACTAATCCGGGCAGCGCGGCGAGGCGCGCGGCGGTCTCGCGAACGAGGCGATCGAGGGCGGATGGCTCACCGTAGCGCGCGACCGGCAGGGTCGTTTCGAAGGTCGTCACGCGGTTGAAGTCGAAACCCGGATCGACATTTTCCAGCTTGACGAAGCTCTCGATCAGCAGCCCGGCCGCGATCAGCAGCATGAGCGAAAGGCCCATCTCGGCAACCACCAGCGCAGATGAAAGGAGCCGATACGATCTGGCCGCAGTCGCGCCGCGCGAAGCTCCCGCTCGCAGCGCATCGCCGGCCGCAGATCCCACCGTACGCAGTGCCGGCAGCAGCCCGAACACCACGCCGGTCAATACGGAAACGCCCAGCGCAAACGCGAGCACGCGCCAGTCGATATGCACCTCGCCGGCG
>JBAUBR010000176.1:0-19518 GCA_049676965.1 Occallatibacter sp.
AATTGGTTGCCGCGATTGGAGTGGCGCCGGTACAGGCGACATTGCGCGCAGACTCGGCCACGGCATGCATCGCGCCCAGCTTGGGATCGAGGTAACACCAGCGTCCGTTGCCATCGAGCGCCATGGCCAGCCCGCGCTCTCCACCGCCTGAGTCCCGAGTCCCTAGTCCCTCAGTCCCTGAGTCCCTCCGCGCCGTCCCCTTGATCCGCATCACGCCGGCTTCGCCGCCCGGCCCAAGCACAGTGTTGGTTTGCACCATGGTGTCATACTGCTCGTGCACCCAGCGCTTCGAACAGACGTTTGGACTGGCCAGCAGCTTCTTCAAATCGGCCGTGTAGTCGCGGTCCTTCGCCAACTCGGCCAGCACTTCCTCGGACGGGTCGAGCGGCACCGGCGCGTTCCATGTGCCCACCGGCCGGTGGTAGAGCGGCGCATCGTCTGTCAATGACTTGTTGGGAATGTCGGCAACGAGCTCGCCGTGATGACGAATCCGCAGCCGCGGCTCGGGCTCAACCGTGCCAATGATCACGGCGTCCAGGCCCCACTTTGCGAAGACTCGCAGCACTTCGTCTTCCCTGCCCTTGGCGGCGACCAGCAGCATACGCTCCTGGCTCTCGGAGAGCATGATCTCGTACGCGGTCATGCCGGTTTCGCGCTGCGGCACGCAATCGAGCTCCACATCGAGACCCACGCCTCCGCGCGCCCCCATCTCGCATGTCGAGCAGGTCAGACCCGCCGCGCCCATATCCTGGATGCCTACGATCGCGCCGGTTTGCATGGCCTCGAGGCACGCCTCGAGCAACAGCTTCTCCAAGAATGGGTCGCCCACCTGCACATTGGGCCGCTTCTGTTCCGAGCCTTCCTTGAACTCCTCGCTGGCCATGGTCGCGCCATGGATGCCGTCGCGCCCGGTCTTCGCACCGACGTAGATCACCGGATTGCCCACGCCCGCGGCCTTCGCATAAAAGATCTCGTCCTTGCGCACCAGTCCCAGTGCAAACGCATTCACCAGCGGGTTGCCGCTATAGCAGGGCTCAAATTTGGTCTCGCCGCCGAGGTTGGGCACGCCAAAGCAGTTGCCGTAGCCGGCAATGCCGCTCACCACGCCTTCAACGATGGAGTGATTCTTGTGAATAAGCGCACGTTCTTCGTTGAATCCCACCCTTTCCGCAGAAGGCGCGGAAAGGGTGAGACACCCACTCTCCGTAATCGGCCCGAAGCGCAGCGAATCCATCACCGCCAGCGGCCGCGCGCCCATGGTAAAGATGTCGCGCAAAATTCCGCCCACGCCGGTGGCAGCGCCCTGGTAGGGCTCAATGTAGCTGGGGTGGTTGTGGCTCTCGATCTTGAAGGCGCAGGCCCAGCCGTCGCCCACGTCGATAATGCCGGCGTTTTCGCCCGGCCCCTGCACCACGCGGTCGCTTTTGGTGGGCAGCCGCTTCAAGTGCACGCGGCTCGACTTATAGGAGCAGTGCTCACTCCACATCACGCTATAAATGCCCAGCTCAGTGAGGGACGGAACCCGCCCCAGCGCGGCGAGGATGCGCTGGTACTCTTCCCCGGTAATGCCGTGTGCCGCGAGCAACTCCGGGGTTACCGCTACCGGCTCGGGTACGACTGCGGAGTGGGCAGTGGTCATCGCTTGCTTCCATTGTCGCATGGGATGCAATTCCGGTGCCGCACATCGGATGTGGAAAGCCGGGCAATATGCGATACTTTGATTGCGCATCCACACCCCGAGCCGGGATGGCGGAACTGGCAGACGCAGCGGACTCAAAATCCGCCGATCGCAAGGTCGTGGGGGTTCGACCCCCCCTCCCGGCACCAATCAAATCAATAAGTTATAAAACGCAGGCATCATCTGATGCCTTTTTCTATGACCAAACTATGACCAAAGTGGAACGGCATTTAGTTTGGGCTGCGCCTTTCCTGCGGGTTCAGGCAGCATCTTGCTCTCGAAAAGCACAAGAGAGTCTTGTCTCCCGCTTCATTAGTTCCGGACTCATTCAGGATAAAAGGCTCCAAGACAACACAAAGCACGGAGCCTGACAGGATTTGCTTGATCAGTCAAGGAGTTGTAGCCTTGAGCACACGGCCAATGATCACCGACACTACGACACTTGCAAAGAAAGCCGAGCAACTACTCGTTGATCGGCCGCAACCAATGGAGCAGCCAATGGTACGCCTGTCAGGTCGAACGCAGCGTCGAATCGTAAGTCAGCTTCGAAGACAGGGACCTTGAAAAGCGAACGGCGTCGCTCTTCAGTGCGAGTCTTGACTGTGGCAGCGCCCTGCACGGGAAAGATCAGATAAGTGCCATGCTCGGGTGCACTTCCCGTGGTCTGTGCGGGCACAGTGTAGGGAATGGCAAGAGTGGGCCCCAGGAAGGTTTGCTGCCCGCCTACATGATTGGCGATCTCTCTGGTGACATCGGCAGCTCGTTGAGTTCTTTCTTCAACCAGCCCCTCAACAAAGAGCGCAGGGATTGTCATCGCGAGCGCCAACCCACAGACAACGATGAGTTTCATACCCATGGATCGGGTCTTCAATCTGGATTGCAAGCTCGATAGCAACATTGGAGTATCGTTCATTAGTCTCTCTCCTGGTTTCAAAATAACTTTGCAATGCAAAGTAAATGAACAAAAAAAGGGTCAGGCCTCTCGTGGTGTCAGGCCGCGTATTGAAGTGGACGTCGCTTCATCTTTTGTTCCTCTTGCTGCATCCTTGACCACCTGTTCGAGCGTCGACAGATATTCAAGGTAGCGTTTGCGCCCGTTAGCGGTGATGCGACAGATCGTCTGAGGACGATTGCGATCATGCCCCTTCAGGATCTCCACCATTCTTGCTTTCTCCAGCACGCTCAGATGCCGGCTCAGATTGCCATCCGTTAGGGCGCAAAGTTGCTTGAGATCGCCAAAGGTCAGCCCTTTCGGATTCGTCAGCAGAGAAGTCAACACACTGAGGCGGGCGCGCTCGTGAATCACGCGATCCAAGCCTTCGTATGCGAAACGGCCTTCAGTGGCCAGTTCGGCAGTGCCGGAAGTTTTAGCCTTCATCGGTGCCCTCCTGCGCGGTGAAGAGCAGAATGCCAGCGACAAGCAACTGTCCAACTCCGTACGAAACACCCATTGTCCAGGGAGAAAGAGCCCGACCGTTTGCCAGTGCGATACATGTCAATCCCGTCAGCAGATACCATGCGCCCGCTGCGGCCATCGGACGGGGAAGAAACCGGCACGACGAAAACACCCCGAGACTAAATGTGATCTGCCAAAGTCCTGGAAGCATCCAAAGAGCGGACGGAACAGAGCCGACAAGGACAATCGTCAATAGCGCTCCCGCACCTGCTGCCGGCAAAAATTGTTCGACGGCCATGTGGATCATTTCATCGGCCATCCCCGAATGCATGCGGTGAGAGCGCGCAACCGTTTGGACAGCGATCAGAGCAGCCGAAAGGATGGCGGTTGAGACCCAGATTGCAAGGTATACAGGGATACGATTAGCCGGGTTGGGCAGCCAAACCGCCTGTACCCCTGCCGCGAAGACGGCAATCCCGCCCGTTACAGCGAGAGTTGCGGGGCCGTAGCCGCGAAACTCCGTACTGCGCGCCAACTGACGGCGAATGCTGCTGATGTCTCCTAGCGCTCTATTCAGATCGTTCATTCGCAATTCACTTTACAATGCAAAGTAATCTAATCAAGTGCGATTGTCAACAGATCTCGCCAGAAGAAAAGGCTGACCGGCTTTTATCCCCCAACCGGTTGATTTGTCTCCTTGACCGACCAGGTTACTCGCGCCGCAATAAAAGCGGCAAAGGGCTTCGCATCTAGATCAATGCTGGCATGATCCAATGCACCCAGGTACTCTGCACGGTCTTCGACCCGCACCACGGTCCATGGATACCCACCCGAAGCCAGCAGCACATTCATTAGAAAGCGAGCTATGCGGCCGTTGCCATCGGGATACGGGTGGATATAGCCGAAGAGCCAATGACCGAGCACGGCCCGGCACGACGGCTCCGATTCAGCTTCTATCAAGTCGAAAAGCGCAGGCATGGCATCTCGAACGGTTTCCCAACGGGGAGGCACATACCGGGAGTTTCGCAGGTAGACGGCATCATTGCGATAGCCGGCAAGCGTCGAAGCCGGGATCAGGCCGGAGGACACGCACGGCTCAAAAAGCTCTCTGTACCACTCTCTGTGTTCCGTTCTGGCTACCGTTCCAGGATTCTCGCCTGCCAGCACTCTGGACACGGCGTCCTTCACTTTTTGAAATGCCTGCCAATAGCCGCGCGCAGCCAATGCATCCCGGCTTTGCCGGTCGGCTTCGTGGTGCGCGGGATCCCATCCTCCAGACATCACTCTTTCAATTAACTCGGGACTTACGCGGTAGCCCTCGATAGACAGGGAATGGTACGCGTCGCTCCGGTAGATTCCGTCAACGAATTTCAGGTATTCTGTGACATCCTTGGGCAAGCCCTTCGGCTTTGGGAAACTTTCAAGGACCGCATTCCGCGATGCGGCCCAAATGGCCTGAAGCCTGCCCACGATGGGTGCATCCGTAGTCTCGGCAATCGAGAAAACGTGCCGGGCAGCGTCGAATGGATCGGTCTCGCGAACGTCATAGCCCGCCGCCTTCATCGTAGAGAGAATCTCTGCAGCTGGTTCGGCGCGGCCGACATGACGCAAAGCGCCTGCGAGACGGCCGGCAACAGCTGAATGTCCACCATCCAAGAGTGGTCTCAGGAGCTCAGAAGCATCGCGGACAGCCCCGAGCAGCACCTGGGTTTCAATCGGGTTGCGACTGAAAAATGATTCCGGAACCCGGATCAGCGCAGTTGCGGGAGAAAAGAGCCGCAAACCGTCGCGGACAATGAGGTCATTGCGCGCCGGCGATTGCGGTTCCTTGAGGTCATAAAGCGACGTACGAAAGAGCAGCTCAATCGTGTTGTTATGACCTCGGGGGCTGTAGATGATTGCCTGAGATGGAATGACGCTATTTTCGGCGTGGAGCAAAAGCGATTGTTCGGGTGAAAGGTGCCACTCTTTTCCGAATCGCTCGTTACAATATCTAGCGCAAAACTCCCAGAAGGAAGCGAACCAGGGCGTGCTGTCCCCAGTCTGTGCACTTGGGCTGGCTGAGATCAGCCAGCCTTTCATGACAGCCTGCAGAAAGCCGTGCTTCAGAAGCCGGTCCCGATGAACTCGGCTCAACTCCCTCGATTGAAAAACACGACGCCCGTCTTTCTGAAGCTCACGAAGGGCGCTTAGGGATGCCGCCATCTTTTGGTTCGGTGTCGCCATCGCGATGCTCCCTATGAGCGACTACACGTTTATTGTGTCGCGCAAATACAAGTATATTATGACGCGCGGAAACAAGTACAACATGCCGCGCCAACGCAAGTAAATGTTGAACAGAATACAGGGCGCAATCGACACACTTGCGCTCCCATTAAAACCGATTTAGATTGTTCCGGTAGCGCTTTGCCCTCCAGCCCTAAACAACATCAAATTCCGGCAGACGCCAGAT
This sequence comes from Occallatibacter sp., assembly GCA_049676965.1. GTDB lineage: Bacteria > Acidobacteriota > Terriglobia > Terriglobales > Acidobacteriaceae > Telmatobacter. The sequence continues at coordinate 5,527 of JBAUBR010000176.1, forward strand.
GGAGGGAGAACTATGCCCAAACTATGCCCAAACGTTCAAAAATGCACCTCACAGGACCGCACGGAACCTCGCCGTCAAGGCACCTAACTTGCTGTAAATAAAAGGAAATAGAACAGTTGGAATTCCTGGGATAGGGACTCAAAATCCGCCGAGGGCAACCTCGTGGGGGTTCGACCCCCCCTCCCGGCACCAACAAAATAAAGAATTTAGACTGAATTGGCCTTTCGAAATCGGAGAGGCCAAAATCGTTTGGTGGCTGTTTTGATGGCTGTTGGTTGCGACAGTGCGTTGCGGCGAAGAGAGATGCCCGGTGGAACACCCGCATAATCCCAATGAGCGCGTTCGCAACACTTCTCGGATTTTGAATTCTTAGCTATCATCGTCTGCGCGCAAGGCTGCGCCCCTTCACCGAAGCCGGCGGACAAAGTGGAGATCGAGCCCGGATAAAGGAGCGCCAACCTCGTGCATTGCACCCCCTGCTGCGAGTGATCCGAGATCAATCGCAACCAATCCAGTGCTGTTGATCAACTCGATCACCAGCCGTTTGGCTTCGGTATCGTCGCTCGATGTGAAGATGACGGTACGGGGCTTGTTTGGCGAGAAGTCCTGTATCCAGGCCATCGGCATGTTGCTGATCGATTTGACAAGCCGTGCGCCAACCGCCATCTCAGCGACTATCTCGCTCGATGTGCGCCCCTTCAACGCGGCCCGCGATCTGGTGACTCCCGCCAGGCTGATATCGGGTTTAGGATCGATATGCGCGTTCGTCGCATCGATCAGAATTCGGCCACCCCAATCGATACCTTTCAGCGCTTCAGGCACCTTTACCCAATGTGCAGCAAGAACAACGACGTCGCATTCGGCCGCCTGCTGCTTTGTGCCGGCTATGGCGCCAGGTCCAAGATCAGCCACAAAATCAGCCAGTGTCTCCGGACCTCTGGAATTGGATACAACTACCGTATGACCAGCGGTTATCAAATGGCGGCCGAACGTACCCGTTACTTTACCGGCACCTATAAACCCTACTTTCATGACTAATCTCCTTTTTTTTCGGTTGGACTGGCGGATGAGTTCGCCTTTCAATTGACTGCTGCGATCAGCCGGGGTTCACCAGATTCAGGCGACCGGCCAGAAACCGGCCGATCTCGTCGAGCGCCTGCTTGGAGGCGGCCAGCGAACCAATGCCGGACAGAAATGCGTGCGGCATGCCTTCCCACACATCAACGCGAGCATCCACCCCGGCCGCAACAGCCCGCTCAACATAACTGAGCGAGTCATCGAGCAGCACCTCATCGTCGCCGACATGGACGCGGATCGGCGGTAGCCCGGCGAGTTTGCCATACAGCGGAGAGACCAATGGGTCAGCCGGGTCATGATCGCCCAGATAGGAGCGTACGAGCTCGGCTACCTGCGAACGGAGGAAGTAGGGATCGGCTGCGGCACGTGTCTCCCAGCTTGCTCCCGTAAGGGCCAGATCAGTGACCGGTGAAAGCGCCACCGCGGCCACGGGGAGAGCACTGCCCGATGCCTTCTGGGCCGCCGCAAAATGCAGAAGTCCCAACGCTAGATTACCTCCGGCCGAGTCTCCTGTAACTGCCACTCTTGAGAACCCTCGCTCGATGAGCCCCAGATAACAGGCACGCACATCCTCAGTAGCGGCGGGAAAGAGATGTTCCGGTGCGAGCCGATAATCGGGCACAAACGCATCGACGCCCGCGGAAGCGGCGATATGCCCAACCAGATTTCTGAAGGCCTGCGCCGACCCCCAGTTGAACCATCCACCATGCAAATGAAGGATTGCCTGTTCGGCACGCACACCTTCAGGTCGGCACCACCAGCCGGATACGCCTCCCACGGTGTCGGGAGCAAACGTTACTTCAACGGGGGCCACGACGCGACTCATGATCGAGTCGAACGGTCCTCGGGCTGCCGTGCCCTGTAAGCGCCCCTTATTGGGTTCAACGATGGCGCGCATTGCGGTCATCGCCGCTCTGTCTTCCTTGCCGATCGGATGCCAGGTCCGATCCGTCTCACGGTTCTGCTGAGGCTTCATGTGTTATCTCCGGGAAAACGAAGGTTGCAAAGATCGAGGCCGGCCGAGTAACTCCGAAGGGGCGGAAATCATGTGGAACTTTCCGCGTCCTTGGCGCTGCCGGCTTATTTGGAGGCGATGCCACCATCCACTGGCAAGTCGATGCCAGTGATGAAGCGGCTCTCCTCGGAAGCGAGGAACACGGCTGCCGATGCAAGCTCATCCGCGGTTCCAAGTCGCCCCATCGGAATCATCTTCCGGAAATACTCGCTTGTACCCTCCGGAGATCCTTTGGAGCCGACATGGATCATGGGCGTCTCGGTCGGCCCAGGACTGATCACGTTCGCTCGGATGCCGCGGCCGGCCAACTCTGCGGTCCAGCTACGGACGAAGGAGACCAAAGCTGCTTTCGTCGCTGAATACGGGCCGTAGTTCGGAATGCCCATCTGCCATGCTGCGGATCCAGAGAGGATGATCGATCCGTTGTCGGCGAGCAGCGGCAGCGCCTTCTGCACGGTGAAGTACACCCCGCGCGCGTTCAGGTTGAAGTGCTTGTCATAGGATTCCGGAGTCGAGCTCGCAAGCGAAACAGGATCGACAACGCCGGCATTTGCGAAGACGATATCGATATGTCCCTTCGCTTTTCGCACGACATCGTAGAGACGATCGAGGTCGTCGAGTTTCGAGACGTCCCCCCGAACCGCCGTGACATTTTTTCCGATCAATGAGACTGCCTTATCCAGTTCCTCTTGACGGCGGCCGGAAATAAAGACGTAGGCTCCTTCTTTCACGAAGCGCTGGGCAGTGGCGAGGCCGATGCCGCTATTTCCTCCGGTGATTACAGCTACCTTGCCTTCAAGTGCACCCATCGATTTCTCCTTTAACTGTCCGTTGTTTGCCCTGTTCCGTAACACCAGCAACACCGAGATCCGCCGATTTCAGATGGCCGACATGCCGCCGTCGACGGACAACTCCACCCCATTCACGAAGCTCGAATCGTCTGAAGCAAGAAACAGCGCGACCGTCGCAATTTCCTCAGGACGACCCATCTTTCCCCGCGGGATCAGGGATTCGAACATCCGCTTCCCCTCCTCGTCGAGAACCTGGTCCTGCATCGGTGTGGCGATCGGCCCCGGGCTCAGCACGTTCACCCGGATATTCCTGCCCTTCAGTTCGTTGAGCCAAGTGCGTGCGAATGAGCGCAACACCGCCTTGCTCGCCGAATACACGCCGTAACCAGGAAAACCTTTCACCGAAGCAACTGACCCGGTCATGAAGATCGATCCGCCATCGTTGAAAAGCGGCAACGCTTTCTGAACCGCAAACAGCGTTCCGCGCGCATTAAGGCCGAAGGCCGCATCGAAGTGCTGCTCGGTAATCTCGCCCAGTTTGACGGCTTCGCCCGTGCCGGCGCTCGCAAACAGGACGTCGATCCTGCCCTTTTCCCGCCTGACCGTGTCGAACAGGCGGTCGAGGTCGTCGAGACTGGCCGCGTCGCCGCGCACGCCGGTCACGTTCCGGCCAATCAGCTTGACGGCCTCATCGAGCGCCTTCTGCCTCCGGCCCGTGATGAAAACGTAGGCGCCTTCTTCAACGAACCGCTTGGCGCTCGCCAGCGCCATGCCGCTCGATCCACCCGTGATGACCGCAACCTTACCCTCAAGCTTTCCCATAATGGCTCCCTTCGTGATGGTCGGCCCCGTCCGTGATCGCAGAACAAACACGCCGGGCGCCGGTTCACTCCTGAATTTGATACGAGTTAAGATTCCCATTGCGCCGGATTTCAACCTTGCGTCGCCCGTCCGGGTAATCCGGAACACCCATTACAGATGTATCCAAAGGCGAGTCGGATGCACGATTTCGCGATCTAATATTTAAGTGGTGAGCAAAAACGATGAAAAACGGGACTGGAAAGACAGGACGACCGATCGGCTTCGATAAAGACGCTGCTCTCGAGGCTGCAATGCTGCTTTTTTGGGAACGCGGGTTCGAAGGAACATCCATGGCCGATCTTACGCAGGCGATGGGCCTCAACCCCTCAAGCATCTATGCGGCCTTCGGTGACAAGCACGCGTTGTTTCAGCTTGCGGTAAAGCGCTATATGGAATTGCGAGCGCAATACGCAGTTAAGGCCCTGGAGGAACCGAGTCTCGAAAGATTCATTCGTGCGCTCTTCGACAACACAGTTGCGTTCCTCACCACGCCCGGCCATCCGCCGACCTGCATGACGCTGGCGGGGGCGGCGGGCTGCAGCCTGGACGCTACACCGGCAAAAGATCTCATGACGGAGATACGGAAACAGAATCAAGTCGCTTTAAGGGAGCGCCTTCTCAAAGCACGAAAGAGCGGAGAGTTGCCGAAGGAGATCAACGTGGATGACTACACAAGGTATCTATCGACGATCATCGCTGGTCTTTCCATCCAGGCGGCGAACGGCTCGACGAAGGCGGAACTCAAGCGGACCGCCCAGATGGCCCTTCGTCATCTGGGTTACTGAGGCTTGCTGTGGCCGCTCCGGCTGCTTTCCTGCACGCCCCATGGGTCAGTCTGCTCCCTCTCAACGGTGGCTGCTGACGACGATTTGGCGATGGTCGTACGCGTGGATCTGGGTTTCACGCGTCTCGTCCGGGAAACGTAGACGCGCCGGCGGCGCCGGAGCGACGAGGACCAAGTCAACAAGGCCCTCTATCTGCTGCATGACGAAGCGCCTCCACCTCCCTTGCCGCTCCGATCGAGGCGTACTTTCTCTGAAAGCTCTGGAGCACCGCAGCCGGTGCAGTCTGTGGCGTCCCGCTATGAAAAACTGGGTCCGGTGCATACTCAATGGCAAGTTGGATTTCCTGAGCAGCCGCATCTCCTCTCAGAAGGGAGACCAGCACCAAGGCCGCATCCAGCCCGGCCGTCACTCCTGCGGCGCTGATGATGTTTCCGTCCACGACGACCCTTGCATCCACGAGGTCCGCGCCGTAGTAAGGGATCAGATGCCGTGCACTCCAGTGTGTTGTCACCTGTCTCCTCGCAAGAACACCAGCCGCACCACAAAGCAGAGCTCCGGTGCAAACGGAAAACAAGAGTCTTTCCATCTTTACCTGTTCGCGGATGAGCGCGAGCACTTCTTCATCGTGCATCAGCGCCTGCTGTCCATAGCCTCCGGGCACCAGCAAAACATCAAAGCTCCGGGCTTCCGCGATCCTTACATCCGGGGTAAGGCGAAGCCCCTGCAGGTCGCGAACAGAAGCAAGTTCTTTCCCCACGATCTGGACCGTTGCGTCCGGCATCCGTGAAAGAACTTCAAATGGTCCCGTAAAGTCGATCTGATCCATCTGCGCGTAGATAAGGCAACCCACGGAAAGCGATCGCCTTGTAATCTGCGGCCCGGATCTTTCGCTAACAAACAGAGGGATGCTCATAGCGGATCATCTCTCCTCGACGTCAGTCGGAAACATGCACTCCACGCGCAGTTCCTGAGCAGTGATGCACTGCGGCGTACCGACGGTTGTGATCAGAGAAAAGTAGGAGAAGCGCTGCTTACCTCGCCTAAACGTAATGGGCAGTACAGGACTCTGGGCTGCAAGCGACGGCTTCAATCCTGCGACTCCGGGATACTCCCGCAATCGCTTCAGCAGTTTTTGGAGTTCCGTATCCAGCACCTGCCCCACTGCTTCCCGCCGAACCCTCTGCAGCAGGCCGGCCGCGACCTTTTCCCACTCCTCGACAAAGGGCCGCATCCCTGCTGGATCGAACATGAGATCGAGAAGATTCCGCGGCTTTGGTCTCGCCTCCAGATCGACGAATAACCCAAAAAATCGCGGCGCGGCTTCATTGGTTCGCACCACATTCCAGTGCCGGTCCAGCACAAGCGCCGGATGCGGCTCATGTTGCTGCAGCATCCGGTCGATGGCGCGGGTTACGATCGCCATTTGCTCGGCATCCATACTTTGCTCGCTATACTGCGGGGCGTATCCCGACGCAAGCAGCAAAACATTCCGCTCGCGGAGAGGAATGTTCAACGCATCGGAAACGATGGATAGAAAATCCCGGCTGGGAGCGCTCCGCCCGCTTTCCACAAAGCTCAGATGACGCTGCGAAATACCGGAATCCATCGAGAGGTCGAGCTGGCTTTTGCCGCGCTCCTGTCTCCAGTAGCGCAGCAATTCGCCAAGCTGAGGAACAGCGAGAGCAGACTGCGTTCCCATCACGATCTCCTCCAATCCGAATCTGTTAAACGATTCCGCACGAGCCGCGGAGTCACCGGCGCTTGACGATCGCCTTTCACCCTTGCCAGGCGTACTGCCGGAAGGGATCTTCCAGCGGCGGATTGGTGATGGTTCCAGCGTAATTCGTGATCGTCGAGGCTGCCACTATGGCGATCACCTCCAGAACCTGTTCCTTCGTGAAACCGGCAGCGAAGAACGGCTCGAGTTCTTGATCACTCAAGTGCCCGCGTTTCTCAATGAGCGTTTTTGCCAAGGTGGAAAGTGCCGCAAATCGCTTGTCCGCAGGGACGCGACGCTCACGGATCGCGTCAGTTTCTTTGGAACTGATTCCCTGTTGGAGCGCCAGCGCCGTATGGAATGCCACGGCATACTTGCTGGAGTTGGTGACGGCGTCGGTCAGAAGAACAATCTGATTCTCCGGCTCGGTGAGGCCGGGGCTGTGGACCTGCTGAAACACGGGAACGAGCGAGTTGATGAGTTTGGGTGAATTTGCAATAGCTGCGGGAAGGTTCGGTAGAACACCAAACGCCCGCTGCAACCATTCGAGCGCTGGTTTCGAATTTTCCGGCGCCGACGCGATCGTATGAATCGGATAATTAGGCATGTGATTCTCCTTTGTGATCTGTGGCCTGACAGGCAATCCTGTCCGTCTACTGGTTTAGTGTCGAATAGATCGCGAGTCGCAGCAATTACCTCGCAGGTAATCGTTTGATGCGAGCGCTCTTTCTATTGCCGGTACCGATGTGCGCGGGTTTAACTCCGCATGCTGGTGCTTCGAAAATTCCGCGGATTGAGACGAATCCGCGCCGGCATCGCTTTCTCTGAGGTCCATGCGGTCGATGAGGCCGTTCGAAATGGTGTAAACGTGCCACACCTCGCTGTCCGAAAGAACGTCGCCGTTGAGGTTCTTCACGAGCTGATGAACCTTGACATCGGTTTTGCCTTGCTCATTGTCGATTACTTCTATGGGTTCCACGTGAGGATCGAATTCGTCCCGGTGACGAGTCCAGCATGCACGGATCTCTTCTCTCCCAACCACTCGTCCACCTTCCGAGGCCTTGGGCCAGCTGACATTCTCACTCATGAGCGCCAGTGCGCCGTCAATATCCCGCTGGTTGAAAGCAGCGTAGGCCCTCGCTATCAATGCCCGGGTGTTTGCCATAAGTCCTCCGGCGTACTTTATGTGTGCCAGATGCGTGTGGCGGGGTGAGGGATTCAGGTGTTTTGTACTTGACCTTCTCTGCAATCACACGCCGGGGGTAAAGGGTTGGTACCGAGAAACGGGCTGCGAGACGCAGTCTATTTGAGCGGGCGTGAGCGTGGTCTCCAAAATTTTTGCAACCGGAGATAGTCTCCGATTATCTATCCATTCGGAGGCTGTCTCCGTTTTAATCGAGACAACAGCCTTTCGTCAATGCAGGTTGCAAAAGAGATCAGGGAGGCACATATGCGTGTATTCATTACCGGCGCTACCGGATTCATCGGTTCCGCCATCGTGAAAGAACTCATCGGTGCGGGCCACCAGGTCCTCGGGATGGCGCGGTCGGATGCGGGCGCAAAGTCGCTTGAAGCCGCCGGCGCTCAGGCGCATCGAGGCGATCTGGAGGACCTGGAAAGCCTGCGCAGCGGAGCAGCCGCGTCCGATGCCGTCATCCACACCGCCTTTCGGCACGACTGGTCGAGGTTTGCGGAGAGCTGCGAACTGGACAAGCGCGCCATCGAGGCCATCGGCGCCGTGCTCCAGGGCTCCAGCCGTCCGTTCATCGTCAGCTCCGGAGTCGGAGTGGCTCAGGGCCGCGCCGCCACCGAGGACGACCCACCGCTTCCTTCTTCTCCATCCCTTCCTCGGGTATCGGAGGTAACTGCCGTCGCACTCATGGAACGCGGAGTTCACGCCTCAGTGATGCGCTTGCCGCAGGTCCACGACACGGTAAAACAGGGCCTCGTCACCCCCCTGATCGCTGTAGCCCGCGAGAAGGGCGTCTCTGCGTATGTCGGCGATGGTCACAACCGCTGGCCCGCCGCGCATGTGCTCGACGCCGCCCGGCTCTACCGGCTCGCGCTGGAGAAAGGCACGGCGGGAGCCCGGTACAACGCCGTCGCCGAAGAGGGGGTGCCGCTCAAAGACATCGCCACAGCCATTGGCCGCGGCCTGAACGTGCCCGTCATTTCCGTTTCACAAGAACAGGCCCGGGAGCATTTCGGTTTTTTCGGGTTCTTCGCAGGGAGAGATAGCCCGGTCTCCAGCGCGCGAACCCGGGAACAACTCGGATGGAACCCCACCGGCCCCTCCCTTCTCACCGATCTCGGGAACATGCGCTATACGCAGGCCTGAACGATTTCCGGGTCTGTACAATGCCTGGCCGCACCAGCAAGCGGCACAATCAACTCCGCGGAAAGCCTCGTGCGGCACTTATCAATCCCGGCCGAGAAGGCGGCGAGACCCGAATTGATTCCTCTCTGGGCAGGACAGAGTGCCAACCTATCACAGTGAACAGGTGTGCGCGCACTACTCGACACGCTGGTAAAGGAAGTCTCTGAGATTGGCGGTGCCGGTCAAGGTTGGAGCGCATATCGACTTCAATCAACAGAAAGATGACGCCGGCGTCGCGAGAGTCGACATGAAGTTCGAGGTCGCACTCATCCCAGTCTCAAATGTAGGCCATCGGAAGAACTGGAGCGGAAGCACTAGAATTGCGGGAATGGGCGGGTTGTTTGGCGTGAATCGCAGGGAGTTTTGCTGGGAGATGGCGGCCGGCGCGGCGGTGGCGGGTGTGGCGCGGAGCGCGGGTGCGACTCGCCAGAAGGCAGCGTACGGCCTTGTGGAGGCGACGGACCGGGAGAGGATTCTGAAGGCGTCGGAGGAATATGTGGGTTTGCCGCCAGAAACGATCACGGCGTTTCCCTCGCCGCTGAGTCCGGGTGGGCCGCACGACTTCTTTTCGCAGGCGGATTATTTCTGGCCGGACCCGAACAATCCCAACGGGCCGTACATCAATCGCGATGGGCAGAGCAATCCGGCAAATTTCAACAAACACCGCAAAGCGATGATTGCGCTGTCGGTCCGCATGCCGGCTCTGACGGCGGCGTGGCGGCTGACGGGCAGGCGGAGGTATGGAGAGCAGGCGTGCGCGCATCTGCGGGCGTGGTTTGTGGCGCCGGCAACGCGGATGAACCCGAACCTGGAATTTGCGCAGGGGGTGCACGGGGTTTCGACGGGGCGGTCGTGGGGAATTATCGACACGCTGCACCTGGTGGAGGTGGCGCGCGCGGCGAGCCTGGTGGCGCCGCAGCTTATGAAGAGCGAGGAAAATGCCGCGCTGGATGGGTGGTTTCGCAGCTATCTGGAGTGGCTGAACACGAGCGAGAACGGGAAGAAGGAACGGGATGCTCTCAACAATCATGCGACGTGCTGGGCATTGCAGGCAGCGGAGTTTGCGCGGCTGATTGGGGACAGCACCACGCGCGGCGCGGTGCGGCGAAGGTATCTCGACGTGCTGCTGCCGGGGCAGATGGCGGTGGATGGGTCATTTCCGAAGGAGTTGGCGCGGACGAAGCCGTACAGCTATTCGATTTTCAATTTCGATGCGATGACCATGCTCTGCGTGTCGCTGGAGGGAACGGGCGAAGAACTGCTGACGGGTCATTTGCCGGACGGGCGGGGGATCTGCAAGGGTGCGGCGTTTCTCTATCCATTTCTGCGGAACAAGGGCGCGTGGCCTTACCGGAAGGATGTGGAACACTTCGATGCGCTGCCTGTGCGGTCGCCGGGGCTGCTGTTTGCGGGGCTCGCGTGCGGGCGGCGGGAGTACGTGGATTTGTGGAAGACGATGGATCCCGATCCGACGGATGCGGAGATCGTTCGGAACTATCCGGTGCGGCAGCCTTTGTTGTGGGCGTGAGTCGGGCGCGACGCACGAGACCGTGCACGGGCGGTATTGTGGCCTATCCGCTCGTCGATACTCGAACAGTAACTGCCGGTTGGCCGGTAATCCCACCGCCATGCTGGAATTGTGAGCGGCAGGCCTCGGCTCTTTGTAGCTGGCGCCTGGAGCGCGTGTTGCGCCAGTTCGTTGCGCCGGTTCCTTTTTTTCCTGTACCGGTTGCGTTGGTCTGGCCCATGCGCCTGATTTTCCCTCTCAGCCGCGCAAGGCGTTGGCGAAGATGGCGAATAATCTCGCCAGGCTGGGGTGGGCCTGGAAGCGCGTCAGCAGGCGCCCAAGTACATGTGCCCTGCGGCTGGTGATGAACCATGGCGGGCGCGGCAGCAAGGTGAACGACAGGCTCGGCAAATTCCGCGGAAACGGAGTGAACGGCGCTTCGACCACGGTGCGCTGCGGGCGATCGAACAGCATGGTGTTATGCACGGCGCCGATGCCGCTCTGCACGTTATCGAGGGTATGGCCGGGGAAGGCGCCCCACGTGGCGCGTGACAGCAGAAAGCCGAGACCGGTCCAAGCATTGATGGAGATCGTGCCGTAGCGCAGATTGGTGATGATCTCATCGAAACGCCGCTGCCCGATTTGTCGCATGGTTAGCGGATGGATCAGGATGTTGGCCCCCAAAGTACCGGCAAGGTTCTGGTTGGCATAGTCAATAGCGTCGATGAGAAAGGCCTCTTCGTCCGGGCAGGGCAGTTCGGTCACGGCAAGAGCGGGAGCGAACACCTCGAAGGTTTCGGCGATGTGGTTGGCCCCGGCCCTGAAGTGGAAAATGCAGCATTGATTGGAGGTCTCCAGCTGCGCGGGAGTCTGACCGGTGATGCCATGTTGAAATTCGGTGAGGCGCGCCTTTGCGCCGGGATAGTAGAGCGGCCGAGGCGCGGAAGCGGTCATCGTGGCTTCCAGCGCCTGCAGAAGGGCAGTTTTTTGCGGCCACGCCGCGGAGAGAACCAGCACCTGGCAGGCAATGCAGTTGAAGCCCGCATTATGCAGCTTCTGCGTCGCCACATTCTCCGCCTGGAAGGCGATATCGGCCTGGGACCATGGGCCGGGCACCACGATGGTGGGAGAAACGCCGCCCAGTTCGGAGGTGATGGGCCGCTTGTTCCTTGGCGTCCCGGCCAGCTTATTGGCGGTGGCTTCGTTGCCAGTGCCCCAGACGATGGCGTCATGCGAAGCAGTGGAGCCGGTGATGTGGATGGTTTCGACCAAGGGGTGATTGCAGAGATATTGCCCGACGCTCGCGTCGCCGCTGACGATACGCAGGAAGCCTGGTTCGATCAAAGCGGCCAGCGCCGGGATGAGGAACGCCGCCAGGTAGTCGTTGACGGGGTTCATCTTGAGCAGCACCACCTCGTTGTTCACGAACAGCTTATGCAGGCAGTCCAGCGGCGCGATGGCGGCGATGTTACCCGCGCCCAGCACCAGTGCCACCTTGCCGCGGGTGGGGTGGGTGTATCCGGAGGCGGTGTGCTGCGCGAGATTGGCGCGCGTAACATCGGGCTCCATCCACACTTCGGCACGCACGCCGCTGAGGATCAGCCGGTCCCAGATGGAGTGCGGCACAACCTGCACGGCGAGTTGGCCGTTGGGCAACTCGCGCATTGGCAGCCCGTCCAGGTGCTTGTTGCCGGCGACCTTGGAGAGCGTCTCCATCAGGGCGTTGCAATAGGTGATCAGGGCGTAAGGGCCGGAGAGCCACTCTTCCCCAGCCTGCGGTGCGTTCACCGCGAGTCCCTTCTTGCGGGCGGCGGTCTCAGCCCAGTCTTGCGCCACCAGATTCACGTCATCCCTGATCCGGGCGAGGATGGCCACACGCGCCCCCACCTCGGTTTGCGCCCAAAGCTGCTTGTGCCGGCTGAGCAACTCCAGATTGTCATCGAGGCTGTTCGGTTCGATGGTCATATTGTTTTCTGTTGTTCGATGTTGCAGCAATCGGCACGTTACGGTTCTTCCTATCTTGTGTTGTATAGTCGCTTTGGATAACTGTCCATCAATGATGGTGCTCCCACCGTCGCAGGCGGCCCCGACCACTGTAGAGTCTTATCCTCACGAGTGGTATGCCGGTTTATTAGGACCAACCGTGTCGACAGCACTCGACGAGTTCAAAAACCACGAATCGTGGTGGATATTTTCCCGGAGGAATCGTGCTACTGTTGAAGCCCACTTCTCAAAATCGAGATGTGGGGCAACCGCATCGTGAGAAGGTATGAGATCCGGGCCACCCGCCGGCCGCTCACACAATGAAAGGGCCGGGGCATCACGCCCTGGCCCTTCTGTTTTCCGGGTACTGTCTTAGTTTGCGGGGAATCTCCCCAGGGGCTAAGAGCCCATTCCATTTTGCGTGCGTCATGTCCGGGCTTCAGCCCGTAGCTTTCAAACTGTGGCACGCCAGGGCTTCGCTTGTCCCAGCCTGGTCTTTTATTCTTATGAAGCTTTGTTCATGATTGCCAATCCTCCTTCGATCGAGTTGGCCATGGAATCGTTGCCCACAGCGCGGTAAAGTCCCACCGCCTTGGTAAAGAACTCGCGCGCCTGGTTCGAGTTCTTATGAGCGAGATAGATGCGTCCGAGGCTGACGTAGTCGATCGCCATCTCCGCTTTGAGATCCAGTCCTTCTTCGATTTTGAGCGCTCTGCGAATCAATGTTTCGGCTTCTTCCAGACGGGGAACCTTCATCTTCATGTATTCGCCGCCCAGATTCGCGGCCGCCTGGGCGATCATTTTCGGGTCTTCGATCTCTTCGGCGATCGTTAGAGAGGATTGGTACATTTCCTGCGCGCGGGCCCCATCCCGCCGCGCTGTATAGACCAAGCCCAGATTGTAGAGTTGCCGCGCGATTCCCTGCTGGTGCTGATGCGAGCGACAGATCGAGAGGGCGAGCGTCAGCATGATTTCTGCCTGATCGGTATCTCCCTGGTCCAGGTATTTGAGTCCCAATTGGTTGTACTCCTCAACCGCCATCTTTGGATCGAAGAGAGTGGCAACGATCGGATGCATCCGTTCCATCAGGCGCTTCTCTGCATCCCGGCGGTATCTGGGCAATTTTGCCGCGCGGAGAACGAGACTTGCGCAGAGCAATCGTCTGACTAACGCGCCTGAGTCCAGCTGGGTTCGGATGGGACCTTCCTTGACTACAGCGACAAAGGGGAACGAATCGATTTTTTGTGCGCGACCAGGATCAGAGAGCAATTCGATTTCATCGAAGCCCCATGACCGTTTCTCCAGATTGTCTAAGAAGTCATCGTAAATCGAATAGGAGTTCTCTCTTCCGAGCCGCATTCTCCGCACATCCAGGGCGGTTCCAAGATATTCACCGGCGTCGCGGATTTCAGGCGGATTTGAGGTGAGAGCGCGCGCCGCTGCGATCTCCCCGCCCGGGGTGGAAGTGTTGAGTTTTTCCAAAAACACGAGATATGCTTCGGGCGGATTGGAATATCTGAGGGCGAGTGCCGCGGCGGGCAGAAGGATGTCAAGGGCACGCGCTCCGCATTTCGCTTGGGCCACTTCGAATGCTTTGCGATAGGTGCTGCCCGTCGCATCCCATGCCTTGGCCAGGTTTCCGTCTAAACCTGCTCTGCCTTCGGTCAACAGATGTTGGAAGACGATTGCGCTACCCTCGATCAAGTCGATTGCAGACAAACCCCCTGAACCAGTGGCTTCTATTTTTGCCCACAACCGGTCGAATCCTTGCGCCAGCAACGGCATACTTGCGGACAGGAGCGACAAGTCGGTCTGCGCGGATTTTTCCCATGCTTGCGCGTTCTCTAAATCGCGAAGCAGCCCCTCAACTCCCGAGAAC
>JBAUBR010000177.1:0-16965 GCA_049676965.1 Occallatibacter sp.
ACAAATCCTCTTGCCGCTCGCGACCCTTGCGCGTTCCCATCGCCATGAACTCATCCTACGAATGACTCCTGTGGATACCTCACAATTCTTTCGCGCAGGTATCGAGACTTTCACCACAGGCTGTTAGTGAACGCTACGAAACCCCAATGCCGCAGATAACCAGCCGTGTGGCCGAGTTGGAAGCCAGGGTGAACCAGCATCTGGAAAAGATGGGGTTCACATGGGCGTAAGAACAGGCTACAAGCAAACTGAGGTGGGGGCGATCCCGGAAGATTGGGTTCTGCGACCGTTTATGACTGTGGTTAGGATCGCAAGTGGACAGGTCAACCCAACCTGCGAACCCTTCCGTTCAATGGTTCTGGTGGCGCCAGACCATATCGAAAGCCGCTCAGGACGCCTATTGAAGAAAGAAACGTCCGACGAACAACACGCCATTAGTGGCAAGTATGTGTTCGCCGCTGGAGACATTGTTTACAGCAAAATCCGCCCGTACTTGAGAAAGGCTATTCTCGCCGATTTCGACGGCCTCTGCAGCGCCGATATGTATCCGCTCAGATCCTCTGAAGATAGCTCGGCCGGATTCATCTTCGCAACCATTCTTGCTCATCACTTTTCAAGATATGCGGAGTCCGTATCAGTCCGAAGCGGGATGCCGAAGATCAATAGAGTTGAGCTAGCAGAATACTCATTCGCACTGCCGCCTACTAAGGCAGAACAAGAGGCAATCGCCGGGGCGTTGAGCGATGCGGATGCCCTGATCGAATCGCTGGAGCAACTCCTCGCCAAGAAGCGCCACATCAAACAAGGCGCAATGCAGGAACTGCTCACCGGCAAAAAGCGCCTGTCTGGGTTCAGTGGCAAATGGCGGACCTGCCTATGGGGGGATGTAATTGCTTCGTGTTCGAGCGGTGCAACTCCCTATCGAGGACGCACCGAATACTACAAAGGAATGGTGAAGTGGATATCGAGTGGTGAACTCAACTTCAACTTCATTGAAGATACTATCGAGCACATCTCGGAAGAGGCTGTTCAAAAGACCAATCTGAAGATTCATCCGGTCGGGACGTTTCTGATGGCAATCACGGGGTTGGAGGCCGCCGGGACTAGAGGCGCCTGCGGAATTGTCGGAAGCCCCGCCGCAACCAATCAATCTTGTATGGCAATCTATCCGAAACCCGAACTGAAGACGGAATATTTGTACCACTACTATGTCCATCGAGGAAATGAACTCGCGTTCGAGTACTGCCAAGGTACGAAGCAGCAAAGCTATACCGCGAAGCTGGTGAAGCTGCTTCCAATCGACATGCCACCATCTACCGACGAACAGGTCGCCGTCGCCGCTGTCCTCACCGACATGGACACCGAGATCGGCACGCTCGAAACCAAGCTCACCAAAGCCCGCCAATTGAAGACGGGCATGATGCAGGAACTTCTTACAGGAAGGATTCGATTGTTGTGAAAATCTCTGACATTTTGTCGCACATCGATAGCGGTTACATGGCTCTGCCCGAATTTCAGCGCGGTTATGTTTGGAATCGCGAGCAGGTTCGAGCACTCTTTGACTCTCTTTATCGCCGGCATCCAATTGGCGGACTTTTGGTTTGGGTCACAGATTCGAATGAGGCAGAATACCGTGGCGACGGGAGCTTGGCACCCGGCATGGTCAAGCTCCTGCTCGATGGCCAACAACGGATTACGTCCCTCTACGGAGTCATGCGCGGGAAAGCTCCGAAGTTCTTTGACGGCAATAGCTCGACGTTTACTGACCTGATGTTCCACCTGGAATCGGAGAAATTTGAGTTTTACCAAAAACAGAAGATGCAGGATGACCTGTGCTGGGTTGATTTGACGCAGGTCTACAAGAAGGGCTACGCCGCGATTGATGACTATGTCAAAAAGATGGCGACTGACCCATCCAAGGCGGCAAAGATCGGAACCTATTCGTCTCGCCTAAGCAGGATTCTGGGTGTTGTGGACGTCGGCCTACATATCGAAGAGATTACCGGCGATGACAAAGGAATAGATGTCGTAGTCGACATTTTCAACCGGGTGAACAGTGGCGGAACAAAGCTGTCGAAAGGCGATTTGGCGCTGGCGAAGATCTGCGCAGGTTGGCCTGACGCCCGAGAAACAATGAAGACCAAGATCAAGGAATGGGATAAATTTGATTTTTCCTTCAGTCTGGATTGGCTCTTGCGTTCGGTCAATACAGTCCTTACTGGGGAGGCCAAGTTCCAGTTCCTTCATGGAAAGAGCGCCGCTGAGGTTCAGGACGGCCTCAAGCGTGCGATCAAGCAAATCGACACATGCCTCAACCTGATTGGAGGACGGCTTGGGCTCGATCACGACCAGGTGTTCTTTGGCCGGTTTGGGATCCCTGTGATGGTTCGCTATCTCGATAAGCGGACGGGGCCGTTAGGGGAAAAGGAGCGCGACAAGCTTCTGTTCTGGTTTGCGCAGGCGGGGATGTGGGGACGCTTTTCTGGTTCTACGGAATCTTTCATCGATCAAGACCTGGCGGCCCTTGAAGGCCCCGATGGCGGGCTCGACAAGCTGCTTGAGCAACTCCGCCTTTGGCATGGAGGACTCAGGGTGGAACCTGGGCATTTCACCGGCTGGAGTCTCGGCGCACGCTTTTATCCTGTTCTCTACATGCTTACTCGTATGGGCCAGGCTC
Organism: Occallatibacter sp.; assembly: GCA_049676965.1. Classification (GTDB taxonomy): domain Bacteria; phylum Acidobacteriota; class Terriglobia; order Terriglobales; family Acidobacteriaceae; genus Telmatobacter. The sequence continues at coordinate 2,678 of JBAUBR010000177.1, forward strand.
AGGACTGGGGCACTGGCTTACCTTTGAAAGCTTCCCTGCTCGGAAAGATGAGCAGCCTCGAAGTGCACCATATCTTTCCGAAAGCGCAGCTCTACAAGAGGAACTTCAAGCGCCCGGAAGTTAATGCGCTTGCCAACTTCTGTTTCCTTACCAAAGATACAAATCTGGACATTAGTGATCGCCTTCCGGAAGAGTACTTCCCAGAGATCGAAAAGGCTCATCCAGGCGCACTGGCTTCGCAATGGATCCCCGATGACAAGAAGCTATGGAAGGTAGAGAACTTCGGCCAGTTCCTCGAAGCTCGAAAGGTACTGCTGGCGAATGAGATCAACAAACGAATGGAAGAGCTTCTCCACGGCGACGTCGGTTGGCTGCAGGGCTCAGCGAAGTTGGCTACGCCAACGCCAAAGACGTACGGTGCAATATCTTCGGCCGAGGAAGAAGAGGAACTGGGGTCGCTGAATGAATGGATGAAAAGTCTTGGACTTCCTCAGGGAGTCATTGCATTCGACTTCGCTGATTCGGGTACAGGTGAACAAAAAGCTGTATTTGATTTGGCCTGGCCGGTTGGCATTCAGGCTGAACTAAGCCAGCCAGTCGCTGTCCTGCTGAATGAAGAGGCAGAGACGATTGCGATAGCCAGCCAGGGCGGCTACCGCTGTTTCACATCAGCGGAAGATTTCAAGAAATATGTGGAGGCCGAGGTTCTGACGGCGGAGCCGGTATGAACGACGTTGGCAAGCCGGAGTATGTCACGCAGGAACGCGTGATCAAGCTGTTCGTGGACGAGTTGGGCTATCGCTATTTGGGCGATTGGACCGACCGCGACGGCAACAGCAATGTCGAGGACGGAATCCTGTCGGGTTGGCTGGCGGAGCATGGGTATAAGCCGGAGCAGACTAGCGGGGCTCTCTACAAGCTGCGCACTGAGGCCGACAACTATAGCCGCAATCTCTATGCCAATAACGAGGCTGTCTACAGACTGCTGCGGTATGGCGTGCAGGTAAAAACCGATCCCGCCAAGCCCACAGAGACCGTGAAGCTGATTGACTGGGAGCAACCGGAGATGAACGACTTCGCCATCGCCGAAGAGGTGACGCTCAAGGGCAATCATGAGCGGCGGCCCGATCTGGTTCTCTATGTCAACGGCATCGCCATTGGCGTAATCGAATTGAAGAACAGCCGCGTCAGCATCGGCGACGGCATCCGCCAGAGCCTTTCCAATCAAACACCGGAGTTCAATGCCTGGTTCTTCTCGACCGTGCAGGTCGTCTTTGCCGGGAATGACTCCGAGGGCCTGCGCTACGGAACCATTGGGACGGAAGACAAGTACTTCCTGCGTTGGAAGGAAGACGAGGAAGACAACAGCCACTTCAAGCTGGATAAGTATCTTCTCAAAATGTGCCGCAAAGACCGTCTAATCGAACTGATGCACGACTTCGTGCTCTTCGATGGCGGCATCAAGAAGCTGCCCCGCGTTCATCAGTACTTTGGCATCAAGGAAGCACAGAAACATGTGAGTCAGAAGAAGGGTGGCATCATCTGGCACACGCAAGGGAGCGGCAAGAGTATTGTGATGGTTCTCCTGGCCAAGTGGATTCTGGAGAATAATCCGAACGCCCGTGTGGCGCTCATCACCGACCGCGATGAACTGGATAAGCAGATTGAGCGGGTCTTTACCGAGATGGGTGAGCCGATCAAGCGGACCACGAGCGGTCTCGACCTGATGCAGCAGCTTGGACAGGCTACGCCGCGCCTGCTGTGCAGCCTGGTACACAAGTTTGGCCGCCGGGATGTGGACGACTTTGAAGCGTTCATCAAGGACTTGGAAGCCAAGCCTAGCCAGACTGTGGGCGAGGTGTTCGTGTTTGTGGATGAATGCCACCGCACACAGAGCGGCAAGCTGCACCGTGTAATGAAGGCGATGATGCCGAATGCGGTGTTCATCGGCTTTACGGGTACTCCACTGCTCAAGAAGGACAAGACGACCAGCCAGGAAATCTTCGGCGGCTACATCCATACGTATAAATTCAGCGAGGCCGTGGCGGACGAGGTGGTTCTCGACCTGATCTACGAGGCGCGGGACATCGACCAGCGGCTTGGCTCCGTTGGAAAGATTGACGCCTGGTTCGAAGCGAAGACAAAGGGCCTGAACGATTGGCAAAAAGAGGAACTGAAAAAGCAATGGGGCACGATGCAGTACGTGCTCAGCTCAGCCTCACGGATGAGCCGGGTGGTGAGCGATATCGTCTTCGACTTCAGCGTGAAGCCGCGCCTGTCCAGTCATCGCGGCAACGCACTGCTGGTTGCATCGAGCATTTATGAGGCGTGCAAGTATTACGCCTTGTTTCAGAAAACGCCGTTGAAGGGAAAATGCGCCGTAGTCACCTCTTATAACCCGATGACCAAGGATGTGACGCTGGAGGAGACCGGGGCCAATACCGAAACCGACAAGCAATTCATCTACAACACCTACACGGAACTGTTGCAGAACGTTGCGGCCACTCCCGGCACCAATAAAACCGAGACGTATGAAGAGCAAGCCAAGAAGCTGTTTACCAAGGAACCAGCGAACATGAAGCTGCTGGTCGTGGTGGATAAGCTGCTCACCGGCTTTGATGTGCCACCATGTACGTATCTTTACATCGACAAGTCGATGCAGGATCACGGTCTGTTTCAGGCCATCTGCCGCACCAATCGACTGGATGGTGAGGATAAGGATTTCGGTTATATCGTGGACTACAAGGATCTGTTCAAAAAGGTCGAGAAGGCCATCGCGGTTTACACTTCGGAATTGGATCACAGTGCGGGCGGAGTTGACCCGGAAGTGTTGATGCAGGATCGTCTGACGAAAGGCAAGGAACGGCTCGATAACGCTACTGAGGCGCTTACGCTTCTGTGCGAGCCGGTGGAACCGCCGAAGGGCGAACTGGAGCACATTCACTATTTTTGCGGGAACACAGAGATCCCAACCGATCTTCAGGAGCGGGAGCCGCAGCGAGTTGCTTTCTATAAAGGATGTGTTGCGCTGGTCCGCGCGTACGCCAATATCTCCGACGAACTGGACCGCGCCGGGTACAGCTCTGGCGACATCGCTCGCATCAAAAAGCAGATCGACTACTACCTGGATATTCGTGAGATTATCCGCAAGGCCAGCGGTGAAACACTTGACCTCAAGCCGTATGAGGCCGATATGCGGCATCTGATCGACACCTATATTGAAGCCGATGAGCCGAGGAAGATTTCCTTCTTCGACAATATGGGGCTACTGGAGTTGATAGTCAAGACAGGAATTGCCAATGCAATCTCGACGCAGCTTGGCGGGTTGAGGGGTGACAGAAATGCGATCTCCGAGGTCATTGAGAACAACGTCCGCAGGAAGATCATCAAAGAGAATCTAAACGATCCGGCATTTTACGAGAAGATGTCGGCGTTGCTCGACGAGATTATCGCAGCCCGCAAGGCCAAGGCCATCGAGTACGAGGAGTATCTGAAGCGGATAGCTGCATTGGCTGCGAAAGTGGAGGCGGGAGTTGCAGAGGAAACGCCGGAGGAACTGAATACTCCTGGTAAGCGCGCTTTGTGGAATAACCTAGCCCAGAATGAAGAGCTGGCATTGAAGATTGACGAGTGTGTGAAGCATGTCCGGCCTGATGGATGGCGCGGAGTTCAAGCTCGCGAACAGGTCATCAGGGCGGCGATTTATGGTGTTGTGCAAGACGTTGACGAAGTGGAGCGCATCTTTCTCATCGTAAAAGCGCAGGGAGAATACTAGTGGCAGATAGGCTGGATCTGGGCGAGATTGCTGTTGACGTGACGTTCAAGAACATCAAGAACGTCCACCTCAGCGTCTATCCGCCAACCGGGCATGTGCGCATTTCAGCCCCGATTCGAATGAGCCTTAATACTGTTCGTGTATTTGCGATTTCGAAGCTACGTTGGATAAAGCAACAGCAGAGAAAGATTGTGGGACAGGACCGCGAGACGCCTCGTGAATACCTGGATTTGGAAAGCCATTACCTTTGGGGAAAGCGCTATCTGCTGCGTGTGATTGAGGGCAATTCGTCCTCGACGATTGAAGTCCAGCATAGCAAGCTACTACTGCGCGTTCCGCCGAAAACAACCGAAGCGAAGAAGCAGGACATTGTCGCCCGGTGGTATCGAGGTCAGGTAAAAGCGGCCGTTCCCTCGGTGATTGCGAGGTGGTCTCTGGTTTTGGGCGTAACGGTAGAGGAGTTCTATGTGCAGCAGATGAAGACCAAGTGGGGAAGTTGCAATCATCGCGCTGGGACGATTCGCCTCAACACAGAATTGGCAAAAAAGCCGAATGAGTGCCTTGAATATGTCGTGGTGCATGAGATGGTGCACTTGTTGGAGCCAACGCACAATGCCCGCTTTATCGCGTTGATGGAGAGGTTCATGCCCAACTGGCGGTTACGGCGAGATCGTCTGAATCAGTTGCCGGTGCGTCACGAAGATTGGGAATGCTAGCTGCTCTATTCCTATTTATTACCGTTGTAGCCTCGTGCCTTTTTCGGTTTCATTGGTAGACATTTCCTTCCTTTCACGCGATGGCAAGCAGCCGCGCAAGGATTGAGGCTGCTGAAATCTTCGATGGTTTGCGATGCATAGCGCCTCCACGTGGGGACAAATGACGTTACTGATCAAGAGTCGGCCTCAACTGGTTCGTTGATGATGAGTTTCCACTTGGCGACGCGCGGGGACTCTTCAGAGGCCGCTGAAATCAGCGGTTTGATGGAAGGGTCGAGAAGTAGCGAGGTCTTGGCCATCTTGACGAAGGGCTCAAGCGCGCGCGCTTGTGACTCGCATCCATCCTGATCGAGCAAATATCCAAGGCGGTGAACGGTGGCGTTTTCGTAAACTGCCGCGGCCTCGGCGAGCTTACGGGAGTCGGCTTGCTCTCCGATGTCTTTAACGATCTGGGCGAGTCCGTTGATGCCAGCTGATTTGTGGAAGTAGCGGGCTCAATCGAGGAGGGTTAGCTCGACGCCGGCTACTTGAGCAAAACCAGCTTCGCTTTTCATGCTTCCGAGCCATTGAGGTTGGTTGACCTGAGCGAAAGCCGCCGGGGCCTGATAGACAAATTGGAGCCGGTGACGGCCGATTTCGAAGTCACGAAGCTGCTTTGGAACGATGACCTGGAACGTCATGGCCGCCTGGTGCGAGGTGCCATGAAAGGCCGCCGCACGCAGCAGCGAGACACGGTAGTCGATGCCCTGATACCTCATAAGCGGGTCGATCCAACGAGCCGGGTCCGGGGCGCCCGCAACCCGGTCTTGCGGGCGCAGGATCAGATAAAAGCCGTGGCGCAGATTGGCCACCCGCTGCTTTCTGGCCATTCGGCCAACGACAGCCTTCAGTGCGAGAGGAGACAGGTGCAACTCGGCCAGCGCCTCTTCACGGGTGAAGTAGGCGCGCCCGCGAACGAGTTGAGTATCGAGATACTGGTCAAGGCTCGCCACTCCCATATGGCACTCAAAAGGCTACGATTCTCGTATCTTTTTGAATATGAAAATTGGATATTCTTGGAACCTGCGAGCTTAGCGATGCCAACGCTACCGATCCTGCATATCTATGTTTTTCAATAATTTAAAGGTTCCCACTGAATTCCTCAGACGGTGTCTGGGGAATTCAAAATTTTCGGGCATGGCCCGAAAATTCTAAACAGATTGCGGTGCTCTTTAACGCCTGTGAGGATCGGTGTCGGAATCGGCGTTTCGAGGAGTAATCCGGTTGACCTCTGCCGTGACAGTTAGACCCATGGTCGTAACCTGTTGATTCTAGGAGCATCGGTGGCACCGAAAAGCATCTAAAATCACCCAAAATCAATGTTCGGTACCGTCTTCCGTACCGCTAGAACGGCAAGCCACTTCCATAGGCAAAGTGTGCAGAGTCTCGGGGACTTCAGCTCAAATTCAGGCAGGGCATCCCCCTGCCAATTCGCACCGGCGCTGGAGTATCCTGGACTCAACCAAGTATCAGACCGTTTGATTGAGGCACCACAATGAACCCCTATGAACCTCTGCCTCGTGAATTACTGCCAAAGGATCTGCGCGACTTGCCTGATTTGGCCGCACACGAGCTTTACATTTATCGTGCGGTCTCTCGTGGTCCGGCCCGTCTGCTTGTGAAGGAAATAGAGGATTCACAACGGAAAAGGATGGGAATTCAGGAAGTCGAATTCCGTCTGCATGACATCGTTCTCTATTTTGCACGGGTAGCGGGGGAAGGAATCATTGGCAACCTGGCCTACGCCGTCGTCAGCCGAGTAATTCAAGCGGTTCGGCGTCCTAAGAAGGAAATACTCGGCTCTAATCTGCTCTTTGAGACCACAATCTCAAAGAAGACTTACAAACGACTCCGTGAAGAAAAGCATCCGCGCACTCGACCCACTCTGAAAGCGACCCCGACCTTTGAAGAAACGGCCGAGACGCAATACAAACTGATGGTCACCCTCAAGCGCACGCCGTCAAAGAAACTTCCTAAGAAAAGCGATCCTGCCGACAACCTCTTCACGGGTGCGCTCTTGCCAATTAAGAAAAAGAAGCTGAAGTGAGCACGCATGAACTGGTTCCCAAACACTGAAGAAGTTGCGTTGATTGCGACCGCAGTAACCCTTATTGGAATTCTCATCACGAACCAAGCGAAAGTCTCAGAGTTCCGTCAGCTATGGATAAATGCGCTTCGTGATGATGCGGCCACTCTCATCAGTCATACGCTCATCGTCCAAGCTGCTCATGCCGCAGAAAACATCGATGAATCCTATCTGCAGATTCACCAGACAACAGCAAGGATTAGGCTCCGACTAAATCCAGACGAACCGAAGACAAAAAAGATCATTTCTGCGATGAACAACATGCGAGACGCGAATCACGTGGAAACAGAATTCTCAGTCATGAACCAGCGCGTAGACGAGTTTACAAAAGCCGTTCAAGACGTTTTGCGTAGTGAGTGGAGGCGCGTCAAGTGGGGAGAACCACTCTATAGGATCATTTTCGTTCTTGTGGCCGTTGGAATGGTGCTCTCTTTTGCCGTCATACTGCACAAGAGCTACCCGTGGATATTTCACTTTATTTCAAGGTAAACCGCCACAAAAGGGCGGAGCGCCTTGAATCGCTGCCCTCAGCAACTTGAAAATGGTGTGGCCGCGAAGTGCGCACGGCGGTTCAAAGGCTTTCACCAATTCCTGGTGCAGTTAGCAGCCAAAATCGCTACCTGCAAGTAAGTCTCAGAACGGTATGTCATCGTCACCGATTTCTGTTGAGTTGCTTGCTTGGCGCGGACGGCCAATACGCAGTTCTAGCTTGGCCTGATTCGCTACCAGCCAAGCCTCACCCGCTTCGGTGATGCTGTAAACGATCCACTGTTGGTCAAAGTCTCCGTGCTCCCAGTTTGATGTCACATACCCGAGTTTTGTGAGACGAGAGATAGCGAGCCGTGTCGCAACGTCTGAGTAAAGGGCCTTACGCATTTCTTGTTTCAAGGTGTTGGGGTTGACGGTATCGTCCGTCGAATCACTACTCGCCAACAACAATGCAAGCGCGGTGTATTCGTGCGACTGGAGCCCGGCGCTTTCCTTTACGGGTGATGCTTCCAAGATTTCCGTTGTCGATTCTTGCCGCTCAAGGACAGCGTTCAATCTTTCGGTTAATTTCTTTCCCAGTTCCTTGAAGTCGCTTATTGAGCCGACCGCATAGGAAAGGATTCCCCGGTGCTGAATATCGAAAGGGTACTTTTCAATGTTGGGTCCCGATATGATGACCACGTCTTTTCCGGCCGCAATGGCGTAGCCAAGTTCGTACATCACGTTTGGATTCCGCGTAGTGATGTCCGCAACACAGAGGGTGGCGGCCCGAATCTCTTTGTGGAGCGTGTCCACCGGAATTACAGCCCCGGCATCGCGGTCAACTCGGTACGGCTCTAGGGCCGCCTCTTCAATCGCGGGCACAAGCACGTCATCATACCTCTTGTCGAAGTCACCCTTATCGAAGGGTTGAAAGACGCAGCACGTGCCGTTCGCGTAATTTCGTGTCTTATTATCTGCCATGGCGTTGTCCAGAGAAGAATAACGCAGAATGCCAGCCATCTGCACAGCATCGTCTAAAGGCAAGAATTGGACGCACGTTTCGCAAGCATTACAGGGCATCTTTGGCGGTAATACTCGTGCTCTGTACGGAGGCGGGAGATGGGGGATTTCGGTAAGCGGATGGCGGCTCAAATTCAGGACGCAGAAAACCAGCGGAAAGCGGCACGCGCGGAAGTCAACTCCGAGAGTAGTGGGGACGCCACGAAGCGGTGTGCAATTGCCGCGCTAATAGAAATCGCGCCTGATTCGTTGTTCTACTTGGTTAGGCTAGTCGGTGAATCATTCATCGTTGACTCAGATGCCATTGGCTTACCCTCTGGGTCACCAGTTACTGCGGCTACCGCTGCCGCCCGTAAGAGGTCATCCTGTACGCTCAGAATATCCGTATGTGGGACCGTTTGCTGCCCTTTGATTAGACCTTCAACGGATTCGTTCCTCTCGCTTCCCATGTCTTCGTAATCCCTCGACACAAGCATACACGCGCCATTCGCTAAGTGGCCACTTTCCCATGGACAAGCAGCATTGTGCCCGTGTGTCCAATCGGACTATACCCTGGGCCGACATAAAACGTTTGGCGGAATACCATCCATCTTTAGTCGAATGAATATCCAATTGACATATCTTCCTGACATTTAGGGCTCTGTTCTGACACCTGCAGGTGTTAAAGAGTGAACGGCGGCTCATCAGAAGCACCTCGGCGACCCCAGATCTGTCCTCGAAAGTCGGCCAGCATCCACAAAATGTGGACGCGGCGACTGGCCTCCAAGGCGCAAGTTCGGCCTGGAACTTTCCAGACGTTATCTGCGAGACTTTGTGTTCTTCCTTCAACCGATTCCCATTCCCTGTAAGAGTGATGTTCCTTGGTCGATTCCTAGTGCTGATGTTTTCGAGACATCGGTGCTGAGCTGTGGAGTGAGCTTGGTGATGTCGTTCGTGAAGAGCGTAGCCTCGTGGCTAGCGCGAGAAATTGAGACGTACCCAAATCGAGAATTCAGCAGGTCCGGGTGAACGCCGGTATCGGCGTTGACCAGGACACGCTTTGCGGTGAGCCCCTGGGCGCTGTGGCTGGTGACGGCATAGCCATGATCAAAATGGCGATGTTCTTTCGGGTCGAATTCAATCTGACGATTGTTTTCGAGCCTGCCCGTGACGCGGCCATCGGGTTCAATCTTTTCGATTACCGCAAGATCCCGATTAGCAACGCCAAGCGACTTGTCAGGCGCAGTGAACTGGATGCGATCGCCTTCGGCGAATTCCCGACCAATCTCGCGGTAGACACTGACGCCGGCGAGGCGGCGCGGATCATATGTAGTCTGCTGCCCTGACAATTGCTCGACCGTAAGCAGGTTGGCCGCAGGGTTGATGGCAATAACCGAACCATAGGCTCCAGCTTCGATTCCAGCGACCTTGCTTCCGCGCGCATAGCGAACGACATCGTTGATCTCATAGTGGCTGGCCCAGGAGCGTTCGGCGCCGGTCATGTCCTGGCGCTGAACAAGTACGCGGAAGGTGTGGTCTCCCGCTGCCAGCGTTCCATTGGACTTTAGTTCCTCGCGCACAGCGACGTTCAATTCGCGGCGGGAGGCATTATCCGGCGAAACGATCAGCGTCTTTTCTGGAGATTCGACATAACTCTGGGCGATTGCGCGGATGCGATCTTCGGTGGTTGGAATCTCCTTCACGCGGCCCTGCTGCTGCAGCGACTCAAGGGCGGCAGAGACCCGGCCCGTGGCCAGCATCTCGACGGCGGCTTTTAGAGCTGGATCTTTTTGCCGAACAATTTCGTCAAGCTTGGACGTGCGCATTCCGGCCTCTTGCAACTGTTCGAAAGGGCGGCCTGCTTCAACGCCCTGATGCTGTCGTGTGTCGCCAATCAGGAGTACGCGGTCCTGCGGCCCAAGACGTGCGAGGAATTCACGCATCTGGTTGGTGCTGGCGAGGCTTGATTCATCGACAAAATAGAAATGTCTTTGCTCGGCGGCGGCGGGGTTTTCCGAACGGGCAAGGAACCCTTGCAGGGTTCCGGCCTCGATGCCGGCTTCACCAAGCTGGCGCGCCGCGCGGGAAGTCGGCGCGAAACCCTCGACCGAATAGCCCTGCGTCTCGGCGGCGCTCCGCACGACGGATAGCGCGGTCGTTTTTCCGGCTCCAGCAAAGCCCTGGATACCCTGAACACGGTCGTGGGAACTCAGGACATCTTCAACCACGCTTTGTTGGGCTCGGTTGAGATGCGGATGCTGTTCTGCGAAGTGGATAGCTTCTGATCGGGACAAAACTGGTGCGGTCAGATTTTGCCCTTCGCGCACACGCTGCACGATCTCCTTTTCGGCCTCAATTGTCCTGGCGGTTGTGAAGTGACGGGCGGGCATGCTTTGGGATCGCTCGACGATCTGGAACTCTCCAGAGGCTAATCGGGCGTCCAGGTTACTGCGCACTTGGCCGTAAGTCACCTCGCCCATGCCGCGGCGGAGCCCGTCACGGATGAGCGCGCGCTCATCGACGACAGCTTCGCGCTCAAAGTTCTTGTCGCGGGAAAAAGTCAACGATTCCCGTACGCGGTCGAAGGAGTTGGCGGGTTTCTCCTGATGTTGAAGCCGCTCACGCGCCGCGTGAACCACAGCGTCGGCCTGATAGCCGAAGTCGGCCGCCAGCTTCCGATGCGCGGCCATGACGTCGGCGTGTGAATGAACCTCTTTGCGGTCACGCGTCGAATGCGCGGCGATCTCGGCGGCCTCCTTGCCGGTGCGGCCGGTCCGGTCCAGATATTCTCGAATCTGCTGGCTGCGAGGACTCGATGCATCCAAATATTCCTGCGAATACCCCTTGATTTCGGGAGCGCCGCTGCGGCCAACGGTGATCTCGTAGCCAAGCTGGGTGAGGCGGTAAGTCAACTCCGATTGATAAACCGCCGTGGCAAATTGCTGCGACGCGAAAAGGCTCTGCGGCTGGATTGCGCGAGCCTGGCCGTTTTCGCGCTCGGTGATATTGAAGACGACGGCATGGGTATGAAGCTGCGGCGCAACATAACCATCGACCGGGCGGGCCGTGTCATGCTCGAACTTGGCGGCGATAAACTTGGCCGTAGTTTCCGGCGGATGGTTGCCCCCGATGCGGGCCTGCGTGTAGTGTTCGAGCTGCTCAAGTGCGACCTGAACGCTATCGCGATGGACCGCGCGAACGCGGTCATCGCCACCGACCAAAGCTGTAAGCGAGACAGATTTCGGCGCGGAAAAGGTCGCATCCCACCCAGCGCGATGCTCCATGGTTTTTACGGTCTTGCCATCGGGATCTTTGTATTCGTAGGACGCACGCTGGCGAACAAGTTGCTCCCCGGTAGTGGGATGCTGGCCCTGGCTGAGTCTCGCAAAGTCCTCAGCTGTGACCGCTCCGGCAAGGCCAAACTTGCCTGCCAACTGGCCTTGCCACTCGCCGGCTATGACGCCACGCTGCGACCAATAGTTCTGTTCCTTGGCGGTAAATTCCTTCTGGTGGTAGTTCTGCGCCTGCCCCGCCGAAAGTGGTTTGGAAATAGTCAGCATAGCTTAGATCTTTGGCCCAAATGTGAATTTCTGCTGGCCCTCGGGTACGGCCTCCTTCGCTGGTTTGCTCACGACGGCAACCTTTGCATCTTGTGCAACGGAGGGCTTCGTTCCTTTGGTTGCCGAACTATCCGGCTTGGGCGACTCCGGTTGTGGCTTGCTGGTCTCGCGCACAATGAAATCATCCTTCAGCCTCTCGATGAATTTCGGCTTTGATGGTGGAACTTCCTGGACTGGAAACGAAAACCGTGCAACGTAGTTGCCATGCTTCATGTAGGCGTGCAGATTCTCCAGACCGCTAATCTCCGAGTCGAGAACCAGGGGCTCGGTCTGCCTGTCGAGGGAGAAGTTTCTGCCGCTTCGGGTGCCGTCGAAGTGCGTCTCTTTCATCCGTTCGATCTCCACTTTTCCGATGGCGCGACTCACCCATTCGGCGGCATTTGGTTCGGTTGTCTTCAGAAAAATCTTTGTAGCCGGTTGCGAAAGCATGACCTCAGCGAGGTGGCCGTAGATGACTTCCAATTGTGCTTTGCCCTGAAATCCGAGCACGATTGGATTACGCGATTTGCGGTTCTCCGTGATGGCCGTATGCAGTTGCGGCAACTTCTGCAGGCTGGCCAACTCATCGAGCACAAACCAGACAGGGCGCTGCTCTTCGGTCGGGGCAGTGAGAAGACGCAAGACCAGCATGTCGATCCAGAGACTGTGCAAAGGGCGGAGGGCCTCGCGCTCGGCGGGTTGCGAGGTAATGAAGATCCAGCCTTTCCGCTCCTTCGACCACTCGCGCGCCGTCCATTTGCTTTCGGTTTCCTTCTCGGTTGGAAGCAGGCGGAAGCTGTCAGCAACGAGGCTCAGAGAGCCGAGCACACCGGACCGTTGCTGCGGGGCGGATGGGTCGATGAGAGACGCAAGTTCGGTATCTTTAACCCGCTTGTCGATCTCCTCCGGGTGCGACATCCAATGCACCAGCTGTTGGGGCGAGGGCAATTCGAGCAGCAGGTGTGCGAAGATTTTCTGCGGACTCTCGATGAAGAATTCACCCTTCCGGTCGTTGGTCGGTTGGACTAGCGAGGCCGCCACAGTGCGCGCCTCGGCGCGGCGGACGAGTTCATCCGAAGGTCCCCAATAGGGGCAGCGGCGGTCGAGCGGATTGAGCACGATGTCCCCGCGTTCCTTGTCATAGAACCGTTCCACAAACTCGCAGGCCGGGTCATAGAGAATGGCCGAGTGTTTGCGGGATTGGATCTGCCGGAGCAGTTGCATGATGATGGTCGTCTTCCCACTTCCTGTATCGCCGATGATCTCGAAATGCTGGTCCTCGGCGCGCAACGGAATTCGCAGCATCTCCTGGCATTGGTCCACTCTGATTCCAATTCCAGTACCTTCGACGGCCTTGTTGAATTGCTTGGGCGAGACCAGAACTGGCCCCTTCAGCCGGCGTCCATACTTGATTTCCTTGCGTCGGCGAATGTCCTTGGGGATGGCGAAGGCGACCAGGATTACAACCGCGATGGCGCCAAAAACCAGCGGCCATTCGAAGAGTTCAGGGATGCCCCAGCCGCCATAGACCTGTTGCTTAAGATAGGTTCCAAGGGCGCGGTTTTGGTAGACCGTCGGCGTGCCTCGATAGAGAAAAGCAATGCCACGACTGCGAGCCGAATCGGACAGAACGAGGGGGATTGGTTTGCCACTGGGCTGAGGAGTTGTGCCGTCAGAGACATCGCCGGAAGTTGCAAACCATGAATGGCCCTTGCCATCGGCGATCATCAGCATCTGATACTTGGCTGTGGGTCGAATGCTCGGCACAAGTGATGCCTTGATGTAGGTCGGGAGGTAAGCCTGTTCCAGCGGCTGAAGTGCGTGCAGGAAGCACACATCGATCAGAATTCCCGTGAAAATGACTGCCATAAATACCGCACCTAGCGTGTAAATCGGCTGGTGCGGTGGCCAGATAATTGTCTCTTTTCTTCCCCAGGTTGCCTCAGCCATGGCGTTCCTCCCCAGCCTCCGCCCGGAACTGCGCGATGGCATCATGGGCGGCGCGGCGCTTGGTGGCCTTTACATTGCGCATCAGTTCTTCGTATTGAGCGGAGGTCAGTCGTTCACCGCACGCGATGGGCGAAAGAACATCCGTAAGGAAGAGTTGCAGCCCGACAATTTCAATCAAGATCTGGTCGGTACACGCAATCGTTGATTCCCCGTGAGCCTCGCGCAGCAAGATCTCCCGTGCCCACTCGCGGAGATTCTGGCCATTTGCTTCGGCCGCTTTCGCCAGCGTGTCTTCTTCCGCTGGCGTGAATCGTGTCGCGATGCTCTGAGTGCGGCTTTCACGACCGCTCACTCTCTGGATGGACTGCTCAGTTATCACTGAATTTTTCTGCATCGGTTTCTCTCCGGAATGAAATATCATGACTCGGTTCCGGCCGGAACCGGGCAATCTGCGTTCTTCATGCAAGTCCCGTTATCCCTGCATGTTTCCAAATGGAACCGCAACGGTTCCATACGCAACCCTTTCAGGGGTGGAGTGTCGCAGCGCCAACATCCGGTGCGTAAGCACCGTGTTCTTCGAGGGCAGTACCAACCACCTTCAGGGAGCGCGATGCTGATTGCACCGTACAAGCCGGCAAGATGTAGCGAATGAA
>JBAUBR010000178.1:0-22236 GCA_049676965.1 Occallatibacter sp.
TTCTTGGCCGGATTGCGATGGCAGTTCAGGCACCACTCCATCTGCAGCGTGTTCTGCGCGTACATCAGCGGCATCTGGTCCACGCGGCCGTGGCAGCTCTCGCAGCCGATGCCCTTGTTCACGTGAATCTCGTGGTTGAAAAACACAAAGTCGGGAAGGTCGTGCACCTTGGTCCACACGATCGACTGGCCCGTCGCCCAACTATCGCGCACCGGCTCCAGCAGTTGCGCGTTGGTCCAGATCTGCGCGTGGCAGTTGATGCAGGTCTTGGTGGGAGGGATTCCAGCGTAGCTCGATTTTTCCACCGTCACGTGGCAGTACTGGCACTGCAGGCCCAGGCCCTCCACATGGTGCCTGTGGCTGAAGGGCACCGGCTGCTCCGGCCGCTGGCCCTGCCGCGTCACCCAAGGCGAGCGCTGCAATTCGTCGAGCGTGACCCCCATCGCGATCACGATCAACCCCGTCAACACCAGGCCCGCGCGTGCCAGTGCATTGGAGTTGCGTTCAAATATTTGCGCCATGAATGGGTTCCCTGGATTGCGGTCTGCATGTCCGCTGTGGCCGCGGTCACACAGGTTATGGTCAAGTTTGGGTCTTGAACAAATTACAGCGGAGCAGTGGAGAAGCCCGAAAAAACACTATAGCAGCCGCAGCCCCGTTCGCAACCGCAAGCGGCCTTCAAACGGCAAAAATATTTTGATCGAAGATTCCTCCCTAATCCACTGAAAGAAAAATGGTTGTGATGACCGCCCAAAAGGGGAAAATCGAACCGCTTCTTTGGCCGCTCGTGTACCAGAGATTGGGATGAAGATCGAGGTGATGCCCACAGAATTATCCTTCCGCCTTCGCCCAGCCGCTCATGTTGCACAATGTAAGAATCCACTCGGCTGGCTAACTTGCAAACCTGCTGACTGGCTGACTTGCTAATCTTCGAAACCGCAACCTCAGCCAACCCTGCCAGCGCCGCCGACACCACCACCACCGCCGCGCCATTGGCGATTTCCCACAAAGTATGTTTGGATTCGATCATGCGACGATTCGCAAATCGGACCCGATGCTGGCATCGGCGCAGACAATTCCTGCGGCTCATCGCCGTCGCAGCCGTCGCGATGTGGCACGTCGCGCCCGGGTTCGCAAGCTCGCGCACCGCGGCTCACGCCCTAACTGAGCCCGCGCAGGAAACCGGCTTCCTGAATCGCAGAATCGAGCTGCACGGAGTCAGCTACCGCTTTCAGGTCTACCTGCCGGAGGAGTGGCGCCGCGACGATCGCAAGCTCTGGCCCATCATTCTCGCCCTGCACGGGCGCGGCGAACGCGGCTCCGAAGGCATGTGGCAGACGCAGATCGGCCTGCCGCAAGAGGTGCGCGACCACCCCGAGCGCTGGCCCTTTGTAATCGTGATGCCGCAGTGCCCGCAGCCCGAGTACTGGACCGACCCGCCAATGATGGCCCTCGCGCTGGCCGCACTCGACGAGGAGTCCGAAGAGTTTCACGGCGACCCGGAGCGCACTTATCTCACCGGCCTTTCGCTGGGCGGGTACGGCGCGTGGGAGCTGGCCAAGGATGAGCCGCATCGCTGGGCGGCCATCGTCATCGCGTCCAGCGGCGTCTTCTGGAGCTACGACCGCGAGCGGTGGGAGCAGGTGGACACGCTGCCCGGGGAGTACGCCCGCGCAGTGGGCCATACGCCCGTCTGGCTCTTCCACGGCACGGAGGACAACGTAGTGCAGCCGCGCGAAAGCGAGCTCATGTTCGACGCTCTCAAGGCAGCCGGCGGAAATGTTCGCCTCTGGCTCTATCAAGGACTCCGCCACGACTGCTGGACCCGCGCCTACAACGAGCCGGAGCTGCCACGCTGGCTGCTCGCGCATCGCCTTTCGCACCCGCCGGCCGCCGCGGCCACAGCCTCCGCAATTCCGGGGACAGCGCCGTTTGCCGAGCGCATCGTCATTCCCCTTCATCCAACCCCCATCAAGCTGCCGGCACCCGTGCTCGACTCATTCGTCGGCGATTATCTCGGCATGCACGGCGAGCCCGAGATCACCATCTCCCGCCAGGCCGAACAGCTTTATCTCAAAAACCGGCTGGGCGAAACCGATCAGCTCGCCGCCGAATCGCCGACCGTCTTTTTCTACCCCTACGGCAACCCGATCTCGCGCATCGTCTTTGAACATAATGCGCACGGGCGCATCACGGCGGCGGTCTTCCATGACGACCGGCACGAAGAGCGCTGGGAGAAGCGGGCAGAACCTCCCACTCGTTAGCAATCCCGGCGGAACAGGGGAACACGGCGCCGCCCGCTTGCGTATCCATCCCCTGACGAAGTTTGGTACGGCGGGAAGGCTGAAGGCTGCAAGCTGAGAACTTAAAGCTGTCCTTCCCAGGAGGCACTCATGTATTGCAGCGGATGTGGCCAAGCGTTGGCTCCGGGGCAGGGATTCTGCCTCCATTGCGGCCGTCCGGTCGCTCCGCCCGTTCCTCCGGTGCCTGGCATGAACTACCTGATCGAGACTTATGCCACCAAGGTCAGGACTCTCGGCGTCTTCTGGTTCGTCTACGCAGGTCTCAACCTGCTTCTGGGCTTCGTCGGCATGGCCTTCCTTCACACATTCTGGGGCAACAACCACTGGGGCATCTGGGACCATGGTCCGTGGGGCAGCCCATTCGGCCCGTGGTTCGGGCCCGCGATCATCCACCTGGCCTGGGTTGCCATCCTGGTGCGCGTGGGCCTCGCGCTCGCCGCCGGCTGGGGCCTGATGGAGCGCACGCAATGGGGCCGCTTCGTGGCGCTGGTCGCAGCGTTTCTCAACATCATTCATTTTCCCTTCGGCACGGCACTGGCCATCTTCACCCTGGTACTGTTGCTCGGCTACCGCAACAACGCACTCTACTGCCAGTTGTCGGGGACGCCGTTCTAATTCACCATTCGCATTTGCTTTTCAGCTTTGCCGAAGCCTTCTTCCCTGCTCCCTTGTTCCCTCGTTCTCTCGTTCCCTCGTTCCCTGTCCTCCCCAAGTTTCACTTCCGGCGCGCTGCCAGCGTACACTGCGGCCATCGGGAGGAAGACGATGAGGCTATGGGCCGGCGTGCCCCTGTTGTGCGCCATTGCGAGCGGTTTCGCGTTCTCTCAGACGGCGCCCGCGTGGGACATTCACATCGTTTCCGACCCGCAGTTCGGGAGCTACACGGAGCTTCGCCTGCAGGGTGCCTACGTCAAGCCGCCCAATAACGTGGCGGCGCAGCCCTCGCTGGTCGTCCGCTGCAGCGACGGCAAGGTGCTGCAGAACTACTTCAGCTTCGGGGCCGTCCTCAGCGTGAATGTCGGCGGCCTCCATCCGGTGCGGCTGGAGACGACGATCGACAACGTGCCCACGGTCATCCGCGTGGACGACCTCAGTATCGACGGGACCGCCGCGTATTTCCCGCGCCGCGAGCTCAATCGCATGTTGTACGCCAAGCAGGTCACGGTGGGCGCAGTTGAATTCGCCGGCCCGCCCATCCTCGCCAAATTCGCAATGCCCGATTCGGCGCCGGTGTTTGCCGCCTGCGGCGAGGACAGGTTCCTCAAGCACAAGTAGCTTCTGTAATGCGAACCTTCGTCACTGAGGCAATTCGACGCCGCAGAGATAGACCTTCAGTCCCATCTCGTGAAACATCGTTGCCTTCGCCGCCAGCGCCCGGTCGGCGTCCGCGCTCGTCGGCGCGTAGGCCACGTTGACGTGATTGGCCGGGTGCCGCGCCATGAACTGGTTCTGCGTCACTCCATGCAGCAGCGCGTGCATGATCGGCCACTGCGGCGTCACTTCCTTCCAGCGCCTGCGCGTCTCTTCTTCAGGCAGCGAAATCGCCGTTGCCCGGCCGAGATCGACGTTCAACCGCCCGTTCTCGACGAACACGCGGCTCCAGACCACTTCGCCCGGTTTGCTCAAGCCCTTGAGCGTGCCTCCGCCGAGGCGGAAGTACATTGGCGGCTGGCGCTCGCTGACAGCGCCTGCGTAACCGCCGGCGAGATGCGAAGCCGGCACGGCTCCCGAAATCTGAAACAGCCAAACAAACTCGTCGATGCCGTCGCCCTTGTAGTGCTCGCCCCAGCGCACGTCGTGCAGCGTGGTCGCCGGATCGAAGCCCATCGCCGACCACACGCGGTTGGTCACCAACGCATCCACGCCGGCGCACTCGTCCACTTCGTTGAAGTGCGGCAGCGGCTTGCCGGCATAGAGTTCGCGACCGTCGCGGCTGTAAGCGGGCGGGCGATCGACGTTGTTGAGAAGGCCTTCAACCAGATCCGATGCCGGCGCAATGTCCTTGAGCCCCTGTTGGTACTGGATGCCGATGGCGTCGCAGCCGAACTCGCCGGCAATGCGCAGCGCGGCAATATACATGCGGCACTGGTCGAGAGTCTGCGCGTCGGTCAAATCGGTGGCTTCGTTCGGGCCAGTGGCAAACTTCATCCCCTTGGCATCGAGCCACGCGCGTATCTTGCCGGCCTCGTCAGCGGTCACATCACGCATGGCTGCGTAAAGCGCCGACTGGCTGACGCGCTCCTTGTAGATTCCCGCGGGATTCATCAGCGAGTCTTCGACGATGGCGTTGTACATGCCCATGCAGCCTTCGTCGAACACGCCCAGCAACGCCTTCCTGCTGCGCAGCTCGTGAGCGAGCGCAACGCCAAGCTCGCGCTCCGGCTTGGCTATCCTGCCGGGATCGAATTCATGCACATGCGAAGTGTCTTGCGCGATGGTCTTTTCCCTGATCCATTGCCGCAGTCCGCGTTTGGCGAAATCGTCCTTGAATTCCTTGCTCCACAGCGTACTGAATTTCACTCCGGCCTTGCGCAGGCAGCCGTTCAGGTTCAGCATTCCGACCAGCCCCGGCCATTGGCCTGACCAATTCGCTACAGTGAGAATGGGCCCGCGATGCGACTCGAGGCCGGCGAGCAAATGGCTGCTGTACTGCCACACCGCTTCGGCGACCACCAGCGGCGCCTCGGGATGAATGTGCTCAAAGACGTTCATGCCCATGCGCTGGCTGTAGATGAATCCATGCTTGAGCTTAGCGTCGAAGGGATGGGCGCGCCGCAGCGCGATGCCCTCTTCGCGAAAGGCCGCGACGAGCATCTCTTCAAGCGCCGCCTGCGCCGCCCAGCAGACTTCATTCGCCGACTGGCGCAGGTCGCCGTTCGCCACCAGCAGCGCTTCATTCGCGGCCACCGGCGCGGGGCTTACCACCTCAGGTACTGCATACGTTGCCATGGATTGTTCCTCACACTCTCCGCTTCAAGGGTACTCGCAATGTTCCTTCCTTCTCCGATTTCCTCATCGCGCGGTCGAGGCCAACGATCAGCTCGTAATGGTCGAACGCCTGCGGCCAGCCGCGGTTTTTCTCCGGTTGGAAATGCCGGTATTCAATCGATTCCTTCACCGCCGCTCGTCCCTCCGCCAGGCTGCTCAGATGGCCCGTGGCAACGGCCTGCACAACGGCATTGCCCAGCGCGGCGGCTTCCGCCGGGCCCGCAATCACCGTGCGGGCGCACGCATCCGCGATCATCTGGCACAGGAACCGGTTCAGGCATCCGCCGCCCACCAGTCGAACTGTGTGGAGCTTGCGCCCGGCGATCCGCTCGAGGTCATCGATCGCTTCGCGATATGCGAAGCTCAGGCTCTCGAAGATGCAGCGCGCGATTTCGCCGGGTGTCTTCGGCGCGGGCTGATTGGTATCCGCGCAATAGCGGCGGATCTCCGCGCGCATATCCGCCGGAGCCTGAAACTCGCTGGCCGCGGGATCGATGACGGCGCCAAACGGCGCAGCATCGGCCGCGGCCCGCTCCAGCTCCGTCCATTCGTGATGCTCTCCGGCCGCTTCCCACATGCGCACGCACTCCTGCAGAATCCAAAGGCCGGTCAGGTTCTTCATCAGCAGCGCGCCGCCATCGGCTGAGCCCTCATTGGTGAATCCGCCCTTGAATGCCTCATCGGAGAGATTGGGCTCGGCGACGGCAACTCCGATCAAACTCCACGTGCCGCTGCTCAAGAACACACTTGAGTCATCGAGGTCAGGGATGGCCGCGACCGCGCTGGCTGTGTCGTGCGAGGCGACGGCGATGCATGGGAGCGTGCCGGCAAATCCGAGATCGGCTTGCAGGCCGGGCCGCAGAGACCCAAGCACGGTGGACGGCATCACGACCTCGGGAAAGATGTGAGCGGGAATTCCCAGCGCCGACATTGTCTCCCGCGACCAGCGCCGCGCGCGCAGATTGTAGAGCTCGGTGGTTGTTGCCTCGGTGAATTCGACATTCTTCGCGCCGCAAAGCAGGAACGCAAAAAAATCCGGAATCATGAGCAGCGTCTGCGCGCTGAGGAGCTGGCCATCCTGCGTGGCAACCATGCCGGCCAGTTGGAATGCGGTGTTGATCTCCATCGTCTGCACTCCGGTCGCCTGGAAGAGATCGCGTCCGCTGATCGCGGAACTCAACTTCTCCGGCATGCCTTTGGTGCGCGCATCGCGATAGTGATATGGATTTCCGAGGAGACGATCGCGGTCGTCGAGCAGCGCGTAATCCACGCCCCATGCGTCCACGCCGATGCCGGCCGGAATCTCGTTGCGAAGCGCGCGAAACTTCATCAATCCCGCCTGAATCTCAGACCAGATGCGCAGCGCGTCCCAGTGCAGCGATTCGCCCACGCGCACGCCGGCATTGGGGAAACGATGCAGCTCCTGCAATTCGAACCGCGCGCCGTCCCAGCGGCAATCCATCACCCGGCCGCTCGACGCGCCCAGGTCCACCGCCACAAAGCTCAGGTTTGCGCTCATCGCCGTTGTTCCGCGGATTCGAGCACCCGGTTCCGCCGTGCGAGTGCTCGAATTGCCAAGCAGAATGCTAGCATCGCGGGGCCATCAGGCGCGGTGCGGCGCGACAGGTGGGTGCGCGGCAGGCGGGTGCGTGACTGGCAAATGGATAATGGGCTCGGTCTTGGCGCGAACTTCGTCCAGATCCACATCGGGTGCAAGCTCGACGAGCAGAAGCCCTCGCGGCTTCAAATCGAAAACCGCGAGATCGGTGATGATGCGATTGACCACGCGCACGCCGGTCAGCGGCAGCGAGCACTCGTGGAGAATCTTGGGCGCACCGCTGCGCGTGGTGTGCTCCATGAGCACGATCACGCGTTTTACGCCGGCCACCAGGTCCATGGCGCCGCCCATGCCCTTGGCCATTTTGTTGGGCACCATCCAGTTGGCCAGGTCGCCCTCTTCCGACACTTCCATCGCGCCCAGAATGGCAAGGTCGATATGTCCGCCGCGAATCATGGCAAAAGAATCGGCGCTCGAAAAGTAACTTGCTCCAGGCAGAGCGGTCACGGTCTGCTTGCCCGCGTTGATCAGATCGGGATCGAGCTCCGCTTCCGTCGGAAACGGCCCGAGACCAAGCAATCCGTTTTCCGACTGCAGCGTCACCGTGATGTTTTTCGGAATGAAATTCGCAACCAGCGTAGGAATGCCGATGCCGAGATTCACGTAGGAGCCGTCAGACAGCTCCTGCGCGGCGCGTTGCGCCATCTGGTCGCGAGTCCAGGCCATTGACTATGCCTTCCTTAGGGTCCGCTGCTCGATCCGCTTTTCGGGGTGCGGATTGTGAACGAGCCGTTGCACGAAGATTCCGGGAGTATGAACCTGATCGGGATCGAGTTCGCCCGGCTCTACGACAGTCTCCGCCTCCGCCACAGTGACCTTGCCGCAAGCGGCGACCATGGGGTTGAAGTTGCGCGCCGTTTTGCGATAGACGAGGTTGCCCAGCGTGTCTGCCTTCCACGCCTTCACCAGGCCCACATCGGCGCGAATGGCGCGTTCCAGAATGTACGTCTCGCCGTCGAAGACCTTCTCCTCTTTGCCGTCCGCAACCAGCGTGCCCACGCCGGTGCGCGTGTAAAAGCCGGGAATGCCCGCGCCGCCGGCCCTCATGCGCTCGGCCAGCGTTCCCTGCGGGCAAAACTCCACTTCCAACTCGCCGGACAGATACTGCCGCTCGAACTCCGTGTTCTCTCCCACATAACTCGAGATCATCTTCACCACCTGGTTGCTCTTCAGCAACAGGCCCAGTCCCCAGTCGTCGATTCCCGCATTGTTGCTGGCGATGGTGAGCCGCTTCACCTTGCTCTCGCAGAGCGCGGCAATGAGCGCTTCGGGAATTCCGCACAACCCGAAGCCGCCGACCGCGAGCGACATCCCGTTGTGCAGCAGGCCGGCGAGAGCTTCGCGTGCATTGGGGTAAAGTTTGCTCATTTGTGAACCGCCGGCAACAGTCGGAAGATTGCCAGATCGCGCTGAGTCCATGATACCCGCAGCCATTCACTGTGCAGGCGCGGTCGCCGCGGCGACCAGCGAGTCGGCGCAGCCGTAATAGAGAAACCATTTCTTATGGAAGATCACTAATCCTTCGGCGAACGTCGTCCCCGCTGCATATTGGCCGGTCTTCTCGTAGGGCAGCTCGGGCTTGAGTGCCGGGTCATCGGTCCGCGTCAGCAAATGAGCGGGATTCTTCGCATCGAACAGCGCTTCGCCGGCTGCGTACGCGTCGGGGCCGAGGTTCGGGTCACGGTCGCTGCCTTCGGCGTTCTTACCGTTGTACAACACTACAATTCCATTCTTGGTGAGGACAGGCGGCGGCCCGGTCTCTGGGAATGTACTGTCGAAGTGGCCGGGGCGCGGGCCAAGCAATTCCACCGGCCCACCATGTGCGGCCTCGACTGGCGTCCAGTTGATCAGATCGGACGAAGTTGCGAGATGAATGAACCCTTCGCCCCAGTACATCCAATACATTCCGTCGATCTTGGCCGCCATCAGCCGGCCATGATCGAGCCGCGTCACAATTCCCGCCGATTTGTATTTAAGGCGCGCGTATTTGCCGCCCTTTGCTGTAAGGAATGCAGGCCCGTGCTTGGTCCAGTGCGCCAGATCCCGCGAAGTGGCAATGCCCACCGAATACGTCTCGCGATTCCACTGCGTATAGGTCAGCACATAGGTCCCGTCTTCGCTCTCGACAATGCGCGGATCCTCGACTCCGCCCGGCCACTCGCGAGCCTTCTGGTCGTCGTCAGCCGGATAAAAAACCGGCGCGGCGCGGCGTTTGAAGTGAATGCCGTCGCTGCTCTCGGCTAGCCCCAGCCGCGAAGTGTGACCGCCGATCTCCATGGCGCCGGAGTTGTCTTCGGCGCGGTAGAGCACGTAGATCTTGCCCTTGCGCACAATGGCCGCGGGATTGAACGTATGCAGCGCTTCCCATTGAACAGGGGCGTTGAGAATCGGATCGACAAACGTCGATTCGGAATTGGGCGTGATGACTGGATTGCCGGTCGCGGGACGCGTAAAGGGCCCGACGACCCAAGCAAGGGGACTCTGCGCGGGCAGCGAAGAAGTGAACACCGCCAGAGCCAGAAGAAGTTGTACTCGCAGATTCATTTCCATGTTCCTTCGGGATCGATCGCATAAAAGCTTAACGCCGCGTCGCCCTGTTCGAGCAAGCGAGTGCGCTTGAGATTGTCATAGCGATCCTCCAGCGGCTGCTTGCGGCGGTGTTCGGCGATCACCAGCGCTCCTGGCGCAAGCAGGCTGGATGAAGCACCGCCGAGCAGGCCCAGGGTAGCCTCGTACTCTTGCGCCGCGTCATACGGAGGATCGAGAAACACGAGGTCGAATTTCGGAGACGCGGGCGGCCGGCCGCGGCGCAGAAACGCGGAAACGCCGCCCGCCTGAATGCGGAATCCTTCGCGAATGCCCAATTTGCCGAGGTTGCCGCGCAGAGCCGCCAGCGCCACCGCATCCCGGTCGACAAACACTACGCGCGACGCTCCGCGGCTCAGCGCCTCAATGCCCACCGCACCCGAGCCGGCATACAAATCCAGAAACGAAGCACCCCCGATGCGCGGCGCCAGCACGTTGAACAGCGTTTCGCGCAGCCGGTCGCTGGTGGGCCGGGTTGCCAAGCCCGGCGGCGCCGCAAGTGTGCGGGAACGAAGCGAACCGGCGATAATGCGCATGACATTTCAGCATATCGGAGCGGCAGACACTACAATCATGGAATGCGCGGCTGGACAATCCCGCTGGGCCGGTGGATGGGCGTCGAGATTCGCATTCACGCCTTCTTCCCGCTGCTGGGCCTGGTGTGCCTGGGCCTGAGCATTTCCGACGGGGTTCTGCGCGGCCTGGGCTTGTTTGCGGCCATGACGGCCGCCGTGGTGGTGCGCGAAACCGCGCGCCTGCTGGTGGCGGCGTGGCAGGGGTTGCGGCTGCGCGCCATCCTGGTGCTGCCCATCGGCGGCCTGTTCGCTTATGCCACGCCTGAAAGCCAGGAGGCTGCCAACCAGGGCGCTGGTCAATTCGCCCTGGCCATCGCCGGTCCGCTCGCCAATCTCTCTACGGCGCTGCTGCTCGCCGCCCTGTTTCTGGGCGCCAGCGGCAATATCCGCCTGCTCGACCAGCCCTGGATCACCTCTGCCTATCTGCTGCGCAGCCTGGTATGGATGCAGGCCGGCCTGGGGATTCTCCATCTCGTGCCCGCCTATCCGCTCGACTGCGGACGCCTGCTGCGGACCCGTTTCGCGCGCCAGCATGGATTTGCGCCCGCAGGCCGCGCGGCAACCGGCCTGGGCCAGGTGCTGGCGCTCGCCGCCATGGTGGGCGGCTGGCTGCTGCATAGCCCGTGGATGGTGATTGCCGGCTTCTTCATCATGATCGGCGCGCAGGTCGAGGACCAGGGCGTGTTCTTCCAGTCCGTGGTCGACACGGTGCACATGCGCGAAGTGATGCTCACGGATTTCTCCACGCTTTCGCCCTCCGACACGCTGGCCGACGCGCTGGTGCGTTGCGTTCATTCGCTGCAAGAGGACTTTCCCGTCGTCCGCGGACCACAGCTTGTCGGCATCGTCTCGCGCCAGCGCATTGTCGACGCGCTGCGCAGCGACGGCAACGGCTACGTGCAATCGGTCATGTCGCGGGCCTTCCAGGTGGCGCGCCCCGAAGACACGCTTGGCACCACCATCCGTCGCATCACCGCCGGCCGTGGGCTTTCGCTCATTCCGGTCACCGAGAGCGGCCGCGTGGTCGGAATCGTGAGCGTGCAGAACCTGATGAGCTCGATGTCGCTGCTGGCCGAACAGCGGCGCATCGAGCGCCAGGAAGCCAGTGAATGAAGCGCGAATGGCCGGGGACGACAAGCCGCTCGCGCCCGGTCTTTACATCGTCGCAACGCCGATCGGGAATCTCAACGACATCACCCTCCGCGCCCTCGATGTGCTGAAACGCGTGGACCGCATCGCCTGCGAAGACACGCGGCAAACGCAAAAGCTCCTCAACCACTTCGACATCGCCACCCCCACCATAAGCTGCCACGAGCACAACGAGCGCGAGCGCGCCGCGGAGCTGATTGGAGCGCTAAGGGACGGCGGCCGCATTGCGCTAGTCTCCGACGCCGGCACGCCCGCCGTCAGCGATCCCGGCCATTGGCTGGTTGCGCAAGCCATTGCCGCCGATGTCCCCGTGATTCCCATTCCCGGCGCCAATGCGGCAATATGCGCACTGGTCGCATCGGGCCTGCCTTCCGCGGAGTTCCAGTTCGTCGGCTTCCTGCCGGAAAAGGCCGGCGCGCGGCGAACTCGCATTGAAAATCTGCTGGCCGAAACCGAAGCGGCCGAAACCCAGCGCACACTCGTCTTCTATGAGGCGCCGCATCGCATTCTGCTCACGCTGGCCGATCTCGAATCCGTGTGGGGCGGGGAACGCCGCATTGTGCTGGCGCGCGAATTGACGAAGATCCACGAGGAGTTCGTGCGCGGGACTGTCGCGGAGGTTCGCCATGTGCTTGTGGGTCGCGGTCAAATACGCGGCGAAATTACGCTGCTCATCGAAGCGCTGCCTCGGCCCGAATCGAGCGCCATCGACGAATCGCCCGAGAGCGTGTCCGCCGCGGTTGCGCGCATCCAGGCCGAAGCCGGCATCGATGAAAAGGAAGCGCTGAAACGCCTGGCGCGAGAACGGGGCCAGTCGAAGAGCGAGCTCTATCGCGAGTTGCAGCGCCAGCGGGCGCGCCGCGAGAACCGCACAAACAGGGTGCCGTAAGGCTTTGCCCATGTAAGCTGAACGCGGAGGAATGCCGATGCGAAAGCCGTTGTTCGTTCTGGTGCTGGCTTGTGTTGGAATTTTGGCGCACGCGCAAACAAACTCGGACGAAGCGGCGATTCGCGCGGCCATCGCCGCGCAGGCCGCAGCGTGGAACCGCGCCGACATTCCCGCCTTCATGCAGGCCTATGAGAACTCGCCGGAAACAACCTTCATCGGTCAAACCGTGCGCAAGGGCTACGCGCCCATTCTCGAACGCTACAAGAGCGCGTATACAACTCCGGAGCAGATGGGCACTCTTAGCTTCGGCAACCTCGAAGTGCGTCTGCTCCAGGGCTCATGCGGCAAGGCCGAATACGCCGTCGTCACCGGCACATTTCACCTCCAACGCACCGCGAAAGGCGAAGCCAAGAAAGACGACGGCATCTTTTCGCTCGTCTGGCGCAAAGGCGCCGACGGATGGAAGATCATTCTCGACCACACGAGTTAACGGGCGCTGTTCTCGTTCTTTGCCATCTCCACCACCGGAGCATCGGGGCCGCAGTTCACGCAGTGAAGGCTGACTTTGGAGTCGGATTCGCGCGTGACCACAAAACTGGCGACCCGGACCGAGCCGTCGCGCTTTTGCATGCGCACGTCGAACGAAAGCTTCCTGCCGTCGACCTGCGGACGGACAAGCACATGCGGTTCCTGCGCGATCACGCGCGGCTGACCATCTTCGCGCTGGATGATGTCAAGGACCAGCGTTCCGCCGAGCGTGCCGGTATCGGTAGCAAGCGTCATAGTTCCGGTCGGCAGCCCAAAGGTATCGCCCTGCCAGATGCCGACCCAGGAGTCGTTGTTCGGGGCTGTCTGAGCGATCGCGGCCGCGCACAACGCGACCAGGGCGAGCGCAATTACACCTATCCTGTGCTTCATAATTTAGTTCCTCCTCTTTGAGAATGGTTGGGGATTGCTGGACGGCGCCTACGGAATCCTCTCCATTGCCATCAAGAACGGCGTGGCGCCGCACTTTGGGCAGTGCAGCAGCGCTGTGCTCCCACCGGTCAGCTCGAGCGAAATATCGAGCAATTCCGCCGGATCGCGGTCGTCCTTGACCTGGAAGGAAAAGGTGTTGCCGTCGACGTGGGGACGCAGGAGAACATGCGCCATGTGCCCCACAATCACGCCGTCCCGCATGACATTGTCGACAATCGTTCCAGCGACGTCTCCCGAGTCATCGCCAAGCGTGAGAGTCAATCCTGGAAGGTCTTTCGTTCGGCCCTCCCACACGCCCACCCATCTTGCGTTGGTTGCAGCGGAACTTGGAGCGGTTTGAGCCGGCAAATTGACCGGGGCGCCCGCGCACGCAATCAGCGCGAGGGCGGACAATGCGAGGCAGCAAACTCCGGGCTTCATATGAATCCTCCCTTCCTCAAGATTGGCCCTTCACTGCTGCTTGGCAATGGCAGCGGTCGCCAGTGAACCGCCGAGCCCCATGGTCTCGACCGCCGACGACGGCACGATCACCATCGATCCGCGCTCCTTGATGGCCTCGTAGAGCATGTTCATGGCGCGCAGGTGCAGCGCCACGGGATTCTCGGCATAAGCCGCCGCGGCCGAAACGAACTTCTCTGAGATTTCGGTCTCCGCCTGGCCAAGAATGATGCGCGCCTGGCGCTCGCGTTCCGCCTGCGCCTGCCGCGACATGGCGTCTTCCAGGCTCTGCGGAATACGCACGTCGCGAATTTCCACCGAATGCACGGTGATGCCCCAGGGATTGGTCTTCTCGTCGAGAATGCGCTGCAATTCGCGGCCCAGCAGTTCGCGCTCGGTGATCATCTGCGCCAGTTCGTGCCGGCCGATCGACTCGCGCAGCGCCGTCTGCGCGCTCAGGTTGATGGCCTCCATGAAGCTTTCCACTTCGAGAATCGCTTTCTCCGCGTTCCACACCATCCAGAACACGATCGCGTCCACATTCACTGGAACCGTATCGCGCGTCAGCGTCGATTCCGCCGTCACGTTGTGCACGCGCACGCGCTGGTCCACGTGCGGGCTGATGGCCTCGAAGACCGGCACAATGAAAAACAGCCCCGGCCCGCGCAAACCCACATAGCGCCCTAGCCGCAGCAGGGCCACTTTCTCCCAGGGCTGCACAACTTTGATCGCGAATAGCAGGTAGAGTCCCACGAGCCCGCCGGCGATGGCCGGCCACTGCTTGTTGAGCATCGATGTAGCGATGGCGCCGGCGCCGGCGCACGCGATGAAGGCCGCGACTGGAACCCTCTTTCGCTGGATATCGTGAATCTTCTGAAAGCTCGATACGCTCGTAAACATGATCTAACTCCTTCTGGCCGTCTCCTGAGCCCGGCCGCGTAACTCTTCGATTAACTCCTCCACCGTGAATCCCGCGGCCCCGGCCCGCGACACCGCATCGCTCACAATCTGCGCCAACTGCCGCCCCCGCTCCGCGTCGGCCCGCTTCATCTTCTGCGCGCTGACAAATGTCCCCGTTCCCTGGTGCGTTTCCAGCAACCCGCCCAGTTCGAGCTCACGGTAAGCGCGAACCACGGTGTTGGGATTGATCTCGAGATCGACCGCTAGCTGCCGCACCGTGGGCAGCTGATCGCCGGCCGCGAGCGCGCCCGATGCAATGCCGCCGCGCACCTGGTCGATCACCTGGCGATAGACCGGAACGCCGCTGTGCAGGTCCAGCCGGAAGCGGAATCGGTTCGAGTTGGTCCGGGCAATCATCACGATTTCTAATGTACTATAAGACTAGTACACTATGTCAAGAGAAAAACGAAAATTATTTCGATCGCAGCGAAGCCAACAGCGAGGGAGGCGTCGCAAACGGTATAGCATTTCCTTCAAGCACCTCCGGCGCGGCAACTCGCCGCGCCGGATGCGAAGGCGTTTTTCGACCAAACGAAGTCCCCGATGACAGACGAGATATTAGATTTCTACGAACCCCTTGCGGCTTATTACCACCTGATTTTCGAAGACTGGAACAAGTCGATCGATCGTCAGGCCAGCGTGCTGAATCCCATCCTTGCATCGCTCTTTTCGGCTCGCCCGCTCAAGATTCTTGATTGCGCATGCGGGATCGGGACGCAGGCGATCGGCTTCGCAAAATTCGGCCATCGCGTTGTGGCGTCCGACCTTAGTCCGGCGGCGGTAGCGCGGGCAATGGACGAATCGCAGAGTCGCGGTCTCGACATTTCATTCCGGGTTTCGAATATGACCAGCCTGGTAGAAGTTGAAGAAAGCGATTTTGACGCGGTAGTGGCTTTGGACAATGCTCTGCCGCATCTCGAGCCGGGCGAGGTTGAACGCGCTATTGCGGCGATGGCCGCAAATCTGAGGCTAGATGGCTTGTTCATGGCCAGCATCCGGGACTATGACGCGCTCATCATTGAACGGCCCGCCGTGCAGGGGCCGGCGTTTTACGGCGGCGAGGGCGAACGGAGGATCGTTCTGCAGGTATGGGACTGGATTGACGAGGCGCGGTACGTCGTCCACCTTTACATCACGCTCGAAACCGGCAAGAACTGGACGACTCACCATTTCGTTTCGCGCTATCGTTGCCTGCTGCGCGGCGAACTGACGAACGCGCTCGAAAGAGCCGGCCTCAAAGAGATCCGGTGGCTGACCCCGCAGGAGAGCGGCTTCTACCAGCCAATCGTCCTGGCAAGAAAACGCCGGAGGTGAGCGGGATTGTCGATTGCGACGCAAGACGCTCGCGACGACCAATTCCGAAAATGCTATAGCCTGCGATCGCCTGGCTATCCTGTACACTGTTTCCGCCATGAGCTGCCTGTTTTGCAAAATCGTCGAAGGAAGCATTCCCTCGACCGCCGTTTACCAGGACGACCGGTGCTACGCCTTCGCCGATATCCATCCGCACGCGCCGGTGCACGTGCTGGTGGTGCCGCGCGAGCACATTGCCTCGCTGCATGAGGCCGCCGAGCATCACCGGCCTCTGCTCGGGCACCTGCTTTGGGTAGCGGCTGAGATTGCGCGCTCCAAGCAGCTCGACAAGGGCTATCGCGTGGTGATCAACAACGGCGATGAAGGCGGCCAGACCGTCGACCACATCCATTTGCATTTGCTGGGTGGGCGGCCGATGACCTGGCCTCCGGGCTAGCGCTCAGCGCATGCCGCGCTGTCCCACCCATTCCGCAAAAAACGCGGAAAGGATGGGGCACGGATGATTTGCGCCTGTTAAAACATCTTTCTGTAGACCAGGAATCCTGAATCCTCGGCGACTTTGTCGTAAAGCACTCGCGCAGTCGCGTTGGTCGCGTGAGTATGCCAGTAAACGCGGCTGCATCCGGCGCGCTCCGCGCATCGGTACACCTCTTCAATCAGTGCGCGCCCCACTCCCTGGCCACGCGCCGCTTCCACGGTGAACAGATCCTGCAGATAGCAAACCGGCCCAATCGAAATGGTGCTGCGATGAAAGATGTAGTGCACCAGGCCGATCAATTGCCCCGCACGCTCCGCAACCAGCGCGTGCATGGGCTCGTATCCATCGAAAAATCGCGCCCAAGTTCTCCGCGTTATTTCATCGGGAAGCGCGGTTTCTCCGTGGCGCCCATAGAACGCGTTGTAGCCGTCCCACAATGGCTTCCAATCGTCAAAATCGCGCCGTTCGACAGCTCGTATCAGGATTTCTTCGCGCATTCCCGGACTCCAGTTTGAGAAAAAGCGATCTTCGATTTGTCGGCGGCCTTGGTACTTGCGCTGTTGGCCTATCGCCCATCCTCAGTGCAGCTTTTCTCGTACCTCGATGCGAACCAGGTAGAGAATGAAGACGAGATTCAACAACCCCTGCACCAGCGCCGACCCCATGCGGCTCGAAGAAAAAATCCATAGGTTATACGCCGCCAGCAGCACCACCGCGGCCAGCGTAAGCGCCCACGCCCAGCGCAGCAGGCGCATCAGCCCGCCGCTTGCGGCGATAAAAGCGATGGCGAGGACGAGAAACAGCGGCGGATAATGGTGTCCGACCACTCCAATGACGATGACACCAGCGAGAAGAAGCATGTAAACGCTGATCGCCGCCACGCCCGGTAATTGCAGAATCGTCCTGGCGGCTTCTTTGCGGGCGGGAGTTTCCGATCGATTCTCCGCGCCCGCGGGATGTTCCCGATCAGGTCGCTCTGCTCCATCGGCGCGCTCCGCATCGGGAACTTTTGATTCCTCACTCATAACGTGTGCAGATAGGCCAGCAGGTCGCGAAGCTGCGGATCGTCGAGCGGCGTAGCCGGCATCATCTGGTGCCCGTGCAGAATGACTTCCGTGAGCCGCTCATCGGTGGGCGGCGCGCCCGACGGCATTGCTTTCACCTTGGTGATTGCCTGCAATCCCGGCCCATGATGGCCGCGCGTCGAGGTCGGGTAATGGCAGCGCGCGCACTTCTCCTGGTACACCTGCGCGCCCCGCGCCTCTTCCGGCGTCCATTGCGATGCAGGCTTCGAAGGCGGCAACGACTGGCAGCCGACAAGCACCAACACCGAGCCGAATGCGCCTGCCGCCACAACGAGCGAAAACGCGAGCAAACCTGTGTGCATCTGTCTCCGATGATAAACGGAGCAGCGGCTCATTCCGCCGCTGCAATCGCCTCGGCAATGCGGTCGATGGCCTGCCGCTCGACATTGCTCTCCGGCCGGTGTCCATTCACCATGATGGAAAACGCCAGCGTCCTGCCCGCCGACGTGGTCATATATCCCGACAGCGCATTGGTTTCGTTCAACGTGCCGGTCTTGGCCCACATTTTGCCTTTGAGCGGCGAGTTCTTGAAGCGCCCGCTGAGCGTGCCGTCCACTCCGGCAACGGGCAGCGTGGCTCGCCACGCGGCGCCCCACGATTGCGCTGCCGCGTAATCGAGCAGTTTGGTTAGGGCGCGCGGAGCGATGCGGTCGTCGGCACTCATTCCCGAGCCGTCATAGAGAAAAAAATCTCCATCGTCGACACCGGCCGAGACCATGAACTGCCGCACCACGCGCGCCCCCTGCGCAAAGCTGCCGTCGTTCCCCCTCAGTTTGCCCAGCAGCCGCAGCAGCAGTTCGGCGTGCAAATTCTGGCTGAGTTTGTTGGTCACAGTGATGTCCTGGGCGATCGGCGGCGAGACGCGCGTGGCCAGCACCTTGCGTCCGTTGATTTCGGCGGCCACGGTGTACGGTGCAGCCTGGTCGAAGGTAATCGGCTTCTCGCGTTCCGCGCTGAAGTCTTCCGTCCCGAGCGCGGACCGGTGCAATGCCGTGGGCGATCCGCTAACTGAGATCCCGCGCCCGCGCAGCGCCTCAATGAATGCTTGCGCCGTGAACACCGCGGGATCCTCGACGGCCAGGTCGGCGCGCAGCCCCGAGGCCGGCGCCGTGCCCCAGGCACGCACCATAGTGGCTCCGGGCCGGCGCTCCAGGCCCGGATGCGCCTGCTCGCCCTTGGCCGCGGGCGACATATTGTTGGCGATTACGAAGGAGCCCACGTCCGGCGACCAGGTGGCCAGCGTGACAGTGGCCGACGCCGGATCGGGCAAGATCGTAAGCTGTACCGAGTTTTCGTTATATGTGAGCGCCGAGACCGGGGCCCCATCGCTCCACTGCAGGTCATCCCACTCCCACGAGCTGCCGTAGGGCTCGTCGAGATAGAAGCTGTCGTCGCCCACCACGTTGCCTTGCACGCTGCGCACGCCGGACTCTTCCACTTGCTGGGCAAGAGCGTCGAGCACGGACATGGCATTGGGAGGCGGAGGCGGCGCAGCCGGCGGGGCGGGAGGCGTGTTGTTCGCAGATTGCGAAGCCTTCGCGCCCGCCGCCCTGTTCGCTGCCGGAGCCGGTGCAGGCTGCGGCGGCGGCTGATAGGGATACTGCTGCGTGCTCAGCGTGGGGTCGCCTGCTCCCAGCAGGATCAGGTCGCCATGCAGCACTCCATTCCCGTCGAGATCTCCGCCGGCCACGATATGCGTGGTCCAGGTCAACGACTCGACTGGCAGCAGCGCATAAGCCGCGGCGGTAGTGGTCAGCTTGGTGTTCGAAGCGGGCGTAAACAGCCGGCCGTCGTTGAATCCGTAGAGCGGCTGCCCGTCGAGTGTGGTCACGCTGATGCCGAACTCCGCATGGCTCAGCGCAGGCTCGGTCAGAATCGCATTGATACGGTCCGCCAGCGGCCCCTGCACAGGCGCTGCATGCGCGGGAGGCCGCGTGTGCCGCGCCTGGGCCAACAACCCTGTAGAAGAAAACACCATCGCAGCGAGCAGAATCGGCAGTATGCGACGAATTGTCCCCATTGCCGGAGTGTAGCAGCCGGGCATCGGCCGCCGGCTTTAGCGGCATGAGTACCATGGGAAGAATGGAGCGAATCACCCGCACCCTCGAGCCGTGGCGCCTGCGCACGCGCACGCTCGAAGTTGGCCGGCGCACGCACATCATGGGCGTGGTGAACATCACGCCCGACTCGTTCAGCGACGGCGGTCTCTTTCTCGAACCTGAGGCTGCAACAGCACAGGCGCTGCGGCTGATGGATGAAGGCGCCGATCTGATCGACCTTGGTGCGGAAAGCACGAGACCGGGCTCGAGAGCAGGCGGCGCGACAGACTCGGCTGCAGCTCCGGCGGTGAGCGCAGAGGAAGAGCAGGCGCGGCTGCTGCCTGTACTCGAAGCCATGCTGGTCGCACGGCCCGGCACAATCGTTTCCGTCGACACGTACAAAGCCTCAACGGCGCGCGCGGCCCTGAAGGCAGGCGCGGAGATCATCAACGACGTCAGCGGCTTTCTGTGGGACAAGGAGATGGCGCAGGTGTGCGCCAAATTCAACGCCGGCGTGGTGCTGATGCACACGCGCGGCCGGCCCGAGGAGTGGCGCACCCAGCCGCAATTGCCGGGCGATGAATTGCTCCGCACCGTGCGTGCCGGTCTTGAATCTAGCTTGACGCTGGCCGAGAACGCGGGCTTATCGCACGAAAGGATCGTGCTCGATCCCGGTTACGGATTCGGCAAGCGTTTTGACGAAAACTACATTCTGCTGGCGCGCCAGGCGCAGCTGCTCTCACTGGGCCGGCCGCTCCTGGCCGGCGTTTCGCGCAAATCTTTTCTCGGCCACACGCTCAGCGTCTTCCACGGCGGCGGGCAAGCTCCCATCGGCGCGCGCGAGACGGCCGGCATCGCCGCCATGGTCGCCGCCATTCTCAATGGCGCTTCAATCGTCCGCGTGCACTCCGTGCGCCCTGCCGTCGAAGCGGCGTTGATCGCCGACGCGATCCTGGCGGCGCAGCACCCCTAGCTCATTCCTACTTTGTAGCGCGGCCACAGCGGACGCATCGCCTCGTGGTCGATCACCGGGTCTCCATCGCACTCGACTTCGATCACCGTGGCCGGCTGGTCGGGCGCCTGCAACGGCAACCCGGTAAGCCGTAACGAGAACTCATCCTGCGTGAATGTTACGGCTTCGCCGGTCTTTAGCAGCCGCGCCGATTTCACCTTCGGCTTGAGGCCGCCGATGGCAATCACTACTTCAGGTTGATAAAAACTCAGCCACTCCGCAGCGGGCGTATGGCCGGGCCAGTACTGCTGATGAATGTAGAGCGTGTTGCCGCGGCGCGAAAAGCCGGCATTGCTGTCCCAACTGAACGACCCGCGCTCGGCGCCGTAGATGGCCTTGCCGTTGGTATCGAGCCACTTGCCCACGGCTTCGAGCACGGTCACCGATTCCTCCGGCACCGAGCCGTCGGGCTTGGGGCCAATGTTGAGAAGATAATTGCCTGCGCCGCGCGCGCATTCGGCAAGGTTCTGCACGATCGTCTTCGGCGACTTCCACGAATCGTCGCCGCGATTGAATCCCCAGCTATCGTTGAGCGTCATGCAGGTTTCCCATGCGCGGCCCTCGGGAGCTGCTTCGATGTTCTGCTCCGGCGTGGAGAAGTCGCCTTCGAGGCCGTTGCGGTTGTTGACGATGATCTCCGGCTGCAACTCGAAGACCATCTCGTTCATGCGCTCGCTCTCCCATCCCTGCGCGTTCAGCGGCCAATCCACGTCGTACCACAGCACATCGATCTTGCCGTAGTTCGACATCAGCTCGCGGATCAATCCATGCGTATATTCGACGAAGCGCTTGCGCGCTGCTTCGTCGGTCTTACACTTGGCGCCGTCGGGATGATGCCAATCCATCAGCGAGTAGTAGAAGCCCACGCGCAGTCCCTCGCCGCGCGCCGCTTCCACAAATTCGCGCACCAGGTCGCGGCCGGGCCCTTGTTTGGGCGCGCAATAATCGGTGAGTTTTGTATCCCAGTGGCAAAAGCCTTCGTGGTGCTTGGTGGTCATCACCATGTACTTCTGACCGGCGCGCTTGGCCAGCCGCGCCCACTCGCGCGCCGCATTCGGCTTGGGCGTGAAGTGTTTGGCCAGGATCTCGTACTGCGGAATGGGAACGCCCTCGACCTCCTTGGCCCACTCGTGCTGGCCGATCACGCTGTAGAGGCCCCAGTGGATGAACATGCCGAACCGGGCCTCATGCCACCAGGCCATTCGCTGCGCGCGCGTAGCGGCCATCTTGGCTTCGATGGGCGAAGCTTGCGCGGCTGCGCCTGCATTCTGCACCTCGGTCGCACTGGATTTGCTTGCAGCAACGGCCAATGCGCCGGCCGCGCCAAGTCCCTTGAGAAATGTCCGCCTCGAGCTCTCGCTCCAATCCATCGTGCCCCCTTCGCATCCTGGAATTTGCCGTCTAGCCAACGGCCAAATTCGCACCGAAGAGACTATAACAGCACGCGGCGCGGCGACTGCCGCGCATTGTCGAATGTTATGGAATTCGAGGGAGGCTGGGCTATTGCCGCTGCCGGTCGGAGAACAGGACCACGCCACTCAACACCGCCACTGCCGCAAGTCCGAAGATCAGCACCATCAGTCCCCACAGCGGCATGGCCACTGCGGAAGACCACAGATCTTCGAGATGAAAGGTCGGCGACTGGCCCAATTGCTTCCACCATTTGAGCCATTGCAGCCCTTGCCGCGCCTGCGAAACGGCAAAGATCGCCGCGATCGTTATCGTTATCGACAAGGCAAAGATCTGCGCTCCCAGAATCGGCCTGCCGATCTGCTCCACCGCGGCCTTGCGCCTGCGCAATTGCGCCCGCCACCACAGCACGCC
>JBAUBR010000179.1:0-1512 GCA_049676965.1 Occallatibacter sp.
GGTGCGGTCTTGTCGCGGTCGCTCCTCTTCGCGCCCATGCTCGCCGCGCTGGCTGAAGCCGCTGCGGATACGGCGTCTTCAGAGATTGGCCAGGTGCTGGGCGGCCGGCCGCGCATGATCGTCACGCTGCGCCTGGTCGAGCCGGGAACGGACGGCGCCATCAGCCTCGCCGGCACTCTGGCCGGCATCGTCGCTGCCGCAATTGTTGCCGCAGCCGGAGCATGGGCTCTGCAAGGGGATGTGATCTTCTTCGCGATTGCCCTGGCAGGCGGCGTCTTTGGCCTTTTCTTCGACAGCCTGCTCGGCGCAACGCTCGAGCGGCGCGGCTGGCTCAATAATGATCTGGTGAATTTTCTCTCTACCGCCAGTGCGTCAGTATTTGCATTGGGTGCGATTGCATTCTTTTCCCGCGCGCTGACTCGCTGACTGTGCTTGGGGAATCTCCGATCGAGCTTTGTGTATCGGCGGCCTTTCCCTCAGGGGCTAAAGCCCATCGTTCATACAGCTGTGTTTGCGGCACGACTGAAGTCGTGCCCTGTTACAAAGCCTGCGCTGCCATGGATTCTTCAGCAGCCTGTGAAGTCGTGCCCTTTCAAGACGGCGACTAAATCAGATGTTCCTCAATGCAAATGCATTCGCCAGAACGTATACGCGAACATCTCGTGTGCGATCCGGCCGGCATCCTGCGAAGTATCTTCGCCCGCCGTGCGCGGGCGCGGCGAAGTGAGCACGTTGAGCCCATCGGCGGCGCAGATCGCGTGAATGCGAAACATGTGCGTGGGGTCGCTCACGATGAGCAGGCGATGCATGCCGTTGGTGCGGGCAATCACCGCGATGCGCCGCGCCGACTCTTCGGTGTCTCTGCTCTCGGTTTCGGCGATGATCGCGTCTTCCGGCACGCCGGTGCTCATCAGGTACTCGCGGCCTACGGCGCCCTCGGTGAACTGGTCGCCGCCGCTGCCGCCCATGGTGATGATCAGCGGTGCAATGCCGCTGTTATAGAGAGCGCGGGCGTGATCGAGGCGCGCGCGAAACACCGGCGAGGGGCGTCCGTCGTACTCGGCGGCGCCAAAGACTCCAATGGCATCGGCCGGCGCAGCCTGGTCCAGCGTGGCGTAATGCTCAATCTGCACGTAGACCCAGCGGAACCACGCAGCGAGCGCAATGGCGAGCGCAACCAGCAGCAGAAGCGCCCCGTGAAGAATCCACCGGCGACGCTTCGACATTGACCCGTGCCCCATCCGCAACATCTTACCTTTGCCGTTACCTTTGCAGGACCATCACGATTTCATGCGTGGGGATGGCGCCCTCGCGCAGAATCTCCCATCGCCCCGGCCCCAGCGAGAGATCGACGATGGTGGTGGGCTGCGGGTGCGCGGTGGGGCCGCCATCGATAATCAAGGGGATTCGGTCGCCGATCTGGTCGCGCACGCAGGCCGCATTGGTGCACTCCGCGGCGCCCTGCAAATTGGCCGCGGTGGCCGTCACCGGCAGGCCGAAGCGCTGCACCAC
>JBAUBR010000180.1:0-8175 GCA_049676965.1 Occallatibacter sp.
TTTTTGCGGAACGAGCACTCGTAGAAGCGAATGATTGCCCGGCAATGGCACAACTTTAGCCGCGATGTCATTCAGGGACAATGACCGCCAGGTTGTATCGGTGCGGACTCCGGTAACGGTCGCAGGAGGGACTAAGGTAACTTAGATAACTAACTGAAGGGAAAAGACCATCTCCTCTCCATCTACCGGGCCTTCTTCTATCTCGGCTGCTTCTGGATCACGCTGCGCAAATGTTTTATGAAACACGCTCCAGGAAACTCACGCGAATACCACATCGCTTTGGTAGGAGGCGGTGAAGTTCTTTGTTGTGGTAATCGGCGAGAAACCGATATTTTGCTTTGACCTTAACCGCGCAATTCAGCATTATCCTTCGTTGTGTCCTAAATCGGCACTTTGTGCGAGGCGGAATCCCTGACGCTCCGCCGGGGCTTATCATAAATCTGCGTGGTGGTGATGTGCTTGTGGTCGAGCAGGTCCTGGACGGATTCGATGGGCACGCTGGTATCGAGCAGCAGCGTCGCCGTGGTTGCCCTTAGCGAATGCGGGAATAGACGCAGACCTGCGTTTTCTCGCCATCGGGCAGTTCTTTCTCCTGCATCGCACCGGGCAGGCGCTCAAGATAGCTCATGAGCACGCGGTACATGCTGCGCTGGGTCATGCGCCGGGAGGCGAGGGCGTCACCGCTCCTGGAGCGCAGAGGACGGAAGAGGGGCCGCTCTCTATCTTTGCGGCCTTGATGTATTCAGTGATGGCCTCCGCTGCGCTGAAGTGGATTCCTTTTGTCTTGGCACGCGCGCCCTTGAGCTGGAGCCGCAGCGTCGCTTCATCGCCGTCCTGATGGAAATCGGAGACATTGAGCTGGCAGCCGGTTTCGATTCGAGCGCCGGTATAAAGATAAATCTTGAGGATGGCGCGATCTCGGATATCCAGCAGCGAATTCCCGCCCGGCATTCCCATGAGTTGGCGCGCGGGTTTCCGAAAGCGCGCGAGTTTCATCGAAGGGATCAGAGGATTCACGCGAGATGAACTGTGCATGCGCCGGGTTTGGGACCGTGATCGGCAACCGCAGCTCGGCCGCGGTGCCGCTTGAGAACTTGTAGAAGGACGAGAGCGAGGAAATCCGCCGGTTAATGGTCTTGGGCGCCCCGCCGTGCTTCCCCCATGTGCTCCTTGAACGCCTGGACATCGAGGATGGAGACGCGTAAGAGCTTCGCGGAATCCTCCGGCCAGGCAAAGCCGCAACACTCGACAAAGGCCATGACATCGCCACGGTAAGCGTGGCGCGTGTGGTCGGATATGCGCCGGTTGACCCAGGCCTCGAAGATGGCTGCAACGGAGTTGAAGAAGCTTTCGACGCGGCGTTTGATCTCCGGGGTGTCGGCGCCGGCAATGACCGGAGGCAATGCCGGTAGCTTTTCTGACCCAGGAACCGTCAATCCATCCGACATCGCCCCGCCGTATTCTTAATGGTTAATCTGTCTGATAACAGAACTTATCAGACACATCAATCCGAAAGAGCGGGGGTAATTGGGAGGGGGTTACCGCGACCATCTAAGTTTCAGTACAATGGTTATCTTTAACGCACGGCGCGAGCGTGCGTTTTGGTGTGGTACTCACCGGCGACAAACTAATAGATAACATCGACTTCCGCCATCAGTTGCGTGCCTTTGAACCAGAGGCCATCGGTGGTGAGATGGAAGGTGCAGGACTTTATGTGGCTTGTCAGGACAAGAAGGTCGACTGGATTCTCGTAAAGGCCATCTGCGATTGGGCGGACGGCAGCAAAACGCAGGATAAGGACTCGCGCCAACAATTAGCTGCTACAAACGCAGCTAGGTTCGTCCTCCGCGCGCTCCAGTTTACCTCCTTTAGTAGTTTCCAGCGCGGTGATTTGAAACCCGACGCGATTCACGCGGGTCAAACCGATGCCCGCGACATTTTCCCGCAAGTTAACCGCGCTATGAATACCGGTCGAGTCTTCCGAAAGTTACCGTTTCCGACACTTGCGGAATTGTTTGTTGGCCGAAACGAAGAGATCGCTCGCCTTGACCAGTACTTTTGGGGTGGAGGCGCAGCCTCACTCAAACAGCCTGTGGCACTGATTGGAGGCGGAGGAGTAGGAAAAACCCGACTCGCACTCGAATACGCATTTCGTCACGACGATGATTTCATCGCTACTTTACTTGTCTCCGCCAATACTCCGGATGATCTTAAGACCAACATGGCGAGACTTTGCGCGCCGGATGCGTTGGCACTGATAGAGGGCCAGTTGCCGACCCAACCTCAGCAATGCGATGCTGTCCTACACTGGCTACAGGGACATCGGAATTGGCTGCTCATCATTGACAATGTTGATACTGATGAGGCCGTTGCGTCTGTGCAAAGCTTGATCGGTTCGTTGCCCGGTGGGCAAATCATAATAACCACACGCATTACGGAGTGGGGCGGGTGTGCACACGAATTTACGCTTGATGCAATTCCGCAACCAGATGCGGCAAGGTTCTTGCTGCGTTCAACAGCAAACCGTCGCGTTACACGCGAAGACGATATGGTGCAGGCTCAAACTCTCGCGAATCGGCTCGGGTGTTTGCCACTTATGCTTACACATGCGAGTGCTTACATCCGCCGCTATGGCGAGTCTATTGCTGGTTATCTTTCGGCATTTGAGAGGAAGCTGCCCGTAGTACTGTCTTGGCATGATCACAACGCGATCAAATACGAGGCCGATCCTACTAAGGATAGAGTTGTGAAAACTGTAGCGACGACTTACTTCATGGCGTTCGACAAACTCAGCTCTGTTGAAAAGTCCTTACTCCGTTTAGCAGGGTTTCTTGCTCCATACCCGATTCCTGTTTCAATGTTCGAGCAACACCCAGCCGAAGTTCTTGAACTTGTGAAGTTGTGGTGTGAGGAAACCGGTGAACAATTATCAGACAAGCCTATTCGAGATGCACTCGCAGAACTTGCGCATGTCTCCCTTATCACACAGATGGACGGAGCGTTTGAAATTCACCGTGTTGAACAACGCATTCTTGATAGCCGTGTATTGCCGCCGTGGAGAGATAAATGGGCGCAAGCAGTCATTACGCTAGTGCAGGCTCACGTGCCTTCAAATTCTCATGATCCGATGTCATCTTCGACAGTTCCGCAAGGTCATTTGGATTAGGGTGAAATTCTGCTGCGCAGAGGGAACATTTGTAATAGCCGGAAAATCTCCCATTGCGGTCCTTGGCTGCGGTGAGGTGTGCTTCCTGCCCCATGCCCAGAGTCTACGCCCGACGCCAATTCACTGCCAGCCCTGTTGAAATCCAAACTGCACCACTACCCGGACGTGCGCCCGAAGCTTCGATACAATCAGCGATCATGGGCGTTCGGAAGATCTACGAGCCCCATTGTCCCGCAGCGGATTGCAGCAGCGGCCACGCCGGTTGCCTGCACAGTGTTTCGGCGGAAGCGGTGCATATACCGCCCGATATCCTGGAGAGGCGCGGCCCCAACGATCAGATTTACAAATGTTCCTACTGCCAATTCGTCTGGTTTCAGCGTTCCGGCTCGCGTCCGGGCTTCGACCCGACACCGGCTCGATACTATGACAATTTCCGCTGGCCGAACGAATTTCACGCAGTGAGAAGATCGTTCCGGATTCGGAAAGAAAACACTCATGCATTTTGGGAAGATTGCAACGAGAGGCTCCGGGAAAGACGTGAACGTCGTAGGTAGCGATAGCGGAGATTCGCGTTCTCCGGTTCGACGGAGCAAACCCGCGCCTTCAAAAGAGCGCTGTAGGGTTTGCGTAGCCGCCGTTGCGTTCTGGCAATAAGTACAGTGACACCCTACCAGTCCCTATAGAGAGCGCCCAAAATCACAAAAATCCTACCTCAGAACTTGGTCGTGAGATCCTGTCCCATCTTGAACATCTCGAACGGAGCACCATCGTAGGGTCCGTTGTATATGGTCCCCCATTCGAGCATGAAGTAAATCGGCGGGCCGAGTAGCCAAACCCCGAGCACGATTTGTTGAAGGGCCGATTGGACTTCTTCAAATCACTATTTTTCTTGCACACCACGAAGAAACCAATATGGAAAGCAGCCATCACCTATAACTGAACGTAAAACGCTCTGGCATTCGCTGCTTTTTCGTCAGCAACGCGCCTGTCTATTTGGGTGGGATATGCTCTAAGTCCTCCCCCACTACCGGCTTCTTGACCCCGTTCAAACTGAAGAATGCTTTCGCGATGGTGGAGGTTTCGTCCAGAAATGAGCGAAACTCTCCGACGCGAACGGTTTTGCCTTTGCGATAGAGAATGAGCACGGCGCCAGCCCCCTCGATGTGCCACTTGTTTTGAGGAGGCAATTCGAGAAGGAATGTGAGGAGAGCGGGGGAGAATAGCTACTTTAACTCGTCGTTCTCTCTTTGATCGTTCAGCCACCAGACAATACTTATCGGCGCGAAAAATCGGGGTGAGATTCAAAGTCGTGAGAGACCTTCGGAAAGAAAGATTCGATGGCTCATTGGATTACGCGGTCAAGTACCTTAGAGGTCTGCGGGCCCATTTTTGAAATATGGGAAATACACGCCTTGAGAGTATGCAGCCACCGTTTGAGTACGGAAATCGAATAGGGACGTCTTCAAGCCAGTGAAGGTGCCGGTCATGATGTTTTCGTATTGGCGCGAGTTTTTCAATAGGCCAAGTACCAGAAGAGGTCCCATTTGAATCAATTCAGCTCCGTCGCCCTGTAATGTGCAGTACGACAAAGAGTGGTGATGGACTCACTTACAACGAAAGCCCCGGTCTGAATGACCGGGGCTTTCTTCATCGGCTTAACTTACTGAGGCTTCGCTGGAGCTCGCTGCGCTACTGGGACTCGCACATTTGAGCTTTGTATATTAAAGTTTGTTCAAGACCGTTTTACAAACCAGCCTGCTCAGCGGCGAGTGAGATTGCATCTATGTCCATGACGCAGCTTGTTAACCTCCGCAACGGTTTCCTAATCACGATCGGCCTTGCGATCGCGATGGGTTTAGGCATGGCCAGCTATACCAGCCTGGTGAGCAAGCAGACGAAGAAGGGCCTGGCTATCAGCGCTGGTGTGCTCCTGATTTTGATGCTCATTGCAGCAGAAGTTTACCTATAGAAACCCCCGGGTTCCGCGGAATGGACCGTAGGGCTCGGGCACAAGAAAAGCGCTTAGAACCTGTCGAGAGACTATCAAGAGGAACCAAGGATGGACTATGCGTAAGGGCATGAGGTCGGTAGCTTGGGCTCATGTATCGGCGGCCGGGACGTGCTTGCGTGAAATCCATTTCCAGAATTGTCTGAATCCCGCGCGATGCCAGCGGATGCCCGCGAGATCGTCGAAG
Organism: Occallatibacter sp.; assembly: GCA_049676965.1. Lineage (GTDB taxonomy): Bacteria > Acidobacteriota > Terriglobia > Terriglobales > Acidobacteriaceae > Telmatobacter. Next base: position 5,362 of record JBAUBR010000180.1, read on the forward strand.
GGATTGTTCTCGAGATCAATTCCGATGAAGCACCTCTGCCCCAGCGGCTCGAAGCCTCTCCGCGCTCTCGTCCGAATGCCTCAGCCCCAACACTTGATACCCTGACTGCAATAACTCCGGAATGAGTGCCGACTCGATGAATCCCGGCGCGCCGGTCACAACGATACGCATGATAATATCCCCTTTAAGTCCAACGAATATGCGCCTGTCTTGTTGAACTTCTACGCGAAGGTCTCGCCTACCATCTCTTCGCTCTTTTTCCAGAGCGCCTTTGCCCTTTCGGAATCAAGCGCGTAGGCATGCACACCCCTGTTGCTTACGCTCACTTGCGCGTCAGCAGGAATCAGCTCGCCGATCTGGCAGTCTTCACAATACTTGCCGCCGACTTCATCGGCGGACGCAACGACCCCGGCCCAGACCGATGTCGCCGCACCTTGGGGAATTGACTTGAATTCGAAAGGCGGCTCGCCTGCTGCGGCACGTTGTTCCTGGATTTGATGGAACCACGCCTCGATGGCCCCATCCGGCATATACCGAGCGAGTTCCGTTGCGATACCGCCTGGATGCACAGCCGTAGCACGCACGCTTCGGCCACGGTGCCGGCGCTCGAACTCGACTGCGAAAAGAATATTCGCGGTCTTCGATCGCCCATAAGCCACGAACGGCTCGTAGGGCGTCGTCTGAAAGTTGGGATCGTTCAGGTCGACATCGCTGAAACGATGACCTGAAGACGAAAGGTTCACCAGCCGTCCACCATCCCTAATCAGCTTCGCGATGCGGTTTACAAAGACGAAGTGACCGAGGTGGTTGGTTCCAAACTGCGTCTCGAAGCCATCCTTCGTCTTGCCGAACGGGGTCGCCATCACGCCGGCATTGGCGATGATCACGTCGAACAAGCGGCCGTCGGCGACCAGCTTGTCCGCAGCAGCACGCACATTCTTCAGGCTGGCCAGGTCGAGCTCGACTAGCTCAAAGCTTGCTCCGGCCTCCGCAGCGGCCTTGCTCACCTCCGAGGTCGCCCGCTTCGCCTTCTCCAGATCGCGCGCCGCGCCCACAACATCCGCGCCATGCGCCACCAGCGCACGCGCCGTTTCTACGCCGAGACCGGCCGAAACGCCCGTCACTAGAACCCGCATGCCCTTCAGATCGACACCTGCAAGGACATCTTCCGTCGTTGACATCGCTCCAAACTTCGCTGCCATCCTGCACTCTCCCGTCAAAACTCTTTGACACGGGCCTTCGCCCGGAAATAAAACGGAATAGGTCTCCGCTATTTGATAAGATAACCGGAGGGGTACTCCGGTTTCAGAATGTTCCATGAAAAAGTCACCGACCCCAAAAACCGACCGTAAGCCTCGTTCAGACGCGCAGCGAAACCGCGAGCGCATCCTGGAAGTTGCGAAGCAAGTTTTCACCCGTCGCGGCGCCGACGCCAGCATGGGCGAGATCGCAAGGCGCGCGAAGATCGGACCCGGTACGCTCTACCGCCACTTCGCGACACGCGACGACCTGCTGGCGACGGTCTACATTACCGAAGTCGAGAAGCTGGCGGCGGCGCAGAAAAAATTGTCCGCCGAACTCCCTCCCATCGAGGCCCTGCGAGCATGGCTATTGGTCTTCATCGAGTACATCGCCGCGAAAAAGATCATAGCCCCGGCATTGAACGCAATGACTGGTGGTCCTTCGCGGGTGTATCAGCAGACCACGCAGGTCATGGAAGAAGCTGCCAATGCGCTGGCCAGCGGCGCCGTCGCCAGCGCCGATCTCCGTCCGGACGTTGATCCCATAGACTTGATGCGTGCTATCTACGGCCTCTCCACTGCCGGCAGCGCGGACGACTGGCCCGCAAAGGCGCGGAAATTCGTCGACATACTCTTACAGGGTTCCCGTCCCTGATCAACGCTCTTGCGGTCATCAATCCCTCACCCTTTACAGATGGGGCCACACCGAACGTAGAAAAGGCCTTTGAAGACCGTACCCTCTAGATGAGAGTTCATGCTCAAAAAGTTGCATTTTGACACCCCGTTTCAGGACGTCCAGGAGATTTATGAAAAAGAAAGCGGACTACCGAGTATTTGAGGCCCTCAATCCCTTCTTCAAAGTCGTCTTACGTGGGCTGAGTGGGCTTGTCGATGGGGATCACTATTTCGATGTCTTTGCCGAGGACGCAACCTTCGAGTCCCGCTATCACTTCCCAGGTTGGCCTGTGAAGATTGAGGGCAGAGCCAATCTGATGGTCAGCCTCTCCGGATATGGGAAGACGATCAAGCTTCACTCTGGCGATGCCCTTGTTGTTCATCGCGCGGAGGATAGCCGCGTCGTGATCCTCGAGTATGAAGTGCATGGCAAGATTCTTTCGAGCGGGGCGTCCTATGACAACAGGCTCATCTCGGTTGTCACAATTGAGAATAGAAAGATCGTCCATTGGAGAGACTACATGGACTCTTTAGCCGCCTGGACAGCCCTGAATCATTCTTAGAGAGTGAAGTCCCATCTCGTGCGGTGAAGTAGATCCTTTTGATCGCATGGTAAAAGCAGTTCGAGAGCATTTTCGTCTTCTGATGGAGCCGTCAAGGTCCCATCCGAACTGAGCCAGCAATGCGCCTACAACCCGGCGGATTCCCAATCTGTGCACAAACAGAACAAGCGGATATAAGACAGGAACTGAGTTTCCGGGATCTGTAACAATAAACGTTAGAACCCTATCGTGACCGCCCCGTGAGACGAGGCAAGATGGGGCCCGGCATATTGGACCGGGGCGGTTTCGATAGGGCCGTTTGGAGTAAGTCGCTGGCGGGACGGACGCGGTGATCA
>JBAUBR010000181.1:0-12822 GCA_049676965.1 Occallatibacter sp.
CCCGACTTGAAACCGCCGCAACATGAGATAGCCGAGACTCCCAAACAGGAAAAGAGTCAGGGTATGGATATGGGGCTGAGCCTCTGAAGGCTCCGACGACGGTTGCGATTATCTGTTGCGTGAAACCCAAAGCTGAGACTTCGACTGATTGCGGCATCAACATTCGGTTTCATCGCTTCTAACCACTGAACATGCGGCGAAAATGCGGCCATTGCTGCGATCAGTTATCGTTAGCAGTATGAACAGCAGGAACCGACATCGCGTATGGACATGGCTACTCTGTGCATTGCTGTTCTGGCTTCGGAAGAAGGGGCGACGCACCCCAGCTCCTCGTGCGCAAGGGACCTGTAGCAGCCAAATTGTCCGAGATTTGCACAATTACCCTGCACAGTTCCTACACAGCCGAAAATTTGCGTGTTATGTGCAATGAAAACCATGGTATGCGGAAGTTCTATCACCCGCTCAGGATGACACATCATAGGTGCTGCCAAACTGTCGTAGAGCTGCCAAGTGGAGCGCCGCGTACCGCTCAGTCGTTGTAGTTCAGGCTCTCGAGGCCGAGGTAGACGGCGCCTGAGCCCAGCTCCTCTTCAATGCGCAGCAACTGGTTGTACTTGGCGATGCGGTCGGTGCGGCTGCAGGAGCCGGTCTTGATCTGGCCGGCGCCGGTGGCTACTGCGAGGTCGGCGATGAAGGTGTCTTCGGTTTCGCCGGAGCGATGCGAGATGACCGACGTGTAGCCGTAACGGGCGCCTAGCTCGATGGCTTCAAGCGTCTCGGTGACCGTGCCGATCTGGTTAACTTTGATGAGGATCGAATTGGCCACACCTTCTTCAATGCCGCGCTGCAGGCGCTTCACATTGGTCACGAAGATGTCGTCGCCCACGAGCTGGATGCGGCTGCCCAGCTTGTCGGTGAGGATGCGCCAGCCTTCCCAGTCGTCTTCCGCAAGGCCGTCTTCGAGCGAGACGATGGGATACTGGCGGATCCAGCTGTCGTAGAAGCTGACCATCTCTTCGCTCGAGAGCTCGCGCTTGTCGCTCTTCTTGAAGACGTATTTGTTTTTCTCTTTGTCGTAGAATTCGCTCGATGCGGGATCGAGGGCGATGGCGATCTGCTCGCCGGGCTTGTAGCCGGCCTGCTCGATGGCTTCGAGAATGACTTCGATGGCTTCAGTGTTGGATTTGAGCGATGGAGCAAAGCCGCCTTCGTCGCCGACTGCAGTGTTGTAGCCCTTCTTCTTGAGCACGCCCTTGAGGGTGTGGAAGGTCTCGACGGACCAGCGCAGCGCTTCGGAGAAGCGCTCCGCGCCCACGGGCATGATCATGAACTCCTGAAAGTCGACGTTATTGTCGGCATGCGCGCCGCCGTTGATGATGTTGAGCATGGGCGTGGGCAGCACGCTTGCATTTACTCCGCCAAGATAGCGGTAGAGGGGAATCTCCAGCGTTTGCGCGACGGCGCGCGCGGCGGCCATGGAGACGGCGAGGATGGCATTGGCGCCGAGCTTGGATTTGTTGGCCGAGCCGTCGAGCGCGATCATGGTCTGGTCGATGAGCCGCTGATTGGCCGCGTCCATGCCTTCGAGCTCGGGGCCGATCACGGTCTCGACGTTGGCCACGGCCTGCAGCACGCCTTTGCCCAGGAAGTGGCTCTTGTCGCCGTCGCGCAGTTCCACGGCCTCATGCTCGCCGGTAGAAGCGCCCGAAGGCACGATGGCGCGGCCCAGCGCGCCGCCTTCCAGGATCACGTCCGCCTCGACGGTGGGATTGCCGCGCGAATCCAAAATCTCGCGCGCACGAACAGCAACAATTTCAGTCATATGAGTCCTCGCAATACGGTGCAGCAGCCGGTCGTTCAGTTGGGGACGGCGATCTACGGCAAGAGACTCTCCGGCGGCGCTCCGAATGGTGCCCAGAAGCTGCTGCAAGCGGAAATCTCCTCTCCGTCCAATGGCGCGAAAAACCTCGATCTACCAATGGGATTCTAACAAAGCGGGCCGTGCGCAGCGGTGTGGCGCCGATCACGCCATATTGCGCCTGATCCGAAGCTGAACCGACGAGGTGCCTGTTTTGATTCGTGCCCGAAAAGGCACTGATGCGGCCGGCGTGTGGCTGCGCTCAGCCGGGGCAGGTTAGCCTGATATTGGCGAATGGATGAGGCGTTGCTTGGGAATTTTCTTCCGGCGCGGAACTGTTTGCCGCGAGCAGGGTCCAAATAAATAGGGAAAGCTCCGCCCGCAAAAAGGAGTCTTGGAATGAATCGGCCGTTTCTAACTTGTGTATTGATTGCCTTCTCTTCTGGCGCTTTGCTTGCGCAGCAGTCGAGCCAGCAGAATCCATATCAGGGGACTTCGAATCCTCCAGCCAACGACGCGATCGTGACCGACGAAGCCCCGCCGGCAAAACCTCCCGCAGGCCATCCGATGAACGGCGCGCCGGCGCAGACTCCCGATCAAGCGCAAGCGGCGCCCGCGCAGGATCAAACGCAAGATCAAGTGCAGGGGCAGGCGCAAGATCAGGCGCAGCCCAACGCTGCTGGGCCCAGCGCGAATAATTCCGTCGCGGGCCCTGACTTGGATTCGGTTGCACCCGCGCCGGCCAATGTTGCGCCGCCTGCACAGCCCACGCTCGAGGAACGCAATTATGTCTCCGATCCCGATGGCGATATTGTTCATCCGCAGCCGCTGCAGCCCGGCGAGATTGCCGATGGAACCACGATTCGCGTGGAACTTCTTGACCGGCTTTCGACCACGCAGACCGAGCAGGGCGAGCCGTTCCGCAGCAAGGTTGCGAGTGACGTGATGGAGGGCGGGCAGGTGCTGATCCCCGCCGGAGCCGAGATCGACGGCACGGTTGCGCAGGTTTCGAGCGGGCATCCGGGAGGGACCGGGTCGATGCGCCTGCTTCCGGAGACAGTGATCCTGGCCGACGGTAATCGCTTCCGCTTGCATGCCGAGGTGACGGGCACGCCCGACTCCAATACGCACGTGGTGGGCGAAGGCACCATCAAGCCGGACTCGCGCTGGCGGCGCGACAGCATTGAATATGGCGGTGCGGTGGGCGCGGGCGCGGTAACCGGCGCTGTGATTGCCGGGCCAGTGGGTGCGTTGACGGGCGGACTGGTGGGCGCCGGTGTGATTACCACGCATCTGCTGCGCGACCATCCGCAGGCCACGCTGGAGCCAGGAGCGACGCTGCTGTTTACGCTGACTGAACCGCTGTTCATGAGCGCGCCAGCTCCAAGCGGGAATTAGGAATACGCTAATCCGGTTGATCAAAATCCCCGATTCGCCGCCCAAAAGGGCGAACCCTGGGAGGTCTTCTTTTCATCCGTTCTTAACCATTCTTCTTTCCAGTTCGTATATCTGTCTCTATTATTGGCCTACGGCTGTCAGAGCGGTTCCACAATTCACGTGTCCTGTCTGGTGTGGTGAAAGATGGCTTTTTCTTGAGGAAAAAGCCACTTGAGGGTAGTGGACTCGGGATACGGCAATTGTGGAACCGTTGTAGTCGCCGGGGGAGGAACGGGAATGGCATATCAGGTCATCAAGTTCGTAATGCTCCAGTTCGACGAGAACTGGAAGCAGTTGATGCAGGTCACCGGCTACTCTAACTTTCAGTACACCGCGAACGCGGCCGATGCGCGTCTCACTGTGGTCTTCGAGGGCGCGACCGGCGTCATGGAAACTTACTTCTTCCGGGTGCCTTCGGGAGAGTCCGTCTACGTTCTCGATCAGGTGGTCCACATCCCCGCCAAGTGCCAGTCGCAGGAGGATGGGAGGGGGATCAAGTGCGGATAGGCTCCGGCCCTCAGACAAGCCCCGGCGTAGCGAACCGCTATCCTAAAGGGGGAGCGGCCCGGCTGAATGAGTGAGATTCAAACCGCAGGCGTGGTGGGCGCGGGGACCATGGGCGCGGGAATTGCTCATGTGTTTGCGCGCTCCGCGTTTCGCGTGTTGCTCTGCGACGTGGAGCGGCGGTTTCTCGATCGCGCGCTGAACAGCATTCGCACCAATCTGGGGCGCGAGGCCGCCAAAGGTAAATTCGCCGAGAGCGAGATTGAGCCGGCGCTTGGGCGCATCGAACTGACGTTGGATCGAGAAGCGCTGGCGGGCGCGGATTTTGTTGTTGAAGCAGCGAGCGAGCGGTTCGAGCTGAAATCGGAGATCTTTCGCGCGCTCGACCGCATTCTGCCCGCGGCTGCGATTCTGGCGACCAATACTTCGTCGATCTCCATCACAAAACTCGCTGCGCAAACGCGGCGGCCGGCGCAGGTCATCGGCATGCACTTCTTCAACCCGGTGCCGGTGATGGCGCTGGTTGAAGTGGTGCGCGGAATGGCGACCAGCGATGAGACATTCGCCACTGTTCGTGACCTGGCCGTCAAGCTGGGAAAGACGCCGGTTGAAGTGAACGATGCGCCGGGATTTGTTTCGAATCGCGTGCTGATGCCGCTGATCAATGAGGCAGCGTTCGCGGTGATGGAGGGCGTGGCTACCGCCGAAGCCGTGGATCAGGTGTTCAAGCTGGGCATGAATCATCCCATGGGCCCGCTCACGCTCGCCGACTTCATCGGCATCGATGTTTGCGTGGACATCCTGCGTGTTCTGCAAGAAGGGTACGGCGATCCCAAATACCGGCCGTGCCCGCTGCTGGTGCGCATGGTCGACGCCGGCTGGCTGGGGCGCAAATCGGGGCGCGGGTTCTATACCTATTGAGCGCTCTTGCCGGCGCGGTCCTTGCTGGTCGTCGATGCTGTTTCCAGCCGCGCTCCGCGAATCCATTCGAGAATTGTGCGGTACTGGTCGCTCTGCTCGTTGTTGAGCCAGCGCTGGCCGCCGTTGTGCGTGGCCAGGTAGTTGCCCACATCGCCGGCGCTGTCAGTGGGGCGCGTGGGCTTGATCAGGATGAGGCTCTCGGTGGGTTTGGCGATGTTCACTACGCGCATGGCGTATTTGTAGTTCTGCTCGCTGTCCTGGTCGGAGAAGACGCCTTGCGCGTTGGGCGGCTCCAGCTTGAAGATCACATGGCTGGCATGGCAGAACACGCAGGCCAGGCCGTCGGGCCCGCGCGCTTCTAGAATGGGCTCGACGCGGGCGACGAAGTAGCGGAAGTCGAGCACCGAGCCGGGCTGCACGTCCTTGAGCGCTTCGCCGATGTCTTTGCCTTCGAGCACGCTGGTGGCGATGAGCTTCATGCGCGGATTGGTGGAGTTCTCGAGCTTGGTCATATCGGCGCGGAAGTCGGGGCGCTTCTCGACGTTTTTCACTTTGCGCAAAGTGTCGAGCGCGGCGGCGCTAACGTTGGCGTCGGAGTTCAGCAGGCCGGCCAACACGGTGTCAACCACCAGTGGATATTCGAGCGGCTCCTTGAGCTTCAACGCTCCTGCATTGCGATTGAGGTAGTCCTGATCCTGCGATACGGCGCCGCCGGAGACACCGAAGCGCTTCTTCAGGAACTCGGGGTTGCCGGCTTCGTCGAGGAAAACATTGAACGCGGAGGCATTCATGCTGACGAATGCGGTCTTCACCGCCGGCTCCATTTGTGGGTCGTTGATAAAGTGCTCGAGGATGACTTCGACCGCGGCGCGCTGCACCGCGGGATCGGTGGAATCGAGCCCGGCGAGCACCTGTTGCCGCTGCGCCGGCTCGTGCATGAGGGCAGGGAATGACGATGCCGCGTTCAGCACCTGTGCGTAATTGGCGGGGCGCGGCTGCTGCTCGAGCATTGCCCGCAGAGCGTCCTGGACGTCGGTCTGCTGCACCCACACGGAGTTTGCCGGCAGCGCTGCGAGCAGCGGAAGGACGACGGCCTGGCTATCTGGATTTCCCTGCTTGAGGATCTCAATGACTTTGCTGACGAGGTGCGGGTCCGGTGTTCCGGGCGCGTCCAGGTTGAGCACCCCGCGCCGGCCATCTTCGTAGACATAGCGGACGGTGTCGCGCACTTCGGCGCTGGGGTCTTCGGAAAGATTGAGGGCAGCGAGCGTGAAGCGCGCATCGCCTGCCTGGCTGAGCGTGCTGCCGGCCTTCAGCACTTCGATCTTCATGGGATCGTCGGCGCCCTTGAGGCAGGCGAGCAGCGCGTCTTCGAGCTCGGGGCCGGAATTTTTGAAGAAGTGAATCAGGTCGCTGTCGTTGCCGATGCGCGTCTGATAGAAGCCGTTGGTTACCTCGTATTTGAAGTCGACGGCCTCGCGATAGGGCGGGTATTCGTAGCCGGGCTCATGCAGATCGGGGACGCCGGGAACGTATTTGGTGAGAACTGCGGGAAGGCCGATGGACACGGTGTCGGCTTTGAGTTTGGGCAAGGCATAGTGGCGAATATGGAAGTCCCACAGTGCGTTCAAAATGCCCTCGCGGCCCATCGGTGTTCCTTCGCGCAGCACCTTGGCCAGCACCTGCGCCTGGTCGCGCACCACTGCTTCGTAGCCGTCTTCGATGCGGTCCTTGTCGTCTTTAGTTCCGGCGGTGCGCACCCATGCGGAGAGATAGCCGGTGTTCTCATCGAGCAGGTCGTAGATGCTCTCCTGCAGGCCGCGGCGAACCAGCGGGTCGGTTTCGGTGTTCATGCGCACGGCGAGCGCTTCGAGCGTCCCGCGGCGGACTTCGGGTTTGTCGACTTGCCAGTAGTACCAGCGCCAGACGCCTGAAGCCGCCTGAAAGCGCACAAAAGGAACCGAGTCGTTGAGATCGCGCTCGAGGGCTGCGAGCAGATTGGGATCGTTCGTCAAATCGCGGAAGTGTTGATTAAAGACGCGGGTTGCGCCCCAGCGTGTGCGCGCGTCGGGCGAGGCGAGCGCGGCGGCGAGCATCTTGCGGCCTTCGGGCGCCGCGTCTGTGCGGCGTGAGAGGATCATGCGCACGGCGTAGGCGGCACTGGTTTGAACCATTTTGGTCTGGTCGCCGAGCGCTTTCATCAGGTCGGGTAGCGCGCCGGAGTCGGCCATGTGGCCGAGGGCGCGCGCAGCGGCTTCGCGGGCCAACGGTTGATCGCTGTGAATGAGCACTTCGCGAATCTGGCGCAGCGTCGGCTCGGGAGCGAGGTCCCAGAATTGATCGAGCTGTTCGAGCAGAAGAGGCAGATCGTTTTTGGCGAGCGTGGTAACGGGCGGCGGATAGGCTGCGTCCCAGTTCTTTGCCTTGGTTGGGCCCGGATAGAGCGTGGAGAGGGACATCACTGCGAACTGCGTGGCGCGGAAGGGCGTGTTGAAGCCCTGGTAGACGGGATCGCCCTCCCAACTGCCTTCAGAGCGCTGCGCGGCGAGCATGGCTTTGACGGCGAGGGCCATGTGCTCGTCGGTTTCGGGGCGGTGGCCGGCCTCGGTTAGGCCAAGCACGATGTTGTAGGAGACGAAGTCGGCGGGCTTGGCGGTTTTGTCGAACTGGTAAGGCCAGCCGCCTTCGGCGTTTTCGTACTGGTAAGCCTTGCCGATCAGAGCGTCGATCTTTGTTGCGTACTTTTCGCGGCCGATCTCGGAGAGGAACATGATCTCCCAGGCCACATCGATGAAGTTCTTGGGCTCGTAGGCTACGGCCAGGCTCTCGACGTTGTCGCGCCCGGCCAGCCACGATGCGTCGTGGGTCTGGTTGTAAACCATGTCGAAGGTGTGCCAGCTCTGCTGCGCGATTTCGAAGGGGCTTACATCCGGCTCGCAGCCGTCGGGCTCGTCGCCGGGCATTTTGGTCACGCCCTTGTAGTGGATCTTCAAATATTCGGCGTAAGGCACATCGAAGTTTTCCCGCGGCGGATCGTGGGTGACGTTCTGCTCGAATGCGTGCGTGATCATGGGCAGGCGGCCGGCCACGGTACGCGCGGTGTAGATGACGCGCACCCAGTTGGTGCCGGGTTCGCCGTAGAGCGGGCGGGTGTTGTTGTAGATGCGGTCGGTGAGGAACTCGAGCGAGGCGCGCTGCGTGGGTGCATACCCGTTCTGCACGGCTCGCAGATAGCCGCGCGTGGTGAACTGCGAGGGATGGCAGGCGATGCAGAGCTGCGTCTCGGAGTGCTGCATGGTGGTGCGCAGGGCGACGGCTCCACGACGCGGCGTGTTCGAGAGCCAGGTGTCGCCCATGTTGATCATGAAATCCATGCCTGCGCGCACGGCTTCATGGGGATCGGTGTAGGGCGGAACGCCGTACTCATAGGTGTGCAGCTGATAGGCGGGATGATTGGCGGCCACGCGCACGTAATATTGCTGGCCGGGATCGACGATGCGGGTGCGGAATTTGTAGAGGCCGGGATAATTCTGCGTGGCCTCGATCTGGTAGATGAAAGCACCCTTTGAATACGGCACGACGTCGGGCTTTCCGTCTTCATCCTTTCCCAGTTGAAAGATGTCGACGTCGAGGGGGATGTCGCGGTCGGTCACGTTGAGCTCGAAGTAGACCAGGCGCGGCTGCTTCTCGTTGAAGGTGAACTTGAACCACTGGAAGCCCTTGAGCATGGCGGCGTAGCGATCTTCATTCGGCGAGGGCGCGTAGGGGCGCTCGTCGTCGCCGCCGAAGATGGTTTGGCCCAGTTCGAAGGGCTGCGCCTGCTGCCATGTGCCGTTGGGCGCTGCGGCGATGACGCCGCGCTTTACGTTTCCGTGGCTCGACGGTTCGGGGATCTTGTTCAGCGATGTCGCGATTTCGGGAGCAATTGTTCCCGAGGGCGACGAAAGGCTGACTGTGACGGGGCCGGCGGCTCTTGGATGCAGGGTCAGGTAGAAGTCGAGATCGGCGGGATGAAGCCACTTGGAATCGATTTCGCCTTGCGCGTCCTTGACGGTGACTTTTACGGCGTCGTTCGCCTGGAGCTGCGCAGGATCCTTTACCGCGACCGTCAGCGCATACGACGCGCCGGGGCGCGCCGTCGCCAGCTTGATGGTCTTTTCAGCCGGCGTGCCGGCCTGGCCAGCTTGCACAGACCGGCTCACGTGGACGATTTCGCCCGCCATGCAGGCGACGATGGCGATTGGAACGATGGCCCGGCGCGTAATGCGCCAGCCTTTCAGCCTGATCCCCATGGGATAACCCTCGAGTGGTTTTAGGAAGCGCGCAGAGTGCTTGCGTGTATCAAAACAAAAACTATATACCGATTGAGGCGAAACTGGCACTTCGAACTTGCGAGGATAAAAAGCGAAAAGGCAAGAGGCTCGCGATTCCGCTCCTATCGTGGTGCGTCCTAAGACGCGCAAAATCAGGGGATTATCAAGATACTCCGACACCGCTCTCCCGCCCGGCGAAAAAAATATCATCGCGGAAGATCGTCAGTGCGATGGAGGCTGGCCATTTTGAATTCAGGTCAACCACTTGTCTTTATCTGCGAACACTTTGGACGAGCGCGGCAAGTTCTTATTGGGTTAGTTCGCCTAGCAAAACCTTCGCCTTGGCGGCGAGGGTCTGGGCGCCGTCTACATCACCGGTGGTCAGGGCTTTTCGCGCCTCTTTGAGGAACTCCTCGATTTGATCGGCGGTTTTCTGCTCCTGCTCGCTGAGCTTGCGGCCGATTTCCTTCAAGCCTTTTTCGGTGGCCTCGATCGAGTCCTGCGTCTCCGTCTTTACGTCGGCGGGATCGCCGCTGGAGAGCTGGCCGATCGCGCTGACACTGGGGGCATTGCCACTGGAAGCCTGCTGCGTGGTGGCGGCGGGCTGCTCGGCGGGCTTGGGCGCAGGCTTTTTGTGTTTCGGCTTGGGCGGCGGCGGAGGGGGTGTCGTCGTTGCCGTGGTTGCGGGCTGGGCGGGCTTTGGCGGGGTCAGCACCGGCGGCGGAAGGTCGGTTGGCGGCGGCGGCGAGGGGGGCGGGTTATCGACGATCGGGGGAGCCAGGGCAGGCTGCTGGATCTGTGCCTGATTGGTTTTGTGCGTGCAGCCGCTCAATAGAAGCGGCAGCAGCACGACAACGCACTTAGCCTGCGACTTCATTCCCCAAGTCCCTTCAAACTTTCTGTGCCCACCGGCTGAAGATGCCGGCGTCCCCATTCCGTGGCGGTGAGTGGAATTCGCAGCCGGAACTCCGTGCCATGGTCTGGCTTCGATTCTACTTCCACGCTGCCATGATGCAACTGAAGAATTCGGTAGGTCATGGCAAGGCCAATTCCGCTACCTCCGGATTTGGTAGTGAAGTACAAATCGAAAATCTTCCCCAGGATCTCATCGGGGATGCCGGGGCCCTGGTCGGCAATGCGCAAAATTGCCGCTTTGTAGGATTCTTCAAGGATAACATCCAGCTTGCCTCCCTCGGGCATAGCCTGGGCGCCGTTTTGGATGACATTCAACACCGCCTGCTTGAGCAGATCGGCGTCGATCTTTGCCATCAACGGCTTAGGCGGGAATTGGCTGGAGAGCGTCACATTGCGCGTGGAGAACTCGGCCGCGGAAAGGGTGACCACGTCGCCGATCACTTCGCGCAAGTCCTGCTCGGAGAGCTGCAGCTCCACGGGGCGGGAGAAATCGACCAGCGTCTGCACCACGCGGTCGAGGCGGCGAATTTCGGCATCGATGATTTCCAGATGACGCATGGCCCCGGGGCTGGCGCCGTCGAGCTTGTTCTTAAGTAGCTCCAGGTGCACGACGATGGCGTTGATGGGGTTCTTGACTTCGTGGCCGACGCCGCTGGTGAGCCTGCCAATGGCCGCCATGCGCCGCGACAGCTCCAGTTCCGACTCGATTTCGGCGACCGACTCGAGATCGTGCAGCGTGACCAGGACGCCGAGACCCAAGCGCGTGTAGTCGTCATGAATGAAGTCCATTGACACCTGCAGGCGGCGGCCGGTCTCGGTGACCACCTCTTCCTGCACCAGCGTGGTGCCCGCATCGAACGCCAGGCGCAGGGAGCGGCCGAGCACCGTGGAGCGGTCGAAGATTTCGCGGGCGTGCAGGCCGAGAACGTTATCCCCTTCCACGTGGAGGAGCCGCCGGGCTGCGTCCGAGACCAGGACCGCGCGGCCGTCGTGGGTAAAGAGCAGGATGCCATCCTGCAGATTGCCCAGGATTTGATCCAGGTTCTCCTTCAACGCGGAAAAGACTTCCTCCACGTTGCGCATGCGCTGGCCGATGCGCTCGATCTTGTCGGAGACGCGGTCGGCGGTGTCCTGACTCGGGGCTTCATCCTCCTCATGCGCGCCGGGAAGGGTCCAATAATCGAGCTGCATGCTGATCTCTTCCATGGGCCGCAGGGCGAGGTTGCCCAGCAGGAAAGCGACCACCAGCGCCGTAATCAGCGCGAAACCGATGAGCTCCAATGCCTCTGCCAGCCAGGGCTCGTAGACGGCGCGCAGCAACGTGGTGCGCACCCCCACATGCACGGTGACAAAGGGATCGTCGTTACGTTCCAGGGGCACGACCACATCGAAGACCTTCGGTGGCCCGAACACCTCCACCATGAGCTGAATGGGGTTGGCGTTGAGGAGCTGGTTGTAGTTGGGCCTAATGGGCAGCGGCTTGTCCTGGTTGCCCGGATCGGTGCTGAGGATGGTGCGCGACTCATTGTCGCCGATGTTGATGTCATACACGGTCAGCGAGTAGCGATTGACGGAGTCGACCACGGCGCGCAGCGCGGCGTTGTCGCGCACCGCCTCGGCGGCCAGGTCGCGCAACTGATCGGGGAAGTTAGGGTCGACCTTGCGATCTTTCAGGCCGGTTTCAAGGGCGCGCTGCAAGGCAAAGCGGATCTGGTTGGCTACCAGGCGGTTGGTGTCGTAGGACTGCTGCACCGACTCGTTCAGCAACTGGCTCACATACACCAGCGAAAGCAGCACCGAAATGAGAAACACCAGGGCAGTGATGGCCAGAACGAGTTTTGTTTTGAGGCGCATGCGCTCAGGCTCGGGGGAAGCTGCCTAGAGTTAAGGCTCAACGGGTTGCCCGTTCGGTCGATATCGAAGAGGTCGATGGCGGCAGACCGCGGTCCCTCAGGAGATGTCGATCGATTGTTACCAGGATAAGAGCTTAAACCTCTTCTACGCTTCCCGAAGGCGATCTTCAACCGTGGCGGCCGCGCCCCGACACCCGTATGTTAACCCCCCCGCGCTCGCTGCGGCCTGCGCAGTTCCGATTCGGACGCGCCACCCCTGCCTGCTTCGCCGTGGATTCAGACGCAGGACAAGGAGCAGGTGCGAGGATTTTCAGCTATTTGGCCGGCTTGGCCGGTGTCGAGGCCGGAGCCGAGATGGGCGCCGGCTTCGTGCCTTCCAGCACCGAGTGCGAGCCGGTGCTGCGTTGGTAAAGAGCCGTCAGGGTCAGCGAGGTGATCATGAACGTGACCGCAAGCCACGTGGTCAGCCGCGTGAGCACATTGGCTGCGGCGCGCGGGCCGAAGGCGGTCTGCGACCCTTGGCCTCCGAAGGCGCCGGCCAGGTCGGCCGAGCGGCCCTGCTGCAGCAGGACGACAAAGATCATGACAACGCACACAATCACGTGCACGGCAAGGACGAAGTAGAAGAGAATCTGCATAGGTTGAGAGCTGCTTTCCCGATCTTGCCCGGCGAGAGCCGTTAGAAAATCCTGGTGCGGAAGGGGGGAAACTGTACCCATGATGTGCCACTTGATCCCGCGTACAGCACCCAACTAACTGAATCTGAATAGCTTAGATCTGCCCCTTCCCGGTAGTTACTGAGCCAGATTCTACTTCATTTAGTTAGGTTTTCGCAATGTTGCCGGCTACGCAGGTATTAACTGATGGGGCCTTCTCGATTTTAGCGCGACGGCCCTAACAGCCTGTGGTGAAAGTCTCGATACCTGCGCGAAAGAATTGTGAGGTATCCACAGGAGTCATTCGTAGGATGAGTTCATGGCGATGGGAACGCGCAAGGGTCGCGAGCGGCAAGAGGATTTGT
>JBAUBR010000182.1:0-5231 GCA_049676965.1 Occallatibacter sp.
TTTTTGCGGAACGAGCACTCGTAGAAGCGAATGATTGCCCGGCAATGGCACAACTTTAGCCGCGATGTCATTCAGGGACAATGACCGCCAGGTTGTATCGGTGCGGACTCCGGTAACGGTCGCAGGAAGGACTAACGTAACTTAGACAACAGTGCAATTCTGCCAAAGCGAACCTCACGTGAGAAGCGGTATATGATTCCCGTCAGAAGTGGTCCCTAGTTGATCCGCGGATTGTCGTATTACCTCCGGACCTGCGCCATAGGGCTCAAACCGCGCTTCGGTGATGTATCACTTGTTAAGCTCACCAGGCGTTCTAAACTATCGCCGGCTCAACATAGAGCCCTCGAAGGGTTGTTCAACGACTGGCTGACTATCGCATCGGTGGTCGTTTAGGCGCGCTATGACGCCATGATTTCTCGATCAGGTCACGGGCTCGTTCAACGGAAATCGCGGACAAATCTACGCGGAGGCCCATGAAGGTCTTCCCATTGCGCCAAATCTCCTCAAATGCCTTTGGATTCGCTGCCGCAATCGCTTTGCCTCCTTCTCGGGCAAGCTGACCGTCATACTCTTGCCTCCGACTTCCACGCCAACAAAGCTTTTTCCGGCAACCTTGAATCCCGCGATCCGATGGGCTGCTCGGACCGGCGGTCCTTCCTCGACCTGCGGCAACACCATCGCAATGGCACGGATTTCGGTCAGTCCGATCACTTGACGACTCCAATCGCTGAGTCGAAACACTGGGACCACGCTCACAATCCAGGAACTTGAGGCGCCCCAAACAGGGTAGCACTGGCTATACACACGCTTCGCTGTCAATTTGTGACTTCAGGACTTAGCGCTCATTGCCCGATCGGTGAGAGTCTCTGTACCTTCTCTTTGTTCTCATCCAGAGATCCGGGTCCACAGGAAGCGCGGCCATTTGGCCAGTTGATGCATTAAAAAATCCGCCATGATGACAAAGCGTGCCATACCGAAAAAGTCTCGCCAGCATGGCCAGAGCGCTCGCCGCAAGGGTCTGATTGATGAAAGGCTCCTGACGTTCGAGTGCCTCGACGGCGGAGCAACTGGGCAAGGGATCTTCGCCGACCGCGGCATCCGCAATCTCTGCGTAGAGCTCGCTCACCGTCCGCAGCCGTTCGGCCTTCCGCCGATTCCTGGCGTTCAGCGGCTGGCCCAGGACAAATTGGCCGCTCGACGCATTGTTGCCAAGGTCCAACCAGTATGTGACGTAGCTCGACTTCTTGCACACGATTCGGTCGATGACACCCCGCGCCGCCCGCGTGTCCACACATCCGATCAGGAAATCCGGATTTCGATCATGATTCGACCCAAGCGTTGCTGGCCTGCCCGATCTTTTGTACAAGCGAGATTGTTAGTGTACCCGAGCAGGGAATGCCCCAGCTCCGATACAGCGCCTTGAGCCGGCTCATCACCCGCGCCTGGTCTTTGCTGATGGTCAGATAACTACGCGCCAACTCCCGCAACGTCCGCAGTCCGTTTTCTCCGTGGTAGACCGCGCGCAGCAGTCCGGCGCGCAACAGCTCGGCCAGCTTCCGCGCATCCAAAACAGCAATCGACGTTGCCTCCTTGTGAACGTCGAGTCCGATATACTTCTTCATATTGCTACTCATGTTGGGTAGCCTCCTGGGGGAAGGGGATGCGTGCCAACGTGATCTTTCCCCCAAGGCAAAAGTGCCATACTCCAGAACCGATTGCGAACAAGCATTTCCCAGTTCATCGCAGCTATAATCAGTTCGTGCTGAGCGGAGGATAGGGCCATGCTGGGAAGCAACCCGAGCGCCGCCCCAGCGGCCTCGACCGATTGAATGAGCGGGATGCTACGGCATCCCCTTTTCACTTACTGATAGAGCCACCTATCGGGAGAGGCATCAAAGCGCTAAATCCTGGGGGTGCGGGGGCAAAGCCCCCGCGCACAACCTGCTTCCGCTCCGAAAGCCGGCGTCCTCTCATCATGCGTGCGTTAGCCTGTACCCACTCATCCACACCGGTCGAGGCTGCTTGGATAAGGTACCGCTACCCCACCGCCGGCAGCGGCTCCGGAATCATCGACAGCATCGGCTCACGTGTGGGTTCCCGCGTAACGGAGAGTACGGTGATGTCGTCCTCTTGCCCGAATCTGCAGGCCGCGTCGGCCACCTGTTCCGCAGTGGGCCGCCCGTTCATCAGTTCGGCCAGACGCTCGAATCCATACAGTTGCCCCTTCTGGTTGCGCGCCTCCAGCACGCCGTCTGTGAGGAAGGTCAGCGTCTCAGTTTCCTTTAAATGGACCCGCACCTCGTCGTACTCCGCGAGTGAAGATAGACCCAGGGGCAATGAGGCCGGTACTTCCCACTCCTTTTCGTCGCGATAGGGCGAAAGGTGGCCGGCGTTGGCCATCACGCCGTTGCCGTTGGAGTCGATGTGCGTTATGAGGCAAGTGACAAACCCGTTCTGGATGCGGCCCAGCAGCCGCCGGTTCAGGCCGCTGAGGATCGCGGCTGGGCTCCGCGTGGATTCAGCCAGCGTTCGAACAGTTCCCACGATGAGCGACACGGTCATAGCAGCCTTAAGGCCCTTGCCGCTCACGTCGCCCACCACAATCAATGCGCCGGCCAGCGGATCGTCCGGTGTGGGTGGAATCACCTGGAAAAAGTCACCGCCGACCTCGGCCGCGGGCTTGTAGACGCTGGAGACGGTCAGGCCCGGAATGGACGGAATCTCCGCCGGTATCAATACCTGCTGCACCTCCTGCGCGGACCGCATCTCCGCTTCCAGGTGAGTCTGACGGCGGGCCTCGCGCATCTGCAGCACGGCAACCGTCACGATAAGCGCCGTAATCAGCAGCCAATCGAGTATGGACGACGAGTAGATGTCATAGCCCCAGATGTGCACAGCCCAGTTCGGCAGCGCACGTCCGTTTGCTGGATTGATAAGGAGGATGAGATTGATGGCCGGGCTGTAGGCCCCGCAAACAACTGCGATCACACCCAGGGGCACGAGCGGCCACGACCGGCTGCGTGCCAGTCCAAAACCGACGAGCAAGAGCAAATAGAATTCCAACGCCGTGTACATCTGCGTCGCCAGCGCGTCGGTGCGAATCAGTCCGGGGCCGGCGTCTTGCCAGAACATCATGCAGATCAAATCGATGAGCTGCGACAGAACGTATGCCGCAATGATGATGGCCGTGACCGCACGCCAGCGCCTGCTGCGATTCAGGCCAAAGACCGTCAGCAGGATCAGCCAGAGTCCAATGGCTTGAAGCGCCTCCATGGCCTGGATGATGAACTGGTTAGGAACGAAGGACACATTTTCGATGAAAAGGAACTGCAAGCCTTCAGGACCTTCGCCGAGCAAGAGCATCGCCAGCCAGAGATAAAGCCATTGACCGCGCTTGCGTAGGAAGAGCACGAGACTCAACAGCCCAGCGGTCAGAATCAGGCTTGACGCTATGATGCCGGGAAGCTGTAACTGCGCGATTACGGCGCTTGAGGCCTCCTGCAGGTAGTTCAACAGGTCTTTGGACCCGATCGCCGGCGGCACAACCAAGCCTCCCTCGCTGGAGTCGGCAGTGGTGGCAGGAGGCGGCAACCAGAAGCGCAGCGCAACTACGCCCGAAACCGGAGAAGTGGCGTGGAGGTCGAAGACGAGCTCCTGTCCAAGGAGATACCAGCGGGCGTGGGGGGGCAGGCTGCCTGAGGCGCCTATCCGGTTGCCGTTCCAATACACCTCATATGCACCCTGGGCTTGCAAAATCCGGAGTCCAAGAGGCGTGCCGCCGGGGCCGATCTCGATCCGCTTGCGATACCATGCGTAGCCTCGATAGCCGGGATGCCCCTGCGAGCCCCACGGCTCGTCGCCGCTGATTGACTCCCAGCCGGAGTCGTCGAAGGCCGGGTTCGCCCAAGCGAGGTTGTCGCCGGTATGGAACTGCCACATGCCGGTGACATCCATTCTGCCGCGGCCCGGATCAGTGCTTTTGAAGGTCTCTGCGCGCGCGCCGGCGCAGCAGGGGACCAGCAGAAACAAACTAAGCAGAACGCTGCAAAACCGATTTGAGGGGCGTAAATCTCGCGTGGATCGGGTCGTCGAACGGAAGAGAAGATTAACGCGCAACAATGTCGGGCCCTCCTGAAACGCCGTTAAGACCTGGCCGCTACAAAACAGGTACGGCAAGCTTACGACAGGCGGAGACCGGCGGAAAAGTGGGCCGCTGCGACCGACCAGGTTGAACTCGGGGCAACTGAACCAATTCGGGCGATCCCATCTGGCGAACCATCGCCGACGCACGTTTCCAGCCGATCCGCCTCTGGGAACGTGGTAAGGCCTGATCTCATCAGTTGAGAACTGGAGCGAAGTCACGTCTGCAAAATCGCGGGCGAATACTCCGGGTGTGCGGATAGCGGAAAAGAGCTGCAACTTACGAGTTGTGCGAAAGACTCCGTAATCCAGAGTTCGCGTCATCCGGAAGGAACGGTGGAAGCCTGAAGGCCTCGAACAGGCGCGAATCCAAGAACAGAGTGACCGAAGAAATCGCGTCGTTCTCAAGCGTGAGTACATGAATGGAGTGCGCGTTCCAGCGCTTGTCTGCAGCGGAGAACTCATAGATGGCAAAAGCCGGCTGTCCGTTGGCGGACGTGGGCAGCAGGCGGAGGCCGCCACAGGTCTTCCATGCCGCAGCAAAGAATGTCCCGATCACCTCGCGCCCGATAAACCACTGCAGGCACGGCGGCATGACGGCGGTTGCATCTTCCTTCAGTACAGCCACAAAACCGTCCGCATCGTGTCCTTCCCAAGCCTGCAGATAGCGGTCGAGGAGCCTTTGCTGCGCCGGAGTTGGCTGAGATTCAAGCGGCGGCCGGCGGTCAGAGTAGCGATGCGAGAGCGTCTCTCGCGCCCGCTGCAAGGCACTGTTGATGGATGCGGTGGAACCGCCGAGCAAAGATGCTGCTTCAGCAGATGCCCAGCCGAGGACATCGCAGAGCATGAGCGCAGCGCGCTGCCGCGGCGGCAACTGCTGAATCGTCGCGACATACGCAAGCTGCACAGACTCCCGCGCAGTGTAGCGCGCCTCAGTACGCAAGCGCAAGCTGCAAGAGCCGCTGTGTCATAGCACATTAGAAATGTCCCCGTCTTGCGCTCAATAGAATTGTCCCCTTGCTGAAGTTATGCAGTTGTTCTGACCTGCGCTGCTGTTTGCGTTTTGAAAGGGAGTTTCCAGGGATGCTGCG
>JBAUBR010000183.1:0-19343 GCA_049676965.1 Occallatibacter sp.
CTTGCGACCATACTTGGCAAAACTCGCCTGCGATGCCAGAGTTTGCTGAAAACGCGCCCTTCGTTTCATGCTTATAGTTTATTCAACAATGACGCGGGATGCGGGCTTGTGCAGAGGTTCCCTAGAAAACACAGCGGGCTTTCGACTGAACTCGCCGCGGAACGATCAGAAGGCGAAACGGCTACCGACTAACGGAGCAAGGTTGTTGTTGGAGTTATAGGGGACGCCGGGGCCATGAGGAATGGCGATGGCCAGACCGCCGCTCACCCAGGAATACTCAATTCCGGCAAAAGTGTCGAAACGCTTGGTGAAGTGATGATCCCAATAGAGCGACCCCTCGTTGAGGTTGCCCGCGCAGGAACTGCGGAAACCGGCTGCGGCCGAGCAGGTCTGCGGAACACGGAAGTCGTTCTGCCGCTGTTGATACCAGGCGAAAGTGAAGTCGGTCTTGGTGCGGTAGGTGTACTTGGCGCCCGTCCACCAGATATTTACCAACTTTTCGGAATCGAGATTGTTGTCTTCGACCCCGCTCATGAAATAACCGCCCTGGTCCGAGGCGCCAACGCCCAACGGGTTCTTGGGGTTGTTCTGCCAGATGTATTCGTAGCCGGCAAAAATCTTGAACGGGTCCGGCGTATATTTGGCAGTGGCCATAACTGCGTTGTTGTCGGTCACGATGCCATATACGGTATTGGTCGTGGCGATCAGATTGCCGGTGGTCGCGGTGAAGGTGATGGGGTTTGTATTGATGCTGTCCATGGTCGACTGATATGACGCCGACGGACTCTGAGGCCCCAGCAAGGGGTTCAATACGCTGATCGCCTGGTTGTAATGCTGGTAGACGAGGTCGGCGGAGACCTTGCCGGAATTTCCGCCAAGGTCGAATCCATAGGCGTTGTTATGGACCTCTTCCGGCGTGCAGTTGGCGGCGGTCCAGGTGTCGGAGGCCGAGTAGCAGCCGGCAGAACCGTCGGCGAATTTATACATCGCGCCGAAATGGGCCGGGCCATAGGCGAGGCGATACTTCAGGGCGTCGTCCCAGCGGCTGTCTTCGGTGTCGCCGCCGCCGGCCATGGTGCCGTTATACCCGATGTACGAGAAGGCATAGGAGCCGCCGGCCGGATCGTAAAGAAGCATCGCATCGGTGCCGAGCGAGCGCTGCCGGCCGAAGATCAGCGTGCCGACATGCGCGGACGATACACCGGCATAGTATTCGTCATTGAACGGTTGGCCCGCGCGCGCGCCGTCGATGGCTATGGAATAGCTGGCCCTGGGAAGGCCGTTGTTGATGATGTCGGTTTCTGACGCGTTGGCGAGCAGGCCGGACTGCGGATTGATGCCGGTCGAAGCGTTGAACACCACCGACCAGCCATGCGCAAACTCCTCCTTGCCCCTGACGCCCAGACCCGTCTGCTGCAGGTTGTTGGGTGCGATGAGGAATCGATGTTCATAGCCGTTGCGGTTGACCAGCGATTCGCCTTCGTAGTTATAGCCGTTTTCCGGCAGGCCGTGGCTGACCCAGCCGACGCCGGCGTCATACGCACCGTAAAGCGTGATGCCGTGCCAGGTCAGCCCGCAATCGGTGGTGGCGAAGTCGTGGGGGCTGTTGCAGGGGTCGGGCGTTTTCGGCTGCGTCTTAGTGTCGACCTTGGCGTCCTGGGCGAACGCCAGCGCCGATGAGAAAAAGAGAACCGCCGCCGCAAGAACCAGCCTCGGCTTGTTCACATTGCCTCCAAGATGAGAATGAGTTAACTTCTTCTACGATTATAAACGGATGGGTTCGAATCAATACGGTATTCTCGTCGACGCAACAGTGCACTCCGGTCGATGGAGCTGGTTGCATAAGTGGCTTGGGATGACAAAAGAATTTCGCCCAGGGGCTAAAGCCCCAATGTTTATGCGGCTTTCGCGGCACGGCTAAAGCGGTGCCCTTTCAAGGCTTCGTTTATACAAGCAGTTCAGGACTGCGGATGCTGAATTCGGACGCTGGATCTTGGACACTGGACCCTGGTCCCAAGTCCCTCGCGCCTATTCCGCGTTCAGGACCACATCGAACAGCAGCAGGCTGATGGTGGTGAAGATGATGTCGTAGCCGAGCAGCATCTTGATCCACAGCGTGGGGTCGCTCTCGCCGGTGAGGATGTCGCCGGTGGCCTGCACCATGGCGAGCAACGCGGGCATGAAGATGGGGAAGAGAATCAGCGGCAGCAGCAGCTCGCGGTTGCGGCTGCGGATGGAGAGCGCGGCGAAGAAGGTGCCGTTGGCCACCAGCGCCCATGTGCCCAAGGGCAACACCAGGGCGAGCGTCCACGCCTGGCCCACCACGTTGAGGTTGTACATCACCAGAAAGACGGGCGCGAGCAGCACCTGCACGATGGTGACGAAGAGAAAATTGGCCAGCACCTTGGCGAGAAAGAGCTCGGCGCCGGGCGATGGGGCCATGCGCTGAGCGTCGAGCACCTGGTGGCGGATTTCGCGCGCCCACGCCTGGTTGAGCGCGCTCACCGAGGCGAACATGGTGGCCACGCAGAGCACGCCGCCGGCGATCATTTGCGCGACTGCTCCGCGGGGATCGAAGGCCAGCGAGAAGAGCACGACCACCAGCAGCGCGAAGAAGAGCATGGAGTTGATGGCTTCGCGCGAGCGCCATTCTATGCGCAGGTCCTTGGCTAGATGAGTCCAGAGGGCGCGGGTCATTGGGCGCGACCTGCCGAGAGGCCCGAAGCGGCACCGCTGGTTTTGTGGTTTCCCACCCTTGCGCCAAAAGGACGGCGCAAGGATGGGGCACGGGGTGGATGGTTGGCGGTTGAGGGATCCCACCCTTGCGACAAAATGCGTCGCAAGGGTGGGGCACCCAGATTTGTGCGGAGGCGGCGAAGTCCGATCTTCATGGACGATGGACCTCCGGCGCGGGATCTTTGGTCAGGTCGGCGGTTTTTGCGCTGGCGGCGCTGAGGTAGTCTTCGGGGTTGAGGATTAGCTGCGTGCCGCGGGTGCCGGCGGAGACGCTGATGCGATCGAAGAGGATTGCGGTCTCGTCGACGAATACGGGGAAGGGTTTCTTGGCGCCGAAGACGGTGACTCCGCCGCGGATGTAGCCGGTGAGCGGCTGTACTTCCTTTAGAGAGACCATTTCGGCTTTGCGGATTTCCGCGGCGCGCGCCAGCTTTTTGAAGTCGAGCTCGGCGTCGCCGGGGATTACGGCGAAGAGATAGACGTCCGCACCGCCCGTGGTGAGAAGGGTCTTGAAAACTTGCTCCGGCGGCATTGCGATCTTTTTGGCGACGGTGATTGCGGTCAGGTCGTCGGGGTCGACTTCGTATTCGCGCAGCTCGAACGGGATGCCTAGGTTCTCGAGAAAACGCGCGCCGTTGGTCTTCATTGCGATGACCGTCCGCGATCGACCGATGCGACTCGTCCCGCGCGTAGCGTCACGATCCAGTCGGCGATGGGCGCGGCCAGGTCGCGCTGGTGCGTGGTGATGACGATGGTGCGGCTGCTGTGGCGAAAGCCGGAGAGCAGCTCGACCATCTGGCGGGCGCTCTCGACGTCCATGTTGGAGAAGGGCTCGTCGAGCAGCAGCAGCTCGGGAACGGGGAGCAGCACGCGGGCCAGCGAGGTGCGCTGGCGCATTCCCTGGGAGTATTGGCCCAACATGCGGCCGAGCTCGGGATCGAGCCCGACCTGACTCAGCACTTCGGACGGCGAGAGACAATGCCGCGCGGGATACAGGCTGGCGAAGTAGCGCAGGTTCTCCTGCGCGGTGAGTTCGTCGTAGAGCATGGGTGCGTGGCTCATGTAGCCGATGCGCTCGCGGGCCTGGTGGGGTTCGAGATCGCCGAAGACCGTGACCGATCCGATGCTGGGACGAAGCAGCCCGGCCAGGATGCGCAGGAGAGTGGATTTGCCGGCGCCGTTTTCGCCGATCAGCACATAGCAGCGGCCGGGTTCGAGCTCGAGCGTGACCTGGCGCAGCGCGGCAAAGGAGCCGAAGAGCTTGGAAACCTGGTCGATCCGGGCGCAGAGCGCGGAGCCGGCGGCCGGGGCGGGCGGGGCGGACATGCAATCAGTCTGCGGATGCCAGACGGGTGGGGTGGTCGGGCGGCGCCGGAGTCGAGGAAGCGCGGGGATTGGGCGCGGAGGCCGGCTTGGCGCCAGGCATGGTTCCGGGCTGAGCCGGCGCGTATTTGCTGGCGCACTTGGCCTGCAACGTGGTGGCGTGGAAGACACCGTCTCGTCCGAAGGAGCCTATGGCGAGCGCCTGGGAGTTGTCCTTGAAGGTGTCGGGCGGGGGCTCGGTGCCCTTGTAGCTCACCTTGAGCAGGCGGCCGGTGGCGGCTTTGGGTGAGTGGCTTTCAAACTCGTTGAGCACGAAGTCGACGTGAGTGCCGTTCTGCTCGATGGTGCCGGGCTGCACGAAGCCCTCTACGCGGAGCTGGCTGGTGTAGGCCTTGGCGCCCATGCCGCCTAGCTCGCCGATGGTGACGTAGTAGCTCTTGTTGGCGCCATAGCCCGAATAAGCCAGCCAGCCGATGGTGCCCAGGATTACGGCAACGGCCAAGCCGATGCGCACGGAGTTGGCGGAGGTTTTCATCGTCAATATTTAACGATACGAGCCGCGGCGTGTGGGGTCAACCATTGGAGGGTGGGTAGGGTGACGTGGATCGCAACATTGGCGGCGGAGAGGTCCTTTGGCGGAGGGGGTATCCCACCCTTGCGACCAAAGACGTCGCAAGGATGGGGCACCCAAGTCTGGGGGCGGGACGCACGGGATGCGGGCTGACTCGCGTGGGCGGTCTGATGGCCGTGGGCTAATGGCTTGAGATCGAAGCGGTTCCGTTGCCGGAATGGAGCGCTTCATCGCCCGAGGCCAACGCCGGGGCGAGCGAGCGCCTGGTCTCGTCGTCCATTTCGAGATTGGGAATCATCGCGGCCAGGGCGGGGTAAGTCACCAGGCCGATGAATACGAGGGCAATGAAAATGTCGCGCATGGCATGGACTCCTGGTCCTGGGCGGTGGGCAAACTGCTCTATTCAGTGATGTTCGCTCGAAGGGGGCGGCCTTCGCGCTTCAAGTGGGAGGGCTGCAAAAGCGCACTGAAGCGGGGCCGCCGTCCTTCGGCACTCCCCCAATTTCCCCGGCCCCTTTTCCTTTTGATGTAACCATTGTGCTCCGAGGTTACCTGGAAGTCTATTACTAAATCGTTGATTTCTTTGAACTTTGTGGGTACCTGAGTGGTAATCCGCATGACCCGAAAGTCGTATGGACGCTTGGGGAGGAGGTGTGCGTGGTCACGCGGAGCCGAGCCATGAGTGAGATTGCTTTGATGTGAATCTCTCAATGAGCCGAGTCTAAGGTTTGCGCGGCGCGGTCGAGGGATTGCGCGAGGGCGGTTAACTGCTGCGCGGCGCGAGATTCGTCGTGCGCGTCCAGAGCCTCGTTCACTCCGGGAATTACGACGGCGGCGTAGCCGGTGTATTCGCCGGGCGCATAAATGAGGTGCTTGTACCAGGGGCGGTTGGGCAGGCCGGCGGGTGAGATGAAATTGGCCTCTGCCTGACGCAGGGCCTGATTCAACTGGGCTGGGTCGCCCGACGGCGCGGATTGCAGGGCGTGCACTTTTTCGGCGGACGCGGCGAAGCGCGCGGCGGCTTCCTGCGCGGGGGCGAAGTTGAGCGAGGAGAGCTTGAGTTCGGCGGCTTTGTGCTTGGCCCCGTCGATGTAAGCCGAGATCTCGCGGGCGTAGGTGACGTAGTCGTAGGGCAGCACGTCGGTGTCGGCCATGCGGATGCCTTCGAGTCCGAGGACGCGCGCCATTTCTTGGAGGTATTCGAAGTGGGGGTCGGCGTTGGCGGTGAACCAGGCGAAGTCGTCGAAGGTGGAGTGATAAACGCCGTAGGGGCCGCCGGAGCCGATGTCGGTGGAGGGCACGCCGACGTGCTGGAGGAAGGGCGTGAAGTCGGAGCCGGAGCCGAGATCGCCGACGTGCACCTCTTCGCCGGGAGTGGGCGGGGCGTTGGAGCCGCGATGTTCGTTGGCGGCTTCGCGATGGGTCTTCCATTGCTCAAAGACGGTGCCGCCCTGGGGGCTGGGGACATCGCGGGTGAGCTCGCGCACGAATTGCTTGAGCGACGGCACGGCGGCGGCGGAGAAATCGGGACCGGAGACGGCTACGTCGACATTGAAGTAGGCGACGGCGTTTTCAAGTTCTTTGGCGTGCTGCTCGACCCATTCGGTTGAGCCGATCAGGCCTTCTTCTTCGGCGTCCCAGCTGCAATAGATCATGCCGCGCCGGGGGCGCCAGCCCTGCTTGAGCAGCGCGCCGACGCCGTGCACGGCTTCGAGCATGGCCACGGTGCCGCTGTTGGGATCGACCGCGCCATAGACCCACGCATCGCGGTGATTGCCGGTAACGACCCATTCATCGGGGAGCTCCGCTCCCTTGATCTTTCCGATCACATCCCAGATGGTTCGGACCTGGTAGTCCTGCACGCTGACGAGGTGGACTTTTACGCCGCCGGGGCCGAGGTGATAGCGGAAAGGCAGCGCGCCCTGCCAGCCTTGCGGAACGCCGGGGCCTTTGAGCGCTTGGAGAATGGGCGCGGCGTCGTGATAGCTGATGGGGATGGAGACGATGTGGGGCTGGTCGCCGGTGTTGTCGGCGGGCAGGCGTGCGGAGTCGGGCAGGTCGGGTGTGGAGGCTACGCCGGGGGTTTGCGGATCGCCGGGATAGCGGAAGAGATATTGCACGGAGCCGCGCTGCACGCCGGTATCAGGGCGCCAGGGGCCGTTGGGCCAGGCGTCGCCTTTGTAGTAGCCGTCATCTTGCGGGTCGGAGTAGATGAGGACGCCGGCGGCGCCGCGCTGCTCGGCGATGTAGACCTTTACGCCGCGAAAGTTGCCGCCGTAGCGGGCGATGACGATTTTGCCGTGCAGGTCGATGTGCTGCGCGGCGAGCTCGTTGAAGTCTTCGAGGCGGCCGTAGTTGGCGTAGACCACGTCGCCGGTCACGTCGCCGGAGCCGGATGAGCCGTTGAAGGGCATTACTACGCGGGGATCGTCCTGGTAGGGGTCGCCGTCGACGTGCTCGCGGGTGGGGCCGGTCATGAGGAGTTTGCCGTCGGCGCTGTAGGCCTCGACTTTGACCTCCTTGGGCCAGTTGAGCAGCACGCGATAGGGGACGATTTCGGTATCGAGGCCGGCGGCACGGAATTTTTGGGCGACGAATTCGGCGGTCTTGTGGTCCTCCGGCGTGGCGGCGAGGTGGGGCTCGGCGGTCAGGGTTTTCAGCTCTTCGCCGGCGAGTCTGGGGTCGGGGACGGCGAGGAATTTTGCCTCGACTTTGGATTCGGCGGAGAAATCGGAGTAGCCGAAGACGGATGGTGCGGCTGGCTGTGGCGCCGATTGGTTCGAATGCAGGCTGGATGCGAGTGCGGAGAGCAGGAGAAAGACAATCGGCTTGGGAAGGGTCATTCAGGAGCCTTTGCGTGACGAGGTGGTTGGTGCCGGCGCTTGGCCCTGAAGCGATGTGGGCTCGGGCTGCGCGACAAAGCCACAGCTTACACCAATGGCTTGGGGTGGTCCGAAGGCCGGTGCTGTCCTATTGGGACATCACCCGAGGCCGGTTGCGCGGCTTTGTGGGATCCCACCCTTGCGCCAACTACGGGCGCAAGGATGGGGCACGGAGCTTGGATTGGCAAGTCAGCGGGTCAGAGAGCCGGTGAATCAGGAAGGCAGCAAGTTAGCGCCGCTGCGCGGCGTAGCGAGTTAGCGATTTAGCACGCCAGCGGGGTAGGGAGCGTGCGAATTAGCGACGCCCCCGGCACATTTATGCGACGAGCTGGGTGCAATGCGCGCAGCGTTTCGCGGCCTCGGGAATTTCGCTCAGGCACTCGGGGCAGGTCTTGGTCGGCGGCGGGGGCGGCGGCGCGGGTGCAGGTCCCTTGATGCGAGCCAGGAGCGTATTGAGCGGCAGGACAATGGCGAAGTAAACGACGCTGGCCACAATAATGAACGAGATGGTGGCGTTGATGAAGTTGCCGATGTAGATGGGACTGCCGTGGATCTTGACCACCACGCCGCTGAAGTCCGGCTTGCCCACCACGGCAGCGATGAACTGCGTGAGGACGTCTTTGACCATGGAGTTGACGATGGCGTTGAAGGCCGCGCCGATGATGACGGCGACGGCCAGGTCGACAACGTTTCCCCGCAGAATAAAGTCGCGAAATCCCTTGAGCATGTCTTTCCTCCGTTCGTCGCAGCCCGCGATACACCCGCGGGTTCGTACTCCAGTGTGGCTTGTGCATCATCGTACATGGCGGGCTCGCGGATATGGACGGGGAAATCGCGCGCTACGCAGGCTGTTTTACGGATAAATCCACAAGATGACCGCCAGGGTGAGGATCATCAGGTCGGTCCAGAGCAGGATCAGCACGCCGGCGTGGTACAGGCTCCATTTGCGGCCGAGGCAGCGTGCCGCTTCAAGGATTGCCCAGAGGATGGCGAGGGTGGGCAGAAACTGCCAGACCGAGGAGTGCAGATTTTGGATGTGGGGAAAGCCGGCCATTCGCAGGCTGATGGCGAAGGCGCCAAGGGCGAGTACGATGGCACGCAGGATCGACCGGTGCCGCAGGCGAAAGATGGAAGTGCGGGGAAGCACCAAGATTCAATGTACCGCAGCGGCGATTTGGTGGGGGGATGCACGGGTGCGACAATCGGGAGCAGCGGAGACAGTGGCGCCATGCAGGCTATCGACAAGGTTTCGACCGTAACGATTGCTGTAAGGGATCAGGACGAGGCGCTCAAGTGGTTCACCGAGAAGCTGGGTTTTGAAAAGCGCGTGGACATGAAGGCGCCGGGCATGCGCTGGCTGACCGTGGCGCCAACCCAGCAGATGGAGGTCGAGCTGCTGCTGGCTGACTGGTATCCGGACCGGGTGGGCAAGAATCCTACCTGGGTGCTTTCGACGCGCGACTGCCGGAAAGCGTACGAAGAGTTGTCGGCGCGAGGAGTTGAGTTCACGCAGAAGCCGCAGCCGCGGCCCTACGGCGTGGAGGCGGTCTTTGTCGACCTTTATGGCAATCGATATGCGTTGCTGGCGCCGCCGGGAGAAGTGTTCAGCGAACAAATCGAGAAAGCGAAGATTGCTCCTGGCCACCTCGGAGTTCCTCAGACAGCGTAGCGGAGTTGCCCGGGAGATGGCTTTCACCGTGACCGCGACGATTTCGAATTTTGCGACTGGGCTTTGTGGTATCCCGGGCGCCAAGATCGGGGTCGCCTGCGAAGCTGGCGATGCAGGTCCTTCGACTCGCGGCGCTCAGGAGGCTCTGGGGCGCCCAGAGAAGGTAGAAGATACGCGAACGAACTTAGCCGGTAATGTCGACCGGCTGGCCGTTTACGACGATATCGGTTGCCGTCAGGTCCAGCGTGTTCGATATGGAGGCCGCTTTCACTGTTTTCTCGATGACGACGCTCGACAGATTGACGTCTTCAATAGGCAGGCTCGGATCGCCGGCGAAGACAAAAGCGGGACCGAGCGCCCGGTTGCAGGTCACATCCTGCATGTTGATGTTGGAGAAGAGCGGAGGACCCATTGTGCCCGGGTTGGCGTAGGAATCGGGTTGCAGCGTCAGCAAGCTGTCGCAGGCGAGGACACGGTTGGAGCGAATGTAGACGTTCTCGACGCCTCCGCCCGAGTTGGCCTCTCCCTTGATGAAATGCGCGCTGAGGCAGCGATCGACAGTGCAATTTTCGATAAAGACGTTTCTCACAAATCCGCCTACGCCGGACCCGATGGTGAGGCCGCTCCAAGTGGAACGCAGGCAGTTGCAGCCTTGAATCACGATATTTTCGCAGCCGGGGAGTCCTTGAGCGTCGGGATTGAGGCCGGCTTTAATGGATACATTGTCATCTACGGTGGAGAAGTTGCATCCCTCGATCAGAACGTTGAGGCAGGAATCCGGATCGCAGCCGTCGTCGTTCTGCGCGCCGGAGTGCACCGTAACTTCCTGGATGGTGACATTGGAGCAGAACGTGGGATGAATCGTCCAGAAAGGACTGCCGACTAAAGTGACTCCCTGCACCAGGATGTTGGCGCAATCGTACGGTTCGAACAGAGCCGGGCGCAGGTAGTGGCCGGCGCCGAAGACGCGATCCTCGACCGGAACAAGGTCCTGCGCCATCTTTTGCAGGGATCTCCAGTCGGGTCCTTGTTTGTTGGTCCACGCATTCCAAATCAAACCCCGCCCGTTGATGGTTCCCGAGCCGGTAATCGCTATATCCCGCTGCTGGTATGCGTGAATCAGCGGAGAGTAGTTATAGCAACGCACGCCCTGCCATCGGACCAATTGAACGGGAAGATAGTGTTTGGGGTCGGTTCCGAAAATAATGGTGGCGCCGGCTTCGAGATAAAGGTTGACATGGGAGAGCAGGCGAATGGGACCGTTGGAGAGCCAGGCGCCCGCCGGAACAACTACGCGACCGCCGCCGGCATCGTGACACGCCTGGATGGCGGCGTTCAAGGCGGGATTGCAATCGGCTCCGAAATGCGTGGGAGCGCCATAGTCCGTGATGACGAAATCCCGGTCGGGAAATTGTGGCGGCACGATGCTGGCCAGGATGGCAGGCAGCTGCGCCCAGCCGCTGACCGGGGGCGCGGATGTCGGGCGCCTATCACCAATTTGGCGGCCCCAGATGCGGCCACCGGCTCCAACGGTCGCCGCGGCCAAACCGGTGCGAAGGAAGTCACGTCTGCGAAGCCACTTCATAGTGTATGTGCTCTCTCAGCCTATCGTTGCAAAGCCAACAGACGAATTTTGACAGGCCGAACCCAAGGTCTTTGTCCGGCCAGTTATATGCCTTCTCTCCCTTGCGGCAGAAAAGTCTCCACGGCGACCACCGCAGGGATGGGACAGTCACATCGATACATCAATAGACGGTCAGAGAACCCAGTATGGTGCCGCAAAAATTCATCGCAAATCACGCGAGCCGATTCGCTCCGTCGAAAACGTGGTGGTGTTCGGACGCCCCTCCGGGGCTTGACCTTCATTGATCGCTTGCTTCCCAGGGTTGAAGTCCGCTGCGGCGAACTCCACCCTGGGCTATTGTCCGTGCTCCCTCCGGGAGCTTGTTCGCGCAGCGACCGTTTTCGCATTCTTTTGTTGACGTTTGTGTCCATGGACACTCAGGATGACACCGGTTATGGAGCGAACTTCGTGAACACTACACTAGAGAGTAAGGCGTAAGCGTTGCCCATTTACTCTGATGTCCTCCGCCGTCAGGCGCCTGGTGTATGAAATCTCCGCCGGCCGATTGGCCCGTTTGACGCCGATCGTCGTCAGATTGACCCCGTAGATCGGCAGGCGCGGGTCGCCCGCGAAATAGAATGCGGGCCCGGCCGAATCGGCGCAGGTCACATCCTGCATATTGATGTTTGAGAACACCGGCGGGCCCGCCGTGCCGGGAAAATCCAGGGAATCAGGCTGCAGAATGAACAGGCTGTCGCAGGTGGAAACCACGTTGGAGCGAATGTACACGTTCTCCACGCCGCCTCCCCAATTGGCGCGCGCCTTGATGTAATGCGCGCCCTGGCAGTTGCCGACGGCGCAGTTCTCGATGAATACGTTGCGAACATATCCGCCGATCTGGGTACCGATGGTAAGGCCGCTCCACTGGGAACGGAGGAGATTGCAATTCTGAATCACGATGTTTTCGCAGGAGGGGAGATCTTTGGCGTCGGGGTTGAGCCCGGCTTTGATGGAAATGTTGTCGTCCACGGTGGTAAAACTGCATCCTGAAACCAATACGTTGAGGCAAGAGTCCGGATCGCAACCGTCGTCGTTCTCCCCGCCGGGAAGAACCGTGACATTGCGAATCGTCACATTGGTGCAGAAGGTGGGATGGATGGTCCAGAAGGGGCTGCCTTCAAAAGTGACGCCCTCGACCAGAATGTTCTGGCAATCGTAGACCTCGAACAGGGAGGGGCGCAGATAGTGGCCGGGGCCGAAGCGGCGATCGCCGACGGGAACGCCGTCTCGACCCATGTTTTGGAGAACCGGCCAATCCTCTTTCGATTTGTCCGCCCATGAGCTCCAGGCATCGCCTTGTCCGTTGAACAATCCGGCGCCTGTTATGGCAAAGTCCTTTTGCCCGTGCGCGTGGATCAGCGGAGAATAGTTGTAGCAGCGCACTCCCTGCCATCGAACCAACACAACGGGAAGGTAGTCGCCTGGATCTACGCCGAATGTAATGGTCGCGTCCTTGTCGAGATAGAGATTCACTTTGCTGAGCAGGCGAATGGGTCCATTTGAGAGCCACCTGCCGGCGGGAACAACGACGCGGCCGCCGCCGGATCGATTGCAGGCTTGAATAGCGGCGTTCAAGGCCGGAGCGCTGTCGACGTCGGCCGCGTCCCCCGCGCCGTAGTCGGTGATGGGGAAATCGCGGTCGGGAAACTTGGGCGGCACGATGCTGGCCAGGATCGCGGGCAACTGTGCCCAGCCGGTTGGGGAAGATTCGGCCTGTTGGCCGTTCGTGTTTTGACGGCCCCAGCTTGGGTCACATGCGGCGAACGCTGCGGCAGCCAGGCCTGCGCGGATGAAGTCGCGCCTGGGAAGTCTTTTTGTCATTTTTGCGCTCGTTCGGTACTGTCTGGGGAAAGTAAACCAATGCGGAGATTATGCCACAGACCATCTCAATCCGAATTGAATTTGGGTGCCCCATCCTTGCGGTCCGCAGCGGCGGATTTTTGCCGCAAGGGTGGGAAGGCGCAAACGAACGCGGTTAGAGACCTAAGTCACCAGTTCCATTTCGCGGAGCGACTCGTTGTAGGGAGCGCGCAGGAGGCCGCGTTCAGTGATGACGGCGGTGACATACTTTGCCGGAGTCACGTCGAAGGCGGGGTTGGCGATGCCTACACCGTGGGGAGTGAGCTGCTTGCCGCCGTGGTGCGTTACCTCGATCGCCGGACGCTCTTCGATTGGAATGGCGTCGCCGGTTTCGGTAGCGAGATCGATCGTCGACCACGGCGCCGCGACGTAGAACGGTATACCGTGCTCGCGTGCCAGGATGGCCACGTTGTAAGTGCCGATCTTGTTGGCGACGTCGCCGTTGGCGGCGATGCGGTCGGCGCCGACGACCACAGCCTGGATGCGGCCGGCGCGCATGAGGCTGGCGGCCATGTTGTCGCAGAGGACGGTGGTGGGGATGCCGTCGGCCATCAGCTCCCAGGCGGTGAGGCGCGCGCCCTGCAGGAAGGGACGCGTCTCGTCGGCGAAGACGTGGATGCGCTTGCCGCGCTCGACGGCGGCGCGGATGACGCCGAGGGCCGTTCCGTATCCGCAGGTGGCTAGGGCGCCGGCGTTGCAATGGGTGAGGACGCCGCCTTCATCGGGGAGCAGCGCGGCGCCGAATGCGCCCATGGCCTTGCAGGCGGCGATGTCTTCGTTGTACATCGCGTCAGCTTCGGCGAGGATTTTTTGCTGGATCTCGGGGAGGGTTGCGCCGGAGGCTAGAAGGCGGCCGAAGAGCAATTTGATGCGGTCGATAGCCCAGAAGAGATTGACGGCGGTGGGGCGGGTTGCGGCCAGGCCGGCGCAGATGCGGTCGAATTCGGGGGCGAACTCCTGCGGGGTGCGGGCTGTGGTGCGCTTTGCGCCGAGCGCGATGCCGTAGGCGGCAGAGACGCCGATGGCGGGCGCACCTCGAACCACCATGGTGACGATGGCGTCGGCGACCTGCTCCCAGGCTGCGGCGAGTACGTAGCTCTCCTCGAGAGGGAGCTTGGTCTGGTCGATGAAGCGGACGCCGTCGGGGGTCCAGGTTAGGGTATGAACCATGCAGTTTTAGTGTAAATGGAGAGATTGCAGAGAACGAAGGGCCTAGGGCTGTTGGCATCCGCGCCCGCGCTTCCGGTTCGGCGACCTTTCATCATTATGTCGAGAGTTTTCCCAGCAGAAAACCCGGAAACCCGCGTAAACAGGGTTGGGGCTTTTTCAACTATCTACGAAATGAGACATTTTGTAGATAGTGAAACACGGATGGCATGGAACGGAAGCTCCGCCCGAGGTTCACGCCCGCTTTTGCCAGTGAGCCGGATCGCGGCTGCCGTGGAAACAAGCGATGACGGTCAGCGTGTCGTCGGCCTCGATAACGAACATGAGCGCGTAGGGAAATCGACGCAGCAGGGCGCGGCGCACATTTTCGTGGATCACGGGAAATTGCCGAGGGCTGGCGGTCATTCGCTGAACTACGCCGTCAACCGCCGCGCGGAAACGTCGGCCCAGACCGGGAGTCTCGTTCTCGTACCAGTCCTGCGCGTCGATCAGCTCGGCACGGGCGCGTGGCGTGAAGATAACCGGATACACTACGGGCAACGCTGCTCAAGCTCAGCCTTCAAAGCCTCCCAAGTGATGCCCTCGCGGCGGTCTTCATCGAGCGTTGCAAGGCGGCGGTCGAGCTCCTCCCGCTGCGCCGCTGTCAGGGGAAGGTGGTCGTCTTCCAGGCTGTCCCAGAGCTGCGAGATTAGCGCCAGACGCTCCGGCGGGGTGAGACGCGCAAGCTCGTCCTGGGTCAGTATTTCCATGCATCGAGCATAGGAAAGAACGGGAGAGAAAGCAACAGAAAGCTTAGTCCACGGGACGGATTACCGAGCCTGCATCAGCCCTGCAAGAACCGTTCAAGGCACTGACTGGGACCTAGCTCATTCGCTTTGCTTGCTTACACGTGCAATAAATACGCCACAATCAATCGTCTCGACAGTACCTGGCTGCGCCCGGTCAAGGGCGCCGGAAATTGCATGAATGTGCGGCCTGATTACTGGCCAGTTGATCGCGGACATGATTAGCACGGCGAAGGGACGTCCCTGAAGCCGTCGCTGTTTGACTATGTTCTTGTCGCCTGTGAGAAAGACATCAAAGCGCTCTCGCTCGATCAGCAGGAGCAACTCGCCATTCTTAATGCCGTCCCATTGCATGGTGACCACCGTATGAATCTCATGCCGAGGCAGGGCCCGCGCCAACTTGCCTGGCACGTCCTCATCGAACAGAACCTTCAAAGCTGTGCCTGGAGTTGACGCTCGGCGCGATAGTTAAGAATGGCCTTGATGTTTTCGAGACCGGCTTCAGGGTAGCAATCCAGAGTCTCTGCAATGGCGGCTTCGGGCGATAACCCCTCGTCCCGGAAGGCGTCGTAGTTCTCCAGTATGGCGTCAATGGGCAGGCGGGTGTTTTTGAGCAACGGCGCGCCGCTGACCTTGCCGGGAATAATCTCGACCAAGGGGCAATCTGACCAATCGAGAGCTACCATATTTTCACCCTACCCTCATCATAGCCTTTTACGAAGTTGGGTAACAGAACTCTTCGGGATTGGGCGGCCAAAGGCGAAGGGCGTGACGCGAACTCGATTGAAAACCTTTTCAATTTCCGCTGGACGCGGCGAAGCGGCGATGCGTAGAGTGATGGGGATTGCTTTGCATCGATCAAGGAGCCGGTTTTGAACCTGACCCGCGTCGATTGGCTGATCATGCTGCTCTACTTCATGTTTGTGCTGGGCATCGGGTTTGCCCTCAAGCGCTTCATGAAGACCAGCAAGGATTTTTTCCAGGCGGGACGCGCGCTGCCGGCGTGGATCTGCGGCCTGGCGTTTATCAGCGCCAACCTGGGCGCGCAGGAAGTGATCGGCATGGGCGCGTCGGGCGCGAAGTATGGGCTGGAGACGGCTCACTTCTATGGCATCGGCGCCATTCCGGCCATGATTTTTGTGGGCATCTTCATGATGCCGTTTTATTACGGATCGAAGGCGCGCTCGGTGCC
Source organism: Occallatibacter sp. (assembly GCA_049676965.1). Taxonomy (GTDB): domain Bacteria; phylum Acidobacteriota; class Terriglobia; order Terriglobales; family Acidobacteriaceae; genus Telmatobacter. Next base: position 15,810 of record JBAUBR010000183.1, read on the forward strand.
GGAGTTTTTGCGCCTGCGCTTCGACGAAAAGACGCGCGCGCTGAACGCTTGCTCGTTTGCCGTGATGACGGTATTCAGTTCCGGCATTTCCATGTACGCCATGGCGCGGCTTATCCAGGCACTGCATGTTTTCGACGGATTGTTTCGCTCGCTGAACTGGAATCCGGATGGGATCTTCACGTTTTCCATCTGCCTCTCGGCTCTGATTGTGCTCCTTTATATTTTTCTCGGCGGATTGACGAGCGCGATCTACAACGAGGTGCTGCAGTTCTTCCTTATCGTTGCGGGGTTTCTGCCGCTGGTGCTGCTGGGCCTCAAAAACATCGGCGGCTGGCATGGGCTGAAGGCTTCGCTGCCGGTGGCTTATATGCACGAGTGGAAGGGCGTGATGCATGCGAGCACCAATCCCATGGGCGTGGACATTATCGGGCTGGGCATGGGGCTGGGGTTTGTGCTCGGCGCGGGCTACTGGTGCACGGATTTTCTGGTTATCCAGACGGCGATGGCGTCAAAGGACATGGAGTCGGCGCGGCGCGTTCCGCTGATCGCCGCCGTGCCGAAGATGGTGTTTCCATTTCTGGTGATTCTGCCGGGGCTGATCGCGATTGCCCTGCCCACGCCGCACACCACCACGGAAGTGAGCCGGGTGAACGGCGCGATCGTTCACGAGATCAACGTGGTGCCGCCGGAAGTGGCGGAGGGCAGGGGACTGATCCCGGCGAAGATCAACCCGGTGACCGGCAAGGCCATGCTTGACGCCAGCGGCAAGCCGCTGCTCGATTACGACATGGCCACGCCCAACATGCTGCTGCATTACTTTCCTACCGGCATCCTGGGGCTGGGGCTGACGGCGCTGCTGGCCAGCTTTATGAGCGGCATGGCGGGCAACGTGACGGCATTCAACACCGTGTTTACCTACGATCTCTACCAGTCGTACATTCACAAGGGCGCTAGCGACCGGCACTATCTTGCCGTGGGGCGATGGGCTACGGTGGGCGGCATCCTGTTTTCGATCGCGACCGCCTACGCGGCCATCAACTTCAACAACATCATGGATACGCTGCAACTGGTGTTCTCGTTTGTGAATGCGCCGCTGTTTGCAACGTTCCTGCTGGGAATGTTCTGGAAGCGCGCAACCGGGCATGGCGCGTTCAGTGGGCTGATTGCGGGCACGCTGGCAGCGGTGATTCACCACGGGCTCACGCTGCCCATCGAAGCGCATCCCGGCATTCACGGCGGATGGATCGCGGTGATCCACCACTATCCCAGCGACATGGCGCAGAACTTCTACGGGGCAATCTTCGCGTTCAGCACGAACTTCATCTTGGCCGTGATCGTGAGCCTGATGACCAGGCCGCGGCCCGACGCGGAGCTGGTCGGGCTGGTGCGTTCGCTGACCAAGATGCCGTCACATGCGCATCTGCCGTGGTGGAAGCGGCCCGAGGCGCTGGGCATCGCGGTTCTGCTGGGCGCCATTGCGCTGAATATTTTCTTTTGGTGAGGAGCGATCAACGATGAGTCTCGATCTGCGCATTCCCATGGGGCTGATGTTCACGCTGGTGGGTGCGATTCTCTCCGCATTCGGCCTGGCCACGCGGGGGCGCCTCGATCTCTACGCCAAGAGCCTGGGCATCGACGCCAATCTGTGGTGGGGATTGGTGCTGTTCGTGTTCGGGTTGGGGATGCTCTACCTCGGCCGGCGCGGGCAGCAGCGGATGGAGAAAGAACCGCCGGCGGCGGAGGAGAGTGAGGGGAGACGAGGGCATTGAGAGGGACTAGGGACTCGGGGCTAGGTGTCGTGTCTCAAGACGTTGTTTACATCGAGCCAGGCTATTCAGTAGTGAAGGGTTATGGAAAAGATGGAAAGCTGAAGAACGCTTTCCACTTTCCCACAACCCCGGCTACGGCTACGGGCATGAATCTGTTGACGTAGCGCATTTCCGGGGGCTATTGAATGCTGCACAAGTAATGTCCTGTTCCCTTGCAACCATGCGAGTGCAGTTGTCCCGCTTGACTTGCATTCCCTCAGGGGCTAAAGCCCTCGATTTTATTGTGCATTTGCGGCACGGCTGAAGCCGTGCCCTTTCAAAGCCCACGATCTCCAGAGTGATCCGAACCGGACATTTGTTTTGCAGGGATCAATAAAGCCCCGATCCCTCGGCGCGGTGTTCTTTGGCACGGCTGAAGCCGTGCCCTTTCAAAACGGAAGCAGGAGGAGTAAACAACGTGTTGAAACTTCACAACTAGGGATTAGTCGGCAGCCGCCAGCGCATAGGCCAGCACCGTCACCACCGCGGCATTCTCATTCAAGTGGCGGGGATCGACTTTGTCGAACGTGTCCGCCGCCGTGTGGTGATAGTTGAAATAAAACCGGCTGTCCTGGATGGGCGCGAAACTGGGCACACCCTTCTCGGTGAGCCCTTCAACATCCGCGCCGGTCTCCGGCGTCGAGGTCAGCACACCCGCGCCGATCGCATCCAGCACCTGCGCCACGGGCCGCAGCCACGGCCCCAACTCCGGTTTGCCGGCATAGTAAATTCCCGTCGGGTGATCGGCGCCCAAATCGGTTTCGATCGCGCCAGTGTGATTGGCAAACTCCGCCGCATGGTCCGCCATGTAGGCAGCCGCGCCCTGCGAACCCTCCTCTTCGCTCATCCAGGCGACAAAGCGCACTGTGCGCCGGGGATGAATTCCCAACTCGCGCAGCAGATGAAGGGTCTCCATCGACACCACCACGCCGGCACCGTCGTCGATCGCGCCGGTGCCCAGGTCCCACGAATCCAGATGTCCTGACACCACGACAACCTGCTCCGGATGCTCGGTGCCCGGCCAGTCGGCAATCACGTTGTAGCTCTGCGCGTCGGGCAGCGTTTGCGGCGTCAGCGTGAGGTGCAGAGTTACCGGTCCCTGCGCGGTCAAATTCTTCAACAGGTCGGCATCCTCGGCGGTCACCGCCGCTGCCGGTACCTTCGCGACTCCGGGCGCGTAGTCGGTCTCTCCCGCATGAGGTAGCCGGTAATCCGCGCCGCCCACCGATCGCACCAGCACCGCCACGGCTCCCAAAGCCGCTCCGGCGCTCGGTCCAGAGGCGCGATAAACCACCCCGCCGACGTAAGCCATCAGCCCGTTGCCCTCCGCGGCCAGCTCCTTGTCGAACTGGTGGTTGAACAGCAGAATCTTTCCGGTGACCGCACCCGGAGGCAGCGCATGAAGCTGCTTCCAGTCGTCGACCACCACTACTTCCGCGGTGATCCCATCGGGCGGCGTGGCCACGCTGGGGCCCAGCGCGGTGAGCACAATCTTCTGCGTCGTGCCCGGCGTCTGGCCTGGCCACTTCACCACCTCCGCCGTCTCCACGCCGCGCACCCAGTGCGGCACCATGGCTTTTTCGAGCGTCACCTGCGCACCCAGCGCGCGCATCTCGCCCGCAACGTAGTCCACCGCCTGCTGCGCCTGCGGCGAACCGCTCAGCCGCGGGCCGATGTTGTCGGTCAGGTGGCGCAACTGGTTCAGCGCATACGAGTCGCTCATGGC
>JBAUBR010000184.1:0-6671 GCA_049676965.1 Occallatibacter sp.
CAATGAGACCGCGCGCGCGGCGCCGGCAGCCGGCCAGGCCGCGCAGCCCGCAGCCGATTTGAATGCGCTCATCGTGGAAGCCGGCAAGGACTTTTCCGACTACCAGCGGCTGACTTCAGAGGGCAAACTCACCGAGGCCGGGCAGAAGCTTGACGACTTGAAGAGCGTCCTTGACAAGCTCAACGCAATGCGTTCGACCCTGGCGCCGCGCAAGTGATCGACTACCCATCAGCTAAATTGCTGTCATCCTGAGTCCCCATGGACGCGAGCTTCCACGGAAGGATTTGCAAATGGTCATTGCGCGGACAGGCTCCCGGAGGGAGCACGGAGGATAGCCCAGGGTGAAGCGAAGCGGAACCCTGGGAAGCTAGCGATCAATGAAGGTTAAGCCCCGGAGGGGCGTCCGAACCCACCGCGTTTTCGACCGAGCGAGGTCGAAGAACCTGCCTTTGACGCGCCCCGATCCGTGACCGACTTTAGACTCACCACACTAGAACGGATTCAACTTCGCGAGGCCCTTCTTTTTCTTCTTCTTGCTGGAAGACTCGTCGGACTCGGCCTTGGGCGCTTTTTTCTTCTTGGAGTTGGCGGCCGCGACCGGTGCAGAAGTTGGACCTGTCGACTTGATGTCGTTCATCTGCATGGGCGCGGCGGCCGCATTCTCCGCCGCCGGCAGCACGGTGTTCACCGGACCGACGGCCTTGACGGGCGCATTGGGATCGACTGCGGCAGCCGAATTCGGCGAGCTGACAACTTCAACGCCAACCCCGGTTCCACCCCCCGCCGCCGCACCCTGCAGCGGCGCCGCGGATGGTTGATCGCTGCGCGGCGGTTCGTTGGCCGCGGTCGTCGCCGGCGGCACAAGACCCGGTCCCACCTTGCCGCCGGTCACCGCGGCGGTGTAAATTTCCCTGTTTTGATTGTTGATTTCGGGCGCGACGGTCCGCTTCGGGTCGCTCATGCCCGGGTCGCCCACGTGCACAGCTTCAACCACGGTGGGGCCGTGCTTGATCAGGTCCAGCGTGCGGTCGGTAAAGCGCAAGGGCTGCCGGCTCCGCTCCTCGGCGTCGCTCTCGGCAACGGCATCCGCCGTGGGCTCGGGAACGGGGCGGTTCATCGCCACCAGCCGGTCGCGCGCGTCCTCAACGTGCGGCGCCATAGGATAACGCGTGATGACCTTGTCGTATGCGGCCGCCGCCTTCTCAAGGTAAACCGCGCGCAGGCGTTCCTTTATGGCGCCGGGAAGGCCGCGGGCCAACTGGATGTTGCGCGCCTCGCCGGCATAGGCGTCGCCGATGGCCAGCAACACCTGGTCGCTCTTGGAATAAAGCGGATAGGTATCGGCCACGGTCTCCAGGCGGGCGATGGCGGCAGGGTAGTTCTCGCGGCTTTCATAATAGAGACCGATCTGCGTCTCGCGCTCGCCTAGAACCTCCTGCACGTCGCGCAGCTTTTGTTTGGCGCGCGGGATCAGCGTGGAGTCCGGGAACTGGTTGATCATATTCCGGTACTCCTGCTCGGCGCGCTCCACGTTGGTGGGGTCGCGGTCGGGCTTTTCCATCTCCGAGTAGAAGATGTCGCCCACCTTCATCTGCGCCTCGGCCGCTTCCGGCGCGTCCGGAAAGAAGGTGATGAAGTCCTTGTATTCGGCCTCGGCCTGGGTAAGCGCCGCCGAGCCGCCCTCCTTGAACCAGCTGTCGCCCACCGCCAGCTTGGCGCGCATGCGGTACTCGGAGTCCGGGTAGGTGTTCAACATGGTCTGCAGATCGAGCCGCGCCACGTCGAACCGGCCCTTCTTCATGGCGATCATCGCCTTGTCGAAGAGCTCCTTGTCCGGCTGCTTGGAGTTGACATTCGCCAGCGGGTCGGCGCTCAGGGGGATTCCCTTTTTCTGCTTTGGCTTCTTGGTCTTGGTCTGACCCTGGGCCGATACGCCAGCAAGGAACAGCGCCGCAAGAGCAGCCGCGGCCATCGTCACACGCAACCGGTTCATACCACCTCATTGGGGCGGAAATGCACCGGGGGACAGCCACTCCGCCAACTCGACCTATTTCTTCGATTTTACCCGCTTGGGCTCCTGGCCCGCTTTCTTTCGTTCAGCCTCGCGCGCCGCCTTGAGCAGCGCGCGCGCATCCCGCTCCGGTTGGCCTGCGCCGAACACGGCGTTGCCGGCCACCAGCAGCTCCGCACCTGCTTGGACGACCTGGGCCACCGTGTCGTGAGCCACGCCGCCATCGACTTCGATTTTAAACTTCAGGCCCAGCTCGCTGCGCAGTTCCGCCAGCCGCCTGATCTTGCCCAGCGAAAAGGGAATGAACTCCTGCCCGCCGAAGCCCGGATTCACGCTCATGATGAGCACGTGGTGCACCATGGGCAGCACTTCCTCGATCAGCTCGACGCGCGTGGCGGGATTGATGACCACCGCCGGCTGCATCCCGTGCTGCGCGATCAGCTCCAGCGAGCGGTGCAGGTGCGTGCAGGCCTCATAGTGCACGCTCACCCAGTTGGCGCCGGCCTCGGCAAACGCGGGAATGTAGTCGTTGGCGTTCTCGATCATCAGGTGGCAGTCGAGCGGCAGGTCGGTGAACTTGCGCAGGCTCCTCACTACCGGCGGGCCGAGGGTGATGTTGGGCACAAAATGCCCATCCATCACATCGACATGGATGGCCGCGGCGCCGCCGCGGCTGGCCGCGGCAACCTGGTCCGCCAGGTGGGCGAAATCAGCCGAAAGGATAGATGGCAGCAGCTCGACCAATCCGATGCGCCTCCCCGTGCGGCCAGTTTATCAGTCTTGACAACGGAGGGAAGCGGGGGTTTCAACCCTCGCATAAGAGCCCGACAGAATCGAAGGGGCTTCAGCTCCGGAAAGACGCCCTCTAGCGATTCCACGCGAAATACCGAGTTTTTCCGCAGCCTATGAAACTCGTTCCCTTCAATTCCCATCCGCGTCGACCCACCTCAAAGTCGTTTCATCCCGAAAAGCCCGCCATTGGGGATTATGATGCACACGTAAGTTCTCACCCCTTTCAAGAAGGAGCAATTGCATGGAATCGCGCCGCATCCGCTCGCTGATTCTCGTCGCCCTGGTCCTGATCCCGGTCCTGGTTCTGGCCGCGCCTTTCACGTTTGCCGACGAATCGCTCTCGCTATCCGTAGATGCAACCAAAACCCAGCAGAAGCTGCTGCGCGCCCGGCTCGAAATCCCGGTCAAGCCGGGACCTTTGACTCTCTACTATCCCAAGTGGATCCCCGGCGAGCACGGGCCCGATGGACCGATTGCAAGCCTCACCGGTCTCAAATTCGAAGCCAACGGAAAAACGATCCCGTGGAAGCGCGACCTGCTCGACATCTTCACGTTCCATCTGGACATTCCCGACGGCGTAAGCAAACTTACCGCGAGTTATGACTTCATTGAGCCGGATGGTTACTCCGCAACCGACAAGCTGATGGTTCTGGAATGGAATGAGGTGGTATTGTATCCGGCAGATATCCCGTCCGCGAAGTTGAGTTACACGGCAAGGCTTACGATGCCGGAGGGATGGAAGTTCGGCACCCCGCTTCCCGTCGAGCATCAATCGGGAAATCAGGTCACATTCAAGCCGATCTCATTGGAACTCCTGGTCGATTCGCCGGTAATTACCGGCGAGTATTACCGCAGCATCGATCTCACGCCGCCCGGCGAGCCCATCCATCACGAGATCGACATGGTGGCCGACAGCGAAGATGCATTGAACATGAGCGCGGCGAACCAGAAGGAGATGACCAACCTGGTCGCGGAGTCGGGCAAACTTTTCGGTGCGCGCCATTATCGCGACTATCATTTTCTGCTCACGCTCAGCGATCATGTAGCCCATTTCGGCCTGGAACACCACGAGTCGAATGACAGCCGGTTGCCCGAGCGCGCACTGCTCGAGCCGAGTTCGGGCATGTCGCTGGGCGGGCTGCTGTCGCACGAGTTTGTTCACTCGTGGAACGGCAAGTTCCGCCGCCCGGCCGACCTGACCACGCCGGACTTCGAGCAGCCCATGGAAACCGACCTGCTTTGGGGCTACGAAGGGCTGACCGACTACCTCGGACCCATGCTGGCCGCGCGCAGCGGCCTGTGGACGCCCCAGCAATATCACGACTACCTGGCCAGCATCGCGGCTATGCTTGGTCCCGGGCGCCCCGGACGCACCTGGCGCCCATTACTCGACACCGCGGTAGGAGAGCCCGGCCTCGGTTTCGCACGAGGCTGGGTCAACTGGCGCCGCGGAACGGATTACTACGACGAAGGCGATTTGTTGTGGCTCGAAGTTGCCACCATCATCCATCGCGAGTCGCACGGCGCGAAATCCATCGACGATTTCTGCCAGGCATTTCATGGCGGCCCGAACAACGGCCCGGAAGTGAAAACTTATACCTTCGACGAACTGGTGAGTGCTCTCAATGCGATCGCGCCATACGACTGGGCAGGATTCTTCGACCAGCGGCTGGATTCCACGTCGGCCGAAGCTCCGGTTGGCGGAATCGAGAACAGCGGATGGAAAGTGGTGTTCAGCGGCGAGCCGGCTAAGTTGGAGGGCCGCCGCGGCAATTTCGGCGATGTTTATTCCATTGGCCTGCAAGTCGGCAGCGACGGAACTGTGAACGATTCGATTGTCGGCAGTCCCGCGTTTGAAGCGGGGATCTCGTCGGGAATGAAAGTGGTCGGCGTGAATGGCCGTTTGTTCAGGGAGGATCTGCTCGAAGACGCGATCAAAGATGCAAAAGATAACTCGCAGCCAATCTCCTTACTCGTGGTAGTAGACGATTACTACCGGACATGTAACATCGACTATCACGGCGGCCCGCGCTACCCGCACCTGGAGCGCGTGAATGAGAAACCCGACTATCTCGACGAGTTAATCAAGCCGCACGCGGCAAGTTAGTGAGAAGGGCGCGGGCTGCGTATTCTCCGCCGCTCGCGCCCCTGTGGAGTTTGCTGCGTGTTGTCCTGTTGCCCTTTCACGGCCGCCTACGGCGCAACGCGCAATGCAGTTTCACCAAGCGGGATCAGGGCCGGTGCGGGGCCGGTTTGGCCCCGCATTGTGCGAGCGTTTAGCGGCTTGCGGCTTCCGCGGCGCCGAAGTACTGCGATATAGCGTGAAGGAACGGGTGCGCTGCTTCGGGCGCCGGCAAGTTGCCGTGCAGGATGGAATCGAAGTGGTGCACGCCGCCATAGAATGTATCGGTATCGTCTGCATTCTGGCTGACCGAAACGCCATTCAAGTCGATGCCGGCAAAGATTCCGCGGCTGCGCGACCAGGTAAGCAGCTCAGCCCTCATGCTGATATCGGTTGAGGCCTGCGCGTCGCGCCCCACGGGCCCTGCGGCCGCCGAGGCGTCGGCCCCGATCTTGAACTTGTCCTGCAGCATGTCCTGGAAGCCTTTATGATCGATCGCGACCAGCACCAGGTCGGTGCCCTGGCCGCCAATCTGAAAGCCGAACGAACCACCGGCCAAGCGGATGAATACCGGCGCACTCCAGCCCTGGGCCGTGCGGCAGGTCACAACACCCTGGCCGTACTCCGCGCCAAAAATAAATGCGCCCTTCACTACTCCCGGCACTACGCCCACGCAGTAGGCCTTGCGCGCAATGCTCTCCGGGATGGACTTGTCGGGCGTGGCCATGATCTGTTCGATCGCGGTTCGCGCCGCGTCGAGCCGCGAATCCAGTTTCGCCTGATCGTCGGCTGCAAGCGCGGGGACCGCCGATGCGGCGACGAGCAATAGGGTCAAAAGTTTCTTCATAAACTGTCTCCTTAGACCTTAAGTAGACCTCACGCTTCGCGAGGAAGGTGTCAGTCGCTTCTCACGGTTGGATGCAACTACGACGATCCAAGACAACCCGCGGAGGTAAAGAATGCAATTGATTGGTCATTAAGTTGCGGCCTGCTTCGACGGCAGTGCGGCTTTATTCTGCTCTTTGTCGCGATCCGCTCTTAGATCGGGCAAACGGCTTTGGCGGCAAACGGCGTTTATTTTCGGGAAGCAGGCGCGGCCCGGCGGGTGCTCTGCGAATCAACGCCGCGGAGGTCCCAGCCGCAATGCATCGGGCTCATCGGGTTAGGCTTGCCGTCGTACCTTCAGTCCTTGACACTTGGGCGCGCCTGCGGCTACTTTCCATACGGACATTGCTGCTCTTTTGCGAACGCCTTCATTTGGAATCGAACCCGCGCCGAGCCGGACAGTCTCTTGAGCGGCCGCGCTACGCAAGGAAGATCATCCATGCAACGACGCGACGTTCTCAAACTTGCCGCGTATAGTGCCGGCGCTTTGGCCGTGCGCCGGCGCGCGGTCGCGTCGGCTGCGCCGATTCCGATCATCGACGCACATATCCACCTCTTCGATCCCACGCGGCCCGGTGGCGTTCCCTGGCCGGAGAAGAGCGACACGGCGCTCTACAAGCCCGCGCTGCCAGAGCGATACGAAGCGTTGACTGGGCATCTCGGAGTTGTCGGCGCCATCGCCATTGAAGCCAGCCCGCTTGCCGGCGATAACGACTGGCTGTTGCAGGTAGCAGCTAACAGCCTGTGGTGAAAGTCTCGATACCTGCGCGAAAGAATTGTGAGGTATCCACAGGAGTCATTCGTAGGATGAGTTCATGGCGATGGGAACGCGCAAGGGTCGCGAGCGGCAAGAGGATTTGT
>JBAUBR010000185.1:0-2817 GCA_049676965.1 Occallatibacter sp.
ACAAATCCTCTTGCCGCTCGCGACCCTTGCGCGTTCCCATCGCCATGAACTCATCCTACGAATGACTCCTGTGGATACCTCACAATTCTTTCGCGCAGGTATCGAGACTTTCACCACAGGCTGCTAGGGCAGGGACGGCCATTTCAGGGATCTGGGCAATACTCCCGAGAGATTGAATTGCATTTTCTCGAACCGATCGGTCCTTATCTTGAAGTGCATCGATAAGAGCAGGAACCGCAGCTCGCATGTCCCTCGGGATATTTCCCAGGGCGAGAGCTGCGTACGAACGCACGGTTGGGTCGGTGTCCTTCAGCGCTTCGATCAATGCGGGAATTGCCTTCCGCGTCTGCTCCCGGTTGTAGTCTGGTGAGTCAGGTCCGGAGTTATTGCATAAGCTTTCCGCAGCCTGGGCGCGCACAAAGGCATTCTTGCTTTTCAGGTCGTGGAGATTGCTTGAAAGGATTTCGTTAAAGTCCTGCGCCTTCGCATTCGGCCGCACGGCGAGCGCCCCTGAAAAACACAGCAACGCGGCAATCGGCAACCAGGGGATCCGCACCCCCGCGTGGTCGCGAAAAATCCAGCGACGCATCCCCATTTCATTCCTTCGCGCATTGAATCTGGAAGCTTACTTCAGTGTCAACCTGGCAAGCACTCTGCAAAAAGCCGGGGCAGCATGAGCAACAGAATAGCGCAATGCGTGCGAAGTTTGCTTTCGCACAAGACCTGATTGATCTGCAGGCTTTGGCCGCCTGACTGTGGAGTCTGCAACGCGATGAAGCTGTTCTCAGCGGTAGCTCCTGACAAATGTCGGCTAGTGTCCACGGACCCGCTACCTCTGGGCGAAGGCTCCAGGGTAAGCGTATGCTTTCGCTCCAGGAGTCCAGCCAGGTAGATGAGCGAAGGCGATTCTTACCGAGGACTGAACCTTCGCCGAGGTGGGCGGATCGATTTGCAGGAACGACCCCTTTCGCTCTCGCGGATGGGTTAGGCTATGATGGCCTGTTCAGATTGGAGACAACCCCTTTGATGACCACGCATCGACGGGACCTGCAAACGCTCGCCCACCGGACCGACTATCCGAGATGATATGCCTGAAATAAGGAAAACAGTTACGCGCAGGAGTGTACCGCAGACTATGCCGTCGGCTGCGGCATTGCTGGTCCCTGCGATCTCTTCGGCTCAACAAACGAAGAGCGTTCAGTCGAGCGCCGCGCACGATGACCTCGATCTGCCAGTCCTCGCGCAGCCCGACATGGTCTTTGCATTTCTCGGCGATTCAGATTTGGAGCGTCACGGGCTCTCGAAGACAGGAAGTACCTGGACGGGGGGTAACCAGGCCGCAAGCGTCGCAGTGGAATTTGCCGCAGGAGCACAGCAGGCCGTGGTCTATCTCGATGCCCCCACGGTGCCTGTCCAGCGTATACACCTTCGATGGAAGCGCCACCTTGCTGAAGATGTTCTTGCACTCGGCGATGCATGGGAGCGCAGCTATGGTGACCTCGAATGGAGGCCTCTACAAGCGGAACGTGTGTTGCCGTGGTACGCTCTGCTCCACACCGAGGGCCGAACTTCCGGGATGGGCGTTAAGACCGGAGCAGCTTCATTCGTCTTCTGGCAAATCGATGCGCGCGGGATCTCAATGTGGCTTGATGTGCGAAATGGGGGGAACGGAGTATCACTCGGGAACCGTAAGCTGGAAGCAGCAACCATCGTGCAGTGCAAAGGTGAATTGGAGGAAAGCGCCTTCCCCGTGGCGCGACGCCTTTGCCGTGCAATGGCTCGAAGCACAAACGTGCCCACCAGACGAGGCGCCAAGCAGATCGACGTCATCTACGGGAGCAACGACTGGTACTACGCCTACGGGCAAAACACGCACGAGGGGATTCTGCGCGACGCCGATCTCATGGCGTCTCTTGTGCCTGCCGGCGGGATTCAGCCGTACACCGTCATCGACGATGGCTATCAGGATCCCTCCCGGTTTCCAAGCCTCACCAGGCTCGCATCCGGGATCCGCGATCGCAATGTGATTCCGGGCTTATGGATTCGGCCTTTGCGGGCGGCACCCACCACACCTGTGAATCTACTGCTGCCGGAATCTCGCTGGACCGGATCGCGAAACGAGCAGGCGCCACTAGCTTACGATCCGACCATTCCCGAAGCACTTCATGCCGTCGCATCTGTCGCGGCCGAGGCTTGCGAGTGGGGCTTTGAATTGATCAAGCATGACTACACCACCTGGGAGTTGTTCGGACAATGGGGAAGTCAGATGGGCGCTTCGCCGACGCGTGGCAACTGGCATTTCAATGACCGCGCGCACACCAATGCGGAGATTGTGGCCGCTCTCTATCGACAACTCCGCACAACCTGCGGCCAAGACAGGGTCATCCTGGGGTGCAATACGGTAGGCCATCTTTCGGTCGGTCTGTTTGATGCGTCTCGCACTGGAGACGACGTGAGCGGAAAGAAATGGGAAAGAACCCGCCGGACAGGCGTAAACACGCTAGCCTTCCGCGGGCCGCAGCATAGGATTTTTTACTCCGTCGACGCCGACTGCGTCGCGATTACGCCGGATGTGCCTTGGGTCATGAGCCGCCAGTGGTTGCGGGTAGTGGCAACCAGCGGAACGGTCCTTTTGGTTTCGCCAGATCCCAAGGCCATCGGCCAAGAACAGAAGCAATTGCTCCGCGAGGCCGTGTGTTTTCGGCAGAGGTGCGTAAATCAGAAGCTGTTGCCTTGGGCGACCCAGTAATGCCAGTCTTCGATGGCCTGTGTGGTTGATTCATCCACGCCGATAGCCTCTAACTGTGAGAGTGGTAT
>JBAUBR010000186.1:0-8378 GCA_049676965.1 Occallatibacter sp.
CTCGCGCCAGCGGTATATGAGGCCATCGACATGCCGTTCGTGCCGCTGATGCAAGAGCTGGCACAGGCGTGGAAATAGGAGATTTAGTGCATCAATAAAAGGAAGACCTAGGTCCGGGCTCGTTGCATAGAGTTCGTTGCAATATAAGAATCCAGGAGGCAGGCGAGCGACCCTGCGAATTTTGTCAGCGGTCAGGACCTCCCTCTGAGCGATGACGGCCCGGTGTGACATCACGCTCTGTTAACTTTCCTGGCGGGGCGCCTGTGATCGCTATCGTTGATGACGAAGAAGAGGTCCGGATGGCATTGGAACGATTGCTGAGAACGTCAGGACGCATTGTTGCCACATTCGCGTCGGCCGAGGCGCTTCTCAGTTCAGACCGTTTGCAAGATGTCCGCTGCCTCGTTGCTGACATTCGCATGCCGGGAATGTCGGGCCTCGATCTGCACTCACGCTTGAGTGAGGAGGGTTATCAAATTCCTACTATCTTTATCACCGCGCACGGCGACGAGAACATACGCATCCGCGCTATGGAAGCTGGAGCGGTAGCGTTTCTGGAAAAGCCTTTTGACCGGGCAGTGCTTCTGGAACGGGTTAGAGCTTGTTTGGAATCGAGGTAACTCAAGCACAGCGGGTTCGGCAGTGGAGTCGGGCCGGAAGGACTTGGACAACCGCGAAGCCTCGATGAGAATTCGGTTTCTCTCCCGTCTGCTTAAGCGCGTCACTTCGGGATATCTGTCCAAGCCCGCATGAATCAGGGAATGTTTCGCGAAGGAGCTCGCATGCACAGAACTGCAAAGCATTGGATCAACGGGGAGTGGCAGGCGATTGGTCACGAATTCCCCAGCATCAACCCGGCTGACGGCAAGCCGATTGGCTCCTACTTTGACGGCGGCGAGGCGGCCGCGCAGGCTGCTGTCGATGCAGCCTATGCCGCCTTTCACGACGGCAACTGGCGCAGAGACGGCATGGCGCGCGCGACTGCGTTAAGCCATCTCGCAGATGTCTTTGCCTCGCGGCTCAATGAGGTGATCGACACGCTGTGCCTGGAAAATGGAAAGCTCAAGGCTGAAGCGACGTACGAGGCTGCGTACATTCCTCGGTCGTTGCGATTTGCCGCCGGTCTGGCCGCACAGATATTTGGACGCGTGCTTGATCCAGTTCCCGGCAAGCAATCGATGTGCATCCGTCAACCAATGGGCGTGGCTGGCCTCATGATCCCATGGAATTCACCGGGATACCTGACCATCCGCGCGCTGGCGCCGGCGATGGCGTCGGGATGCACGTCGATCGTCAAACTCGGGAGCCCAGCTGCACAAACAGCGGCACTCCTTGCTAGCTTCTGCGCTGAAGTACCGGAAATACCTAAAGGTGTCGTGAACTTCTTCATCGAGAGCGGCAGTGAAGGGTCGAGGCTGCTCGTCGCCTCTCCCAAAGTACCGGTGATCAGTTTCACGGGCAGCACAAAGGTCGGCAAGGAGATTGCACGAGCCGCAGCGGTGAACTTCAAGCGTGTCGGACTTGAACTGGGCGGAAAGACCCCGCATCTCGTATTTGCCGATGCCAATCTCGATAACGCGCTGCCGGTCATCGAAAAGGCGCTCACTACTTTCGCAGGCCAGTTCTGCATGACTGGTAGCCGGTTGCTGGTAGAGCGCTCGATTGTGGATGACGTTCGCCGCCGGCTTTCCGACCGCCTGGAAAAGGTAAAGCCCGGGCCCGCTTCCGATCCCGCCAGCGACATTGGACCGCTCATCAGCAAGTCGAATGTCACTCGGGTCGATGGCCTGGTGAACGATGCGATAGCGGCAGGCGCTAAGGTGCTTGTACGCGGCGGACCATCCACCGATCCGGCCCTCGCAGGCGGAGCCTTCTATCGCCCGACTTTGCTTGAGGTGGCCGACTCTTCCTTGCCTATCGTGCAGGACGAGGTCTTCGGGCCGGTACTCACATTGCAGAGCTTTGACACCGACGATGAAGCGGTGAGCCTGGCGAACGACACCATGTATGGACTCAGCGCCTGCGTCTGGTCTCGCGACGCCGATCGTCCCATTCGAATATCGCGCCGCCTGGATGCCGGCCTCATTTCGGTTAATAGCTGGGCGAACCTCCAAATGGAGTTCGAAGAGGGTGGATTCAAATCGAGCGGGATCGGCCGGCTGGGAGGCATGGATTGTCTGGAAGACTTCCTGGAATACAAGCAGATCACGCAGGACTACGCTCCGCTGGAGGAAGTGCGATGAATTGGACGCGGCAATCGAACTTTCCGTAGGAGGCGTACCCGTGAAGATCATCTGCATTGAAGAGCATGCGGTGGCCGCCGACGTCGCAGAGGCCGCCAGGATGTGGCAACTCAATGAGGCGTCGTACATGGTGGCATGGGGTAGCCGCGTCGAGGATAGGCCCGGCGAGTTCCACGACGATCGCCCGCACCTTGTATCGCCGAATGCAGCGATGAAATTGGCGTCCGATTTCGGTTCCGGCCGAATCACCGCCATGGACGAGCACGGCATCGATATACAGATTGTGTCGTACAGCAACTCACCACAACTCGTCCCAAGCGGACGAGTCGTTGCCTTGGTACAGGCCGCTAATGATCGGCTCGCAGAGGCGGTGCGGAAGAACCCTACTCGATTGGGGGGTATGGCTACATTGCCTTGGCAATACCCAGAAGCAGCGGCAAGAGAACTGGAGCGTGCCGTAAAAGAGTTAAATCTGCACGCGACACTGCTCGTAGGACGGCCCGGAGAGGACTTTCTAGATGACGAGCGCCATGAGCCCATATTGGCAAAACTGAATGAACTGAAGGCGCCGCTCTACGTCCATCCCGGCGTTCCTGTACCAGAAGTTCAGAACCATTATTACGACGGTTTCGATCAGGAAGTGAGCGCACGCCTGTCAATGTTCGGCTGGGGCTGGCACAACGAAGCCGGCATCCAGGTGCTCCGCTTGATCCTCTCTGGAAAGTTCGACAAATATCCAGATCTGCGGGTGATCAGCGGACACTGGGGCGAGATGGTGCCTTTCTATCTGCAACGGCTTGACGACACGATCCCCCGGGAGGCGACGGGGTTCTCTCGCACGATCTCGGAGATATACAAGACACATGTATATGTCACGCCGAGCGGCATGCTGAACCTGCCGCACTTCGAGTTCATCGATAAGGTGCTTGGTTCGGATCGAATTCTCTATGCAGTGGACTATCCGTACTTGACATTAACGGGTGCGCGGCGTTTTCTCGAAGACCTTCCTATTAGCGAGGAGGACAAGGAGAAGATCGCCCACCTCAATGCAGAGAACCTCTTTCGTTTGTAACGTGGGATTCCTAAGACCTCGTACTCGAAGAGGCCTTTTCAACTAGGTTTTTTTGAAGAGACCTTTTCACGTCGAATGCGCAGGAGGTAACGTACCCCTCCAAGGAAAGGAGTTCACAAATGACCGGCGTACTACAAAAGACCGAATTGATTCAGAAGCAGAGTGACGAGGTGCTGCAGCGTTTCGTCGACGGGTTTAGCTCGCCGCGACGATCGCCGGTCCTTCATTCACCGTCGGAGCACGGTCTCGACTACGAAGACATCACATTCCCGGCCCGTGACGGTGTGCCCCTCGAAGGATGGTTCATTCCCGCGCCCGGATCGAACAAGCTGATCATCGCCAACCACCCCGTCGGCTTCAGCAGATCGGGCATTCCCACCCACCTGCAGCCTTGGCACGCAGACTGGGCGGCTAGCGGGAACGGATTCGAAGTGGATCTGGTGCCCGACTACAAGATCCTGCACGACGCAGGATACAACGTCCTCACCTACGACATTCGCAATCATGGACTCAGCAATGCAGCCAACGGTGGGGTCGTGACACACGGATTCACCGAAAGCCGTGACGTTGTCGGCTCGCTCGAGTATGCGCGGACGCGGTCCGATACCTCCGACATGACGATCGGGCTGTTTAGCCGGTGCATGGGCTGCGTCTCTACGCTCGCCGCGATGACGCGCTTTCCTGCGGCGTTCGATGGAGTGCGCTGCCTCGTGTCGCCGCAGCCGGTCACGCCGAGGTACATCGTCGAACGTCGTCTCGCTCTGATTGGCCTCGGCCGCCGTCTGGACGACTTCGACGCCCTCCTTCGCTTGCGTACGAGCGTCGGGCTCGACCAGCGAGTTCCGCAGGAGTGGGCGAAGAACGTCCGCGTACCGACGTTCCTATACCAGGTTCGAGGCGACGTCCTCACGGATCCTAGCGACGTCCAGACGATTTACGACAACCTTCCCGTGGCCGACAAGAAGCTGCAGTGGATTGAGGGCACGACGGCCCGATGGGACGGCTACCTCGAGTTCCAAAGACGTCCTGAACCGATGCTGGCCTGGTTTGACAGCCACACGGCATGAGCCTTTCGCCAAGCGTCGAGAACCTTTTCCGTTTGTAGCACGGCATCGCTAAGACTTCGCTCGAAGAGCAATTTTCAACAGACCCTCTTCACGTCGAGAACACAGGAGGCAACAAATGTCTGACTCGCATTCGATGAAACCTCACCATATTGTTGACACCCATCGTCATCCGATCGGACCGAGGCTGAGTGCCAAGTTCGCGGAACGTGGTGTGTATGACCCGAAGAAGCCATTCCCGCAGACGAATGCGGCCGACATTATGACGTACCGCGAGTTTATGGATTTGGCCTACTCGATGGCGATGCAGCGTGAAGGCGGAGTCACCAGAAGTATTGCCAGCGCTGGAGGCGAGGTGGAATGGGTTGCCAGACAGATTCTCGAAACAAACACTGTGGATACGCTCAAATTCATGAACGACGAATTCCTGGAGATTCGAGATCAGTATCCCGGGGAATTCGATCTGCTGGCCAATGCCCACGCTCTTGAAGAAACGTCGCGCGATGTGATCGACCCGATGCTCAAGCAGCATGGCGCAAAAGCCATTGCCGTCGCTTCGAGCTACGGCGATGGCGCACAGCGCGTTTTTCTTGACAGCCCAAAGGCCGAGTGGCTGTGGGAGTATGCTGTGGCGAACGATCTGCTGGTGCACATCCACCCGCCCATGCTGGCGATTGGCCATGAGGCCCTCATGCAGTATCGCCTGAATGAGGCGATCGGCAGGCCATTCGACTCAACAGTTACATGTTGTCGAATGATCTACGCGGGCGTCTTCGATAAGTATCCCAAGCTCAAGGTATTGGTTGTCCACATGGGCGGCGACTTGGCTTCTATCCTGGGTCGCCTCGATTTCAACTGGCACTTGAATTACAACGGAATCGACAATCCGCCCGTCGACAAGGTGGACAAGAACAAGCGCAAACCTTCCGATTACTTCAAAACGAATATCTTTGTCGACACAATGGGCTTCAACCCGATCGGTGTGAGAGCCGCAATCGAGATGTGCGGCATCGACCGGGTCGTCTTCGGTACGGACTATGGCCCGGTGCCATATGGCGTGAAGGAACATGTCGACATCGTCAATGACGTCGTTCCTGATACAGCCGGACGCGAGAAAGTGTTTTGGAGGACGAGCAACGACCTGTTCCGTCTCGGGCTTCAGGACTGATGGCACTAGGGCGTATTGCCAGGTTGGAATCGATGGCGTGGTAGTTGGAACTGTTCGCTTTTTGAACTCAATCGGTACACAAGAGAAGGAGCCTTAACATGCGTGTTTTTGTTACAGGTGCAACAGGATTCGTAGGTTCCGCGGTTGTGCGCGAGTTGATCGACGCAGGGCATCAAGTTGTGGGGTTGGCGCGTTCAGATAAGGCTGCAAAATCGCTTGCTGGGGCAGGAGCCGATGTACAGCTTGGGTCGCTCCAAGACTTTGATAGCCTGCGCAGCGGAGCAGCGAATTCCGACGGCGTAATTCACGCGGGTTTCATTCACGACTTCTCGAAGTTCGCAGAAAGCTGCCAGATTGACAAGCACGCCATCGAGGCTCTCGGCTCCGCACTTGAAGGATCCGAGCGACCGCTTCTTGTGACCTCCGGGCTAATGCTCGCAGTTCGGGGGCGTATCGCTACCGAGAAGGATCCTGCTCTCCCTGCATCCGCCTCATATCCGCGTGCTTCAGAAGCAGCGGCTGCGGTGGTATTGGCACGTGGCGTGCGGGTATCGGTGGTGCGTCTTCCGCACTCGGTGCACGGCGACGGAGATCATGCCTTTGTGCCGTTCCTCATCAACCTTGCGCGGGAGAAAGGCGTCTCAGCCTATGTGGACGAAGGCCTCAACTGCTGGCCCGCCGTGCACCGCCTGGATGCCGCTGTCGTCTACCGGCTCGCCCTTGAAAAGGGCGAAGCGGGAGCCCGATATCACGCAGTAGCAGACGAAGGAATACCGTTACGAGAGATCGCTTCTGTAATCGGTCGCCGTATGCAGCTGCCGGTCGTTGGCAAGACTCTCGCAGAAGCGAGGGATCATTTCGGTTGGTTCACGCAGTTCGCGACGGGTGGTGTTCCGACGTCCAGCCAGTGGACTCGAGAACGGCTGGAATGGAAGCCGAAGCAGTCGGGATTGCTCAGTGATCTTGACCAACCGTACTACTTCCCAACCGCTGTCCAGCCACAAATCTGAAGGAGGCGGCATGTCCATTCGACCGGTCTCAAAGCACATTAAATCAAAGCCAACATTGGAGGGCGCAGGGGTGCGCCTTCAGCGGGCATTCGGTTTCGGAAGTACTTCCGAGTTTGATCCCTTCCTGCTGCTCGATGATCTTCGAAACGAAGTCCCGGAGGACTATATAGCCGGTTTTCCTTGGCACCCTCACCGCGGCATCGAAACCATCAGCTACGTCCTCGCCGGCACTGTGGAACATGGAGATAGCCGGGGTAATCGTGGGACGATTGCCGCCGGTGACGTCCAATGGATGACAGCGGGCAGTGGAATCATCCACCAGGAAATGCCTAAGGGCGATGTTACGGGCCGTATGCATGGGTTTCAACTGTGGGGGAACCTTCCCCAATCGCTCAAGATGACAGCGCCGCGCTATCAGGAAATTAAGGCGGCTGAGATCCCTGAAGTTACTGATGACGACGGAACACATGCGCGCGTCGTTTGCGGTGAATTCTGGGGCAAAAAAGGTCCCGTCGAAGGAGTTGCCGCGGATCCGACCTACCTTGACATTTCAGTGCCCCCCGGCAAGCGCAAGACAATTCCCGTGGAGACCGTGCGTCACGCCTTCGCATACGTTTTCGGTGGTACAGGCAAGTTCTGCAATGCTTCCGGCCCGCTCGCGGTGCCCACCGAGCCGGTGAAATGGTTGGATACTACACCACCAACCGAGGCAGACAATCGCTCATTGATCCTGTTCGACAGCGGGGACGAGGTGACCGTTCAAGCGGGGGACGATGGGGTTCGCTTTCTGCTGGTCTCAGGGAAGCCGTTGGAGGAACCGGTTGCATGGTATGGACCGATTGTCATGAATACGCAAAAAGAGTTGCAGGAGGCATTTACTGAATTACGGGAAGGGACCTTCCTAACAGAACGTCCTGCGAGCTGAGAGCGCCCACTCCAGTCGATATCACTCACTGCGTGGATAAGAAGCTGGTTGATTTTCTAAGAAACAGAGGAGAAATGGACATGAGAGTAACGTGCGAACCAATAAGCAAACCGGAAATCAAGTCGTTGGGCGAAGTCGACCCCGGCAGCCCCGTGGGTGCAGAAAACTCAGCTACGTCTGAAGACCTAATTCGTCTGCGCGCGTTTGAGATTTACCTCGCGCGCGGTGGCAATCACGGGCATGATTTGGATGATTGGTTACAGGCCACACTCGAACTATGGGGCTAGAAAGCTGAGCTGCCTGCTATTTGCTCAACACGGCGAAGTAGGCTGATTCGATGGCTCAAACAATTCATTACCCTGATACGAAACAGGATGAAGCGTGAAGGGAATCTGCCCAGCGTGTAGCCAACCCGTAGAAGTGATCGAGAGTTGTTATAACACGCTTGATATCCATTGTTTCGCGCAGGGGGACCGACTGAAGCTGTGTCCTGGAAGCGGGAGTTATTCGATGAGTATTCGAAAGATTCCGCGTCAACAAGAATAAGCCAAGGTATCGATGACGGGTCTCAATTGAGAGGTCATATGTTCGAACGAATCATGGTGGCATTTGACGAGTCGCCTCAAGCAAAACATGCTCTTCAAATTGCGATAGAGCTGGCAAAACAACTCAAATCACGGCTGCTCCTTCTCACCGTGTGCGAATCGCTGCCCTTCTACATGGCGATGATTACCGACGCGCGAGTACCCAACGGGCGGCAGATCCTACTCGATGATCTGAGGAACTATTACCGTGAGTTGCAGAACGGTGCAATGGAACAAGCAACCCAGTCAGGTCTCGAAGTTCAAGGACTGATGACTGACGGAGAAGAGGTGCAAACAATTGTCGATCAAGTT
>JBAUBR010000187.1:0-13360 GCA_049676965.1 Occallatibacter sp.
GAGCTGGCGCGCGGCTTGAGTGAGGCGGGCGCGCTCCAGCTCGACGGCCTGCAGCTTGGCGAGATTATCGATCAGGGATTGCATCCTGTTCTGAGAAGTCTACGGCATGGGGCGGGGGAAGTGGAAATGGCATGGCCGGGACAGCGACGCGCTTGTGGTGATGAAAGACCTGCGATCAGTCCCTCTCTTTGCGCGACATCCGCGCCAGGAAAGGTACCTGCTTGAATGCCAGGCCCATCAGAGCGAGGAAGCTTTTGTCGGAGATCCCTCTGTCCTGCTTCAATTGCAATGCGCCAATGACGCTCACCGCGCAAAGCGCGCCAGCGATGACGATTGGCAAGGCCCAGAGAGGAATGGTTCGCGCGGCGGCGAGCAGTATGGCCAGGACGATGGCAAACGCGGCCAAATAGAACGAGCCGGATATCCACGGGTTGCGCGAGTTCGGAGCTGTGTTCTCCTTTGCCGGCGGCTTCCCGATAAAAACGCCTGGATTGTCAGGAACATCGCTGGATCGATGGATGTCAGCGTTGATGCGATCTCTTTCCGCTCTCAAGTCTCCATCGAATCTCCTGAGCTGCCATGAGATCCTCACTCCAGTGCCGTAGCTTCCCAGTGGTTTCCAGTAAGTGGCCAGGCGCCTTTTCTTTACGATCTTTGCGCTCTTCGGCATTGGAGCGGGATCGGCAAACGTATAACCTTCGGGCAAAATAAGAACCAGCATGATTCCCGCGCCCTGCGCCACATCGCGCATGGCATAGGTGCCATTGCCTAAGGAGTCGAGCAGAATAGGGCTCTTCGCCGCGAACTCATACCCGGATGGAAGCTCGCCTTCGTTGACATAGACAGCGCCGCCACCGAGCGGCCTGTATTCCGGACCCTTCGGCTGTTCGTTCCACAAAACCCAGAACCACCTCCCAGCAGCTTCTATTTCTCCCATTTTGTCGGGAGAATAATCGACCCTTTCGACATATCCGGCAAGTTCGCCGTCCTGAAATCGCGAATCGATGACGACGAGATTGCCTGGTGCTTCCGGGGCCATGGGAGTGACTCCTGGGATCGGAGTTTGGAGTGCTCGTCCTGGCGCGCTGCGTGGCGGCAGGGCCGGAGAGCTGGTGCGGTTGAGCATATCGGAGAACCAGTGCAGGCGCAATTGGATTTGGGAACAGGCGCGCGGAGACGATTTGTGTAAATCTGGTGTGAGAGACGACGGCCGTTTAAGGCCCAAGGGGTAGAGATCTTGCGATCGGGATTTGTGGCCATACTGGGGCGGCCGAACGCCGGCAAAAGCACGCTGCTGAATGCGCTGACGGGCGAGAAGGTGGCGATTGTCACCGCCAAGCCGCAAACTACGCGCAACCGCATTGCCGGGGTCGTGGAGGTTCCGGCGCGAAAGGGTGCGCACCCGGCCGCGCAGATTGTGTTTGTGGATACTCCTGGGGTGCACAAGCCGGCGTCGCAGTTGGATCGGCGCATGCTGCAGGAGGTGCATGAGGCGCTGGCGACGCGGGATGTGGTGCTGGTGCTGATGGATGCTACGCGGAGGGTGGGTCTGGGGAAGATAGACGTTGAGGGTTCCCAGGTCCCAAAATCGGGATCCTTCGACAAGGCTGGTAATGCGGGTCCTTCGGCTCGCTTCACTCGCTCAGGAGGCTCCGGGGCACCCGGTTCCGAGGGCCAGGACAAAGGATTGAGGGCTCCCACCCTTTCCGCACAAAACGCGGAAAGGATGGGGCACGGGGCGCGTGGGAAACGCCCGGATTGGTCGAGCGAGGATGAGTTTCTGTTTGGGCTGATTCGAGACCTGGAGTGCCCGGTGTTTCTGGTGGTGACGAAGATCGATCTGGTGCGCAAGGAGCAGTTATTGCCGATGATCGAATCGCTGCGCCAGCGGTACAACTTTGCCGAGGTGGTTCCGGTGAGCGCGCGCAAGCGCGATGGGCTGGATTTGCTGGTGCGCAAGATTGTGACCGCGCTGCCGCGGGGCGAGCGGTTCTATCCGCCGGATCAGTACACCGATCAGCCAATGCGCTTCATGGTGGCGGAGCTGATTCGGGAGCGGATCCTGGTCGACACGGGCGAGGAGGTTCCCTACGCTTCGGCGGTGGTGATTGAGCGGTTTGAGGAGCCCGAGCCTGAGCAACGGAAAGAGAAAAAGAACGTGCCAGCGAAGTTGCCTTTGACGCGCATTGCCGCGGCGATTTATTGCGAGCGCGATGGGCAGAAGGCAATCTTGATCGGCAAGGGCGGCGCGAAGCTGAAGGAGATAGGCACGGGCGCGCGCAAGCAGATCGAATCGCTGCTGGGGACGCGGGTGTATCTGGAGCTGCGCGTGATTGTGGAGCCGGGGTGGCGCGAGTCGCGCAGCTTTGTCGAGTCGCTGGACTGGCGGAAGCAGTTGGAGAAACTCGCCGGCGAGGACAACTTATGATCGGCACCACTATGCAGTCACTGCTTCGCAACCTTCGATTCGGCGTGCGGATGATGGCCAAGAGCCCCGGATTCACGCTGGCGACAATTCTGATCCTGGTGCTCGGTATCGGCGCGAATGCGGCCATCTTCACCGTAACCGACGCGCTGCTGCTGCGGCCGTTCCCGTACCCCGACCCGCAACAACTCGTACACCTGGTCGCGAAGGACAAAGCCAAAATTCATGGCGGCACGCTGCTGCGGTATGAGTTGCTGCGCGACCAGGGCCGCTCGTTTCAAGCCGTGGCGGTGTGGGCGAGCGACACACTCAACCTTACCGGCGCGGGCGAGCCGATGCAGGCGGCGGTGGCGCGCGTGTCGCCGAGTTTTTTCAGCGTGTTCGGCGTGCGGCCAGAGCTGGGGCGGGTGTTCAACGAAGGTGAGGGCCGTCCCGAAGGCAAGCTGGTGGTGATGCTGAGCGATGCGCTGTGGCGGAGCCGGTTTCATGGCGATCCGGATATTGTAGGCAAGACGGTCACACTCGATTCCAGGGCGCAGACGGTTGTGGGTGTGCTGCCGCCCGATGCGCGGTTTCCTTTCATGGAGCCGGCGGATGTTTGGACGCCGCGCTACTTCGAGTACTCGCTGATGAGCCCGCAGCGGCTGCGCACGGGAGTGGGTTATCTGGACCTGGTGGCGAGGCTGCGGCCCGGAGTTTCGATGTCGCGCGCTGACGATGAGCTGGCGGTGTTGAACCGGCGCTACACGAGGGAAAACCCGGCCGCGCCCGATGCCGATGCCGGAGTGGAGTGGACGGCCGAGGACCTGCGCCAACAAGTTGTGGGCAATGTCCGCGCCAAGCTGTCGGTACTGAGCGGGGCGGTGGGGCTGGTGCTGCTGATTGCCTGCGCCAATGTGGCCAGCCTCCTGCTTTCGCGTGCGCTTAGCCGGAGAAAAGAGATTGCGGTGCGCGCAGCGCTGGGCGCGAGCCGCGCGACAATCTTTCAGCAGCTATTGGTCGAGAGCATGATGCTGGCGCTGATCGCCGGAGTGGTGGGTGCGGGGCTGAGCTGGATTGCGACTCCGGCGCTGGCCGAATGGGGCGCGGCGCAGCTTCCGCAGGGTATTCCCATCAACGTGGATGGGCGTGTGCTGCTGTTCACGCTGGCGGCGTCGGTGTTTGCGGGGATTGCGTTCGGAGTGGCTCCGGCTTTGCAGCTTGCGCGCGTGGAGCCGAATGCGACGCTGCGCGATGAAGGCCGAGGGGCATCGGTGGGGCGCTCGCGGGCACGAATGCAAAGCGCGCTGGTGGTGAGCCAGGTGGCTCTGTCGCTGTTGCTGCTTATCGGCGGCGGACTCTTGCTGCGCAGCTTTATGCGCCTGCTGCAGGTCGATCCCGGGTTCGACGCAAGCAACGTGCTCACGATGAATGTTTCGCTTTCGACCGTGAAGTATTCGAAGCCGGATCAGCAGATCGGATTCTTTGACGACGTGCTGCGGCGGGTCTCGGAGCTGCCCGGGGTGCGCAGCGCCGCAATTTCGGCTGCATTGCCGCTGAGTTACATCCGCATCACGCCGATGCTGCCGGAGGGGCAGGCCGAGGTTCCGCTAGCGCAGCAGCCGTTTATCGATATTGAGGCAGTGAGCCCGCAGTGGTTTGCGACCATGCGCGTGCCGCTGCATAGCGGCCGCGAGTTTACCGCAGGGGACAACGCGCAGACGCCGAGGGTGGCGATCGTGAACGAGAGCTTCGCGCGCGAGTTCTGGCCCAATGAAAGCGCGGTGGGAAGACACATTCTTGTGGGTCGCGGCCCGGCGCAGACCGAAGTTGTGGGCGTGGCCGCCGATATCAAGAACCAGGGGCTGGAGCAGGAGACGCAGGCGCAGATTTATGTCCCGTATGCGCAGTTGCCGTGGGGCGAGATGAACTTGCTGGTGCGGACTGCGATGGCGCCACGGGAGGCGATTGCGGCGGTGAAGGCGCAGATTGCGGCAGTGGACCGCGAGCAGCCAGTGACGGGGATCAAGACGGTCGAGGAGCTGATGGACAGCTCGCGCGCGCAGCCGCGGTTCATTATGCTGCTGGCGGGCGCGTTTTCCGTGACGGCGCTCTTGCTGGCGATCGTGGGGATCTACGGCGTGCTGTCGTTTACGGTGGCGCAGCGCGAGCAGGAGTTCGGCATCCGGCTGGCGCTGGGAGCGGAGCGCGCGGATATTCTGCGGCTGGTCCTGCGGCAGGGGCTGGCGCTGACGATGGCCGGAATTGCGGCGGGGCTAACTGCTGCGTTTCTGCTCACGGGGTTGGTGGCGAGTTTGCTGTACCACGTTGGCGCGCGCGATTTGACGACGTTTGTGCTGGCGCCGGTGGTGTTTTTGACGATCGCGTTGACGGCCAGTTATCTGGCCGCGCGGCGGACGATGAAGGTGAATCCGATTGAGGCGATGAAGTGATGCGGCAGCTTCGTGAATCGCATTTTTGTGCGGACGGTGCGTGCGTGAATGAAAACGGCGGCAGGCCAGCCTCGCTTCGCGAGAACGCGGGTTAGCCGGTTAGCGAATTCAGAGCGGCTCTTACGCCACATTCACCTGGCCGCGGCCGCTGTTTTTTACCTGGTACATGCGCGTATCGGCGGCGCCGATGATGGCGTGGACGGTGTTGCCGTCGCCGGGGCTTGTGGCCACGCCGACGCTGGCGCTTACGCTCAGGTGCAGGCCGTTCTTCATGAGGAAGCGCGTCTCCATGAGGGCGTGCAGCGTTTTCGAGGCCAGCGTGTGCGCGGTGGACGCGCACGTGTCGGGCATGAGAATTACGAACTCGTCGCCGCCGTAGCGGAAGCAGAAGTCGCGCTCGCGGCTCAGCTCCCTAAGGCGCTGGCCGCTGCGCGCGAGCAGCTCGCTGCCGATGAGATGGCCGTGCGCGTCGTTGACCAGCTTGAAGCGGTCGAGGTCGAGGAAGGCGAGGCTGAGCGGCTGGCCGAGGCGCATGGAGCGGTCGAGCTCCTGGCCCAGCACTTCGTAGAGATGGCGGACGTTGTAGAGGCCGGTGGTGTCGTCGGTGATGGTGAGGCGCTGGATGCTGGCAACGTCGTTGGAGTTCTCGATGGCGATGGCGGCGTATTCAGCGAGCAGATGCAGGAAGGCGATGGTGTAGTCGCTGAGCTGGTCGGCGCTGGGATTGAAGATCTCGATGGCGCCGCAAGTGCCTTTGCGTCCACGTAGGGGCAGGGCGATGACAGAGCGGACATTGCGCTTGGTGGCGCGGCCTGAATGCGTGGCGCGGGGATCGAATTCGGCTTCGGGAACGATGAGCGTCTCGCCGTGTTCGACCACCCAGCCGGCCACGCCTTCGCCGATCTTCACGCGCAGATCGCGAAGCGCCTTCTCCTGGCCGCCGGCGGCAACGGCGTAGTAGAGATCCTGCGTGGCGGGGTCGACCATCAGCAGCGTCCACAGCTCCGCCTGGATGAACCGCTCCATCTGCTCCAGGATGGTGCGCAGGATGGTATCGAGGTCGAAGCTCGAGGTGAGCGAGCGCGCCAGCTGGTGAAAGACGAGCAGGTCGTTGAGGGGGATGCGGCTTTCGTTGTCGTGCGTCATCCGGCGCCCTTTAGCATGGTTCGAAACGCTGGAAATTGATTCTTTTGTGCCCCAGCCGGCGCGGCCCGGAGGAATGGCACCCCACGAAGAGGAGCCGATCCATGGGGCGGCGGCAGCAGCGGCCCGGCCTACAGCCTGTAGAGTCCACGGTATTCCGAAAAATGCCGGAATGGAGAAGTCTTTCCAGCATTCTGTCACACGGAGCGGAGGGCTCGACAACATAATGAGGGTCGCGCCGGCTGCGGGCAGGGAAGTTTGCTTGCGTCCGGGGGCGCGGACGCCTACTATCGGCAGTTTCGGGCAACGAGATTAGCCGCCGATGTGGACCATGGAGCGGGAGGGTTTGAGGAAGCCGGATTCGCCGATGTGATGGCGGGCTTCCTTGCCTTGGATGGTGCGGACGACGTAGGTGCGGAGGTTTTCGGCCGATTCGCCGGCGCACAGGCGGCCGTAGAGGTCGTGCTCGACCTGGGAGAAGAGACAGGTGCGGATTTTGCCGTCGGAGGTGAGGCGGACGCGGCTGCAGGCTCCACAGAAGGCCTGGCTTACAGGGGCAATGATGCCGATTTCGCCACGGCCGTCGGCGAAGGTGTAGCGGCGCGCGGTCTCGCTGGCCTCGCGCGGCGCGAGCGGCATGAGCGTCAATTTGCCGTTGAGTCGAGCCACGATTTCGTTCAATGGAACAACGATCTCGGGCGACCAGAGGCGGCCTTCTTCGAGGGGCATGAATTCGATGAAGCGGACGACGACGTCTTCTTCGCGCGCAAAGCGGGCGAAGCCTTCGATCTGGTCGTCGTTGAAGCCGCGCAGCAGGACGCAGTTGATCTTGAGGGGCGTGAGGCCGGCGGCGCGCGCGGCGCGGACCCCGGCGAGCACCGCCTGGAAGCTGCCGGGAACGCGGGTGATGCGCTCGAAGATGCGCTCGTCGACGGCATCCATGCTGACGGTGACGCGGTTGAGGCCGGCGGCTTTGAGCGGCGCAGCCAACGAATCGAGCAGATGGCCGTTGGTGGTGAGGGCGAGGTCGAGAGGCTCGCCGTCAAGGTTGCGCAGGCGGGCCAGCTCACGGACCATCTCGATGAGGCCGCGGCGCAGCAAGGGCTCTCCGCCAGTGAGACGGACCTTGGTAATGCCCAGGCCGACGAAAAGCTCAATCAGGCGCAGGTACTCTTCGATTTTGAGCTCGGGATACTGCGGGCCGACTTCGCCGGTGCGGCAGTAAACGCATTTGTAGTTGCAGCGGTCGGTGATGGAGACGCGCAGGTCGTGGATCACCCGGCCATGGCTGTCGGTGAGCCGGGCGGCTTCGGTTGGCCGGATTGTCGGTTGCAGGGAAGCAGCGGCCATCGGCAACCTCTAGGCTATACCGTTTTGATGGAATTTGCGTGGAGTGAGATCTGCCGACTAAGCACAAGTTCACGATTCAAGTCGATGAAATACGGAAAGATCGATTGGCTTGCGCGCAAATCGATGTGCTGAGGCATCGACGCGCTGCTGAAGAATAGCGAAGAGCGATGAACGAAGGGCCATCAAGGGCTAAAGCAGATCAAAATCTGAGCGATTGACCGTACGGGTTGAAGCCCGCACCCTTCACGCAGGCTGAAGCTTGCAACCCCCACCCAGGCTGTAGCTTGCGCCCTTCAAGCAGCCTGATAAGCCCACTCTCGCTCAGTCGAGGCGCGGGGTGCCGCGGCGAAGGACGAGGCCAGTAATGCCGAGCACGGCGATGGCGATGAGGCAGAGGATGAAGTAGTAAGCCATGGGGTGTTCCCACCCCGGCGAGTAGGTGAGGTCCTGGCCGACCCAGAGCAGCAGGACGACGGCGATGACGCTGAATTGACCGGCAATGACCAGCAGGGCGTGTCCGAAATCGCGGCGCGCATCGAGCTTCTCTACCTGGTCGGGGGTCAGGTTGCGCTCGTCGGGTGGGAGCAGAGCATTGGCCATCGTTTGTCTCCTTGTGCGGCCGGCTGGATGTAGGGCGCAGGCCGCTGGCAATTACGATTCAATCATAGGCCTGCGGGGGCGCGCCAGAGGCGGTCGGACTCGCAATGAAGAGATCTGCGGGTTCAGAAGCTATTTCGCCGGCGGTGATTCGGTGCATAATTCCCCGTCGCGGCTCGTCCGCGATGGGTACATTGGATTTGAGGCGTTTTATGACCCGATCTAGCAGCGGCATCGGCAATGTCACGGCGAATGCTGAGCTTGTCGTAATGGCCATGGCGTATTCCCGCAGCCGCGTGCTTTGCGCGGCTGCACGTCTCGGCGTTGCCGATGCGCTTGGAGACGACGAGCGCAGCGTTGGCTTCCTGGCCGAAGAGTGTCACGCAGATGCCGCTGCGTTGTACCGCCTGCTTCGCGCGCTCGCCAGCATCGGCGTCATGGAAGAGACTATCCCAGAGCACTTTCGGCTGACTTCCCTTGGCCAACAGCTGCGCAGGGATGTGCCTCAGTCCGCCTGGCCAGCCGTCGTTTTCTGGGCGGATCTGCTTGCCGACGAGTGGTCCCTGCTCACCGACTGTGTACGGACCGGCAAGCCGGCCTCTCAGGTCCGCGATCCGAAAATACCTTCCCGGTGGTCGCAGGATGCCGATGCCAACTCTTCTATTTTTCGCGCGGTGATGGGTACGGCTCCGGCGGAAGATTATGCGCCGATCGCCGAAGCGTGGGATTTCTCGCGCGCCAAGTTGGTTGCCGACCTCGGCGGCGGTGGTGGGTCGCTCATTCTTGCAGTGATGGGACTCAACCCTGATTTGCGCGGCATGCTTGTGGACCTCGAACCCAGCGTGGATTCAGCCAGATCTCGCTTCGCGGAGGAAGATCCTTCCTCGCGATGCCAACTGATTGCCGCGGATCTGACGCAATCGGTCCCGGCAGGCGCCGATGTCTATATGCTCAAACACGTGCTGCACGGGCGTAAGGATGGGGATGCGGTTGCGATTCTCAAGAACTGCCGCACAGTGATACCCCAGGACGGCCGTTTGCTGGTCATTGAATTCATCCTGCCGCCGATCGTCTCGCATGCAGATCCGCAACTGGAAACCCACTTGATGAGCGACCTCAACATGCTTGCGGTCACCGGCGGTAAAGAGCGCAGCGAGCGCGAATGGAGAACACTTCTTGAGGCAGCGGGCTTCATCCTGACCGGTGTATACCCGGTTGGAGACGACGCCCTGCTGGTTCGGAACGTCGGGATTCTCGAAGCAAAACCGGATCGGGGACAACGCCCATTCGGTGTCGGTCAACCCCGTCAATAACCAGATATTTGTGCCGATCGAGAATCCGAATCCGCTCTGCGGAACACTTCCCGGTTGTGTTTCGGTCTTCACGGATTCCCGCCGAAGAGACCGATGGTAAGAAATTCAGAAGCAACCTCGAACTGAATCAGCGAGGAAGATGCCTCCGCTGAGTTGGAGCGAAAAGTAATCCACGGCCATCTGATCCGGGCATTGACCAACGGATCTCACATGGCCCTGGCACGTCGAGAGTCGCGCCTCGGCGAGCTGCTTTGTTTCGAACCTATCCCGATTCCGCCTCATTGTCATTTGCCGGCGAGCGCGCGCTGACCGGAGGACGCGGTTTGGGCAACAATGAAGCCTTTCACAGGGCTTTCTCCATCTCTGAAGATCATGTACTCATCGGAGGTCAAGTCTGACCCTTGCGCCTTCACGGTGCTGAGGGCATCGTTGCCCGCTACCACCAGAACCATGTGAGTCGCGTCGAGCGGGTTCTCTGCGGCCAGGATGAGCGCCTCGCGTTCCGAGGCGTGTACCTCATTGTCGATCTTGAATGCGGCGCCCTGGTAGTCGAGGCCAAGTTTTGCCGACCAGGCTGCGAGCGCCGAATTGGACTCGGGACGGCCTACAAAGACCACGTCGCGATCGCGGAGCAAGTCGTCTGAAGCCGCGAAATCCTTGTAGATCGGGACCTGGCTCTCGTAGGCATTGAGAAAGTTGTGCTGCAATTGTTCCGCCGCGTAGCGGTTCGCGCCGGCGTCGCGCAGCGTTCCGTAGACGATGACGGCCGAGGGCAGGCGGCGCCAAATGTCATTCATGAGAAACTTCGGGCCGTCGGGAGGATCGACGTCGTCCAGGTGGGCGAGGGACTGATTGAGGCCTGCCTTCTCCAGGAACGACTGTACGGTTACCGTCTTGGTGGTGTTGGCAGCGAAATAGTCTCTCATCAGTCCCAGAAATGCGTTGTCGCCCATCTTGACGCGTAGCGAGTCGAGAAACAGGACGCCCTTCGATCGTTCGCGCCGATATTGATCCAACGGAGAGTCCGCCCCTGCCTGCAAATTGCGCCAAACAGCGCGCTGGGCGTTCATCGCTTCGTCCACATCTTTCGACTGAAGCACCTGCCGATATTCGGCGGACCCGGCCACGAACCATGTGTCGCTATCGGAGGCCGGCAGAACCCAGCCTTTCCAAAGCCTGCCGTCGTAGTGCGCGGTATTCTCGGCCGGCGGCTTCGTTGGAGATGCGTTGTGTGAAGCCGCCAGTCGGGTCTTCTCGTTTTGCTCAATGGCGGCGCGCAGGGTTGCGGTGGGCTCAGCCTGGAACAAGTAATAGCCTGACGGATACATACCGTCATCTCCGACGAAATCGTATTTTTTGTCGGGCAGCTACTCCCGCTGGTTAGGCCTGCCGATCTCGGCCCAAACCATCATGTGCGAGGCCATGTCCGCGGTCACTACCTTTGCATCCATTGTGCTGGCTGCGACCAGAGGCGCGGTGCGAAAAGCCAGGAATGCGAACTGCTCATCGATTTGGCCGTGATACTTGTCATAAAGCCGCTTCCAAGCCATATCGCGGACCATCGGGACATAAGGGATAAACTCCGGATCGCTGCCGGGATCGGGGTAGTCTTCGAGCCGGACGGCAAGGTCTTTGGCGTTGTTGTCTCCCCAATAAAATCCCGGAGTGTCGCCGAACCATTCGTTTTTCGAGCTGCGCCATAGCCTGGTGTGGTTGGTGCCCAGATCGAAGATGGCGATTTCGTTGGTCTTGGCGTCGCCCATGATCCACTCGTTGGTGTAGAGGCCATTGTTTTGTGTGCTCAGGATGCGCACCACATCGTCGATATTGTCGCTGTATTGAATGGCCATGCGCGCGCGAAAGGCAACAGGGGTCCCACGCGCATTGAATGGTGTTTGATTGATCGTAGTTTCGGTGAGCACCACGCCGGCATCGTTTTGGTACCAGTCGGTGCCGCTTTCAATGCCACCGGGATAGCTCTGGATCAGCACGCGATGGCCCGAGGCAGGCTTGATGTCGAGCATCACGTTGGTCTGCTCGGCAAGCGTGAGAGGCCACCATGTGACGTGACCGATCACCATCTTGCCGTCGCGCGTCGCCGGGCCTGTAGCGGCAAAGGCGCTGCAATGGTCAAGCGCCGAATCGCGCTTGCGATCGGCGTAGGGCGGCGCGTCGAAGGTCAAGCCTTCGAGTCCGGTAGGAGTAGTGGAAACGGCAGAGGCAAGCTCGCCCATCTCCACAGTAGTATTGGCTACGGCGATATCCAGCAGATCGATGCGCCGGTCCTTCCACCGGGCGCCCGCGTCGGAGGCGCCTTCTGCGATGCCGCGCATCTCCTCCAGGATTTCGCGGTCAAAGCCGCGCAGGAAAAGGGCATTCGCCGTGGTCCGGTAGTCGTCCCAGTGTTCTTTCGAACCCAGGAGGGCGGCGCAGCGCTCGAGATATTCGGGAATCTCGCGCGCCATCAGATGTCCATGCTGGTAGCCCCGCTCGTAGGGCTGGCCTTCAATGTGCAGGTAGATCCAGCCGGCCGCGGGATAGCGGTAGGCGGGGCCGAATGTCTCGACAGCATCGCGCGCTGGCCATTCGTCCCCCGACGAGGGAATCTCTTCGAGATGCACGCCTTCGAACCACGCCTTCCCATGAAACGATCCGCCGTTTCCCACGCTGAGCAGGATCCGATCCTCAGCGCTGCTGGCCACGAACCGCAAGTTGAGGCGGGTCCAGGGCTGAGTGCCGCCGAGCGATGCCGAATGTACGTCGAAAGGCATCGACGCCATGGTGAGGGTCGCGCCAACCGCGATGGGGCTGCGATCCGCGTCAACCACTTCGAGGTCTTCGGTTCGAAGCCATCCGCTCAGTTCGTAGCGCTTCCCTATGGTGAGCGAGACCGGTGCTAGCTGGACGCACGCGTCCTTGGAAGATGGGGCGGAAGCAGCGTCGCGGGCAGTGTCGCGGGCAGTGTCGCGGGCAGTGTCGCGGGCAGTGTCGCGTTCCAGGCGAAGCGACTTATGACCCTCGTGCTGGACGGCTGAATCCAACATGGCGGAACCGCGAACGACCGCCCAGCCATCCTGCGGGTTGTCAAAGGACACGTTGAAAACGGGCGTAGCTGCCTGTGCCACGGTTACGAACAGGAGCCAGAAAAGTATACGAAGCATAGTTTCCTCCGCTTCATCCTCGATTACCGCCCCGGCATTTTCGCAGGATCATAGTATGACCTGGAGGAAGGTTGAGCCAATACCAAATGAATCCGCCGGGCAGTTTCTGTCAGCGAGCACATTCTCGCCAACACGCTCGGTGAGGAGCGGATCTCGAACGAAAACTCGGCTTCTCGAACATCGTCGGATCGCGATTCGCATCCTGTCCATGTCATGGGCAAACCTGAATCCGCACCACTGCCATCCATTCAGCCGGCTTCTTGCCCGGACTAAAGTCCGGGCCTGCCAGTCACGGCTTTCCAATCACGGCTCATGAGTCCCGGCCGGCCGGTTCCGGCCCGTCGCGAACACTGACGGCTCAGTCCACGAGGAAAGCCAGCGATTGCAATGAAGTAATTTCGAAGGGCTTGCGGCAGCGGATGTTGGCGCAGGAGAGCTTGTCGTCGCGGCGCACCATGTAGGACTGGGCTTTGGCGAACCTGGCGCGGTCACGCTCGTCGGCGTGGCGGGGCAGTTGCGCGCGTTTGCGGCGGACGACCCAGGTCACGCGGTACTCGCCGGGCTGGCCGCACTTGGGGCAAGTGATCGTGTGAGTGCGCTGCTCGGTGGTCTCGTTGAAAAACTCGCGCTCGTCCATCGTCTGCCTGCTCCTTTGCCCATGCGGCGAATGTCCGCCCGCCGCGGCTTCGAGATTTGCTTCCGCGAACTTTTTCCCGCGAAGTTTATTCTCGCGGACTCTGCTTCCGCAGAGATTTCTTGCGTAGACTCTCTTCGGCGAACGGGGGCGCCAGTCGAACTGCCTCTTCCGGTCCCCAGCAATCTATTCCATACTCTTCCCATGGCTAAACGCAAGCGGGCGAAGTTTTCGGCCACCAAGGCGGTGAAGGCCAACGCGCGGGAGCGGGTGGGGCAGCCGCGGCCGTCGCGCATGATCGACAC
>JBAUBR010000188.1:0-11049 GCA_049676965.1 Occallatibacter sp.
ACAAATCCTCTTGCCGCTCGCGACCCTTGCGCGTTCCCATCGCCATGAACTCATCCTACGAATGACTCCTGTGGATACCTCACAATTCTTTCGCGCAGGTATCGAGACTTTCACCACAGGCTGCTAGAGTTGATCCGACTCGCGATCTGCGCCCGGCGTGTGTGCGGCAGACGGAGAATCGTGCCCATCACGCCACGAGAATAGAACGATGCCGAGAATCCCGGAGATTCCTAGGGCGAAGACGCGCGGAGGGTGTAAATCGTGTCGAAATGCACGCACGATCTCGGTCGTTCCCGAGATTCCGAGATTTACCAGACTCGCTCCAATGCCCCATTTTCGCGCCGTCGGCCTATCTCGCCACACTTTCCACCACGCAGCCCCGAAGAATGATGCCAAGCCCGACAAAACTAACATGACGATGAGCTTGGGCCCGAGCGGATATCCGGATCCGCCTTCGAAAAGGGGATCGAAGGTCGCGCAGGAACACGAACATAAGTACGAGCGATGCAAGAAGGAAGAGCAGACTGAAGCATTTCCGGAGCAAATGCATCGATCGCGGCCTCCTTTCCTATTCCTGATACATAGTTCTAAACCGTCAGCCGCATCCAGGCCATTCGGGCCATGCCTAGGCTTAGGATCGCGAGCTTTTGCGTCATGGGCACGCTGGCGCGGCTGGAGAACACATCGTAGTCCGCGCTGTGAATGCGCTTGAGCAATGCGTGGTAGATCGAAACCAGAACCCAGAGCGCGGGGCGGCTTTCGCGATCGATGAGCGGTAGAAGTTTGTGCGCCGATTGGTAATACTCTTCGGCGCGCGCGGCTATCTCGGCGAGCAGCGCGGCTTCGCCTTCGGTGGGTGGAGCGCCGGGCGGGCGATGCAGGAGCGAATCGAGCGGGATGTTGTGCACGGCGAGCTCATCGAGCGGCAGATAGACGCGGTTGCGCGCGGCGTCTTCGGCCACGTCACGCAGGATGTTAGTCAGTTGAAACGCGATGCCCGTCTCTTCGGCGAGTTTCTCCGCGCGCGGGTCCTTATAACCGAAGATGCGGATGCAAACCAGGCCCACCACCGAAGCTACCAGGTAACAGTATTGGTAAAGATCAGTAAAGGTTGCATAAGTATCGGGTGCTTCGGTCGATGTTTCTTTCAGATCCATTATTGTTCCGGCGACTAACTCATTCAATAATCCCAGCGGAATGGAGAAACGCACGGTGGCATCGCGGACGGCTACAAAGACGGGGTCCGTTGTTGGTTCTCCGGAACTGGCGCGGCGCCACTGCGATTGCCATGCCTCGATGTTGCGGCGGCGCTGCTCGCGCGGCATGCTTTCGTCGTCGGAGAGATCGTCGGCCTTGCGCATAAAGGCGTAGATCGCGCAGATGGCGTTGCGGCGCGGCGTGGGCAAGGCGACGAATGCATAGTAGAAGTTTTTGGCTTCGCGTTTGGCGATGGCCCGGCACGCCGCGTAGGCCTCGTCGAGCGTGGGCTCCGGCATCAGTATGCCGCACCTGCCGGCCGCGCGTGGAGGCGCAGAAAGGGCAGCGCCTTGCCGGCTACGGCGCGCATGGCGAGCTTGAGCTTGGCGGGCTTGGAGATGTGCGGGCGCGCGCTGAGCACGTCGTAGTCGCGGCGCTCGATGGCGCGCAGAATCTCCAGGCCGCCGCGGCTGAAGAGATCGAGATCGACAGCGAGGTCGCGATCAACCATGTTGATGAGCGTGAGCCCCTCTTCAAAGCGGCCGCGCGCGAAGTCGACTTCGAATTTCATCAGGGCGCGAAACTCGGGGGTGGCCTCTTCGGCGGCAATGGTTGCCTCGGTGACGCTGAAGAATTCCATATCCTGCTGCGGGATGTAGACACGGCCTTTGTCCCAATCGACGCGCACATCCTGCCAGAAGTTGGCCAGTTGCAGCGCGGAGCAAGTGGCGTCGGAATAGCGGAATTTTTCTTCGCTGGCCTCGCCGCAGGCGTAGAGAACGAGGCGGCCCACGGGATTGGCAGAATAGCGGCAATAGCCGAGCAGGTCGAGCATGGTGGCGAAGCGGATGACGGTCTGGTCCTGGCGAAACGCGACCAGCAGATCGGCGAAAGGCTGCTTGGGAATGGAGCAGTCGCGGATGGTCTCAGCCAGCGCGACGAAGACCGGATGGCGCGCGCGGCCTTCGTAGCAGGCATCGAGCTCCTCGCCCCATAGGTCGAGCAGCGCGAGGGCCTGCGCGGGATTTCCCGCCTCGTCGCCGAGATCGTCGGAGACGCGGCAGTAGGCAT
The DNA here is from genome assembly GCA_049676965.1 of Occallatibacter sp. Lineage (GTDB taxonomy): Bacteria > Acidobacteriota > Terriglobia > Terriglobales > Acidobacteriaceae > Telmatobacter. The sequence goes on from JBAUBR010000188.1 coordinate 2,269, forward strand.
AGATGGAGTGAAAATAAGGCCGCAGCGCCTTGGGCAAGAACCAGGTGGCGACGTGGAAGTTTTCGTAGTGCGACTCGGCCAGGCGCTTGCACCAGGCGCGCGCCTCGGCGAGCGACGGAGCCTCTTCGGGCATGCGATATGACGCGGGCAGCGCGGCCCAGCCTTGCTCGATGAGGCGTTCGCGGTTTTGATTCTCGGTTGAGTCCACTGTGTCGATGGCCATCCTGCTTCTATCGGCAAATTACGATGAGAATTTCTCCCCGAGGCGTTCGCGCGAAGTCGGTGAAAAATGCGACTGCCTGAGGGCTAAAGAGGCTGCGGAAAAAGTCCAAATTCAAGGAAAAATCAAAAACCTCTCGCCTCAGGGGCTAAAGCCCCGCTCAATCTGAATGCAAAATCGTACGGGCTGAAGCCCGTACCCTTCACCGAAATGAGTTTTTCTGTAGCCTGTAAAGCCCTGTTCATTTTTTGGGCCTCCATGTCAGGGCTAAAGCCCTGGCCTATCCTATCGCCGGAATCATGGCACTATGGCGGTCTTGATTTCGCTGCCGCGGTTCATCAGCTTTTCGAAGACGCGGTTCAGTTCGTAGAGGTGCGCGTGGCCGGTGATGAAGGCTCCGGCCTGGAAGCGGCCGCCGGCGATCAGATCGAGAGCGCGGCGGCAGATGGCCGGCGTGTGATGAAAGGTCGCGCGGAGCGTGATGTCGCTATAGTGAATGCGATTGGTGTCGAGAGCCACCTGCGTTCCCGCCGCGCATCCGCCGAAGAAGTTCACTGTTCCGCCTTTGCGCACCAGTTCGACCGCCTGCTGCCAGGTTTCGGGCACGCCCACCGCTTCGATGGCGATATCCACGCCCTGGCTGCTGGGAGTGAGCGCGCGGGTTTCGCGAATGGCCTTGCGCACGCTGGTGGTTTGCACCACGTGCGCCGCGCCCAACTGCCGCGCGGCTTCAACCTGGCCATCGTGCTTGACGATGGCGATGGTCTCGCAGCCGGCGAGCGCGGCTACGTGCAGAATCATGAGGCCCAGCGGGCCGCCGCCGATGACCGCGACCGTGTCTCCTTTATGTGGATGCGAGTCTTCAAAGCCGTGCACGGCGCAAGCCAGCGGCTCGGTGAGGGCGGCGTGTTCGAGTGGAACGTGGTCGGGAATGTGGAGCGTGTTGCAGGCGACGATTCGCGCGGGGATGTGGATGAACTCGGCGTAGGCGCCGTTGTTGAAGAGAAGGTCGTCGCAGAGGTTCTCCTGCGCGCGCTGGCAAAAGTAGCACAGGCCGCAGGGCGCGGAGTTGAGCGCGACTACGCGATCGCCGGGAGCGAAATCGGAGACGCCCTCGCCGGCTTCGACCACGGTTCCGGCCAACTCGTGGCCGAAGAGCGCGGGGGGCACGATCATGCGCGCGTGGTAGCCGCGTCGAAATACTTTCAGGTCGGTTCCGCAGGTGAGCGCCGCGCCTACGCGGACGATGAGCTCTCCGGGCGCGGCCCTGGGCACGGGCACGCTTTCGATGCGGACGTCTTCCCTTCCGTGGAGGACCGCGGCCTTCATGGTCGTCGCCATCAAGTGCCTCCTTGATCGGCACTGGGATCGCCGCCGGGATCGCGGCCGGGGAAGATGCTTCCCGGTTCCATGCGCTACAGCGCTCCCGCGCCGGGCACAGGCTCGATCATGATTTTCATCGAATCGCCCTTGGGGTGCGAGGCAACCTCGATCGCCGCAACCGCGTCTTCCAACGAAAAGCGATGCGAAATCAGGCGAGTCAAATCGAATCCGTTGCGATACCCGCCAAAGACGAGAGCGGTGACTTCGTCGAGAATCGGGAATGATGATGAGTATGAACCTAGCAGCGTCTTTTCGTCCATGCAGACGGCGCCAGGGTCAAAAGTAGCCTCGCCGTGCTGGGTCTGGGCGAAGAGCATGACTTTGCCGCCAGGGCGCACCGCGTCCATGGCAGTTTTGATGAGCGCGTTGCCGCCGACGGCGAGGATGACGGCGTCGGCGCCGCGGCCTTCGGTTTCGGCGAAGACGCGCTCGACCACGTTCTCAGTGCCGGCGTTGATCGGGTCGCGCAGGCCGTAGCGCGTGGCGATGGCGTGGCGCTCGGGATAGAGGTCGGAGGTGAGGACGCGCGCTCCGGCGCGCTGCGCGAGCACGGCGTGCATCAGGCCGATGGGGCCCTGGCCGATGACGAGGACGGTGTCGTCGGGCGCGAGGTTGAGCAGCTTTACGCCTTTGAGCACGGTATTCACCGGCTCGACGAAGGCGGCCTGCTCGAAGGGAATGCCTTTGGGAATGCGGACCACGCCGCGGCTGGAGGTGACGAAGTCCATTACGCGAATGTACTCGGCGAAGCCGCCGCCGGAGGGCGCGAAACCGGCAGTGACGCCGGTCGTCTTGTAGAGCGGGCATTGCGCGGGGGTGTTCTTGCGGCAGTAATAGCAGTCGCCGCACGGCACGTGGTGGTGGACGACCACGCGCTCGCCGATCTCGAAGTTGGTTACGCCTTTGCCGTAAGCGACGATGGTGCCGGCCATCTCGTGGCCGAAGATGCGCGGGGCGGAGTGGGAGCCGGTGTGGATCTTTTTGAGATCGGTGCCGCAGACGCCGCAGGTGGCGATTTTGACCAGCAGCTCGCCGGGGCCGATGGCGGGCACGGGCACGGTTTCCACGCGCATGTCGTTTACGCCGCGATAGACGGCGGCGCGCATGGTCGAGGGAATCCTGCTTTCGACAAAGCTCTCAGCGTTTGCGATCTGGGTAGCCATTGCGGGTCCTGACGGTTCCTTTGGGGTCCAAGATTTCCAGCAATTGGTCGGCTATTGCGCGGGAAGCCTTACTGCTATTTTCGCCCATTCGCATAAGGGAGGGCCAGAGCCAGGGCCTGAGCAGCGCAAATAGTGTAAACCGGGCGAGTTGGAGCCTGCCGCCAGGGTCGATGAACCTGTTGAAGTCTGGCAGATTGTCGTCGCAGCCGTCACTCACACCTTTGGTGCAGTAGAAGGGGATGCCGCGCATCAGGGCGAGGCGGGCGATGGCGGCGGCTTCCATGTCGACGAGGGCGGCCTTGTAGGCGGCAGCAAGGCGGAGTTTTTCGGCCCGGTTGGCTACGCGCGGGCTGGTGACGAGCCAGAGATTGCCCGAGCCTGCGTCGCAATTGAATCGCTCGCCGGTGCGGGCATCGATGACTCCGGCGACGTTGTGAGCGGTGCCGGGTTCGGCTTCGGCGGTGAGGGCGCCGGCCCAGCCGACGGAGAAAAGCAGATCGATGGGGCCGCCGGCTTCGATGGCGGCGAAGGCGCGCGTGGCCGCATCCTGGCCCATGCCGGCGCAGGCGCAGATCCACTCCTCTTCGTCGTCGCGCAGGGCCCAGAAGCGGACGCCGTCGCGGATGCTGTGCGGCCAGCCGCGGACAAAGGGCTTGAGCTCGCCGGGAAGGGCGGCTATGAAGGCGGTGCGGGTCATGCGGGCGGTTCGGTACTTCTTTCAGATTGCGCTCCAGCAGGATTCGTAGCTGGCGAGAGAAAGACAAGAAGCCATTGGGCCAGAACTCCTGCCAGCAGCGTCAGCCAACCAATTATGTCCCACCCGTTCCACAGCGCGAAGATTGAAAGCGCATAGGGGGCCACAAGTGCGACGATCCATACTCTGCTCAAGTTGAGTTCAGTCAATCGCGCCGGCGTATATGCCAACCATGCTCCTCCGGCAAACAGCCCCATGATGACAGCGAGGGTCTCATCCATCGAGTTCGGGTTTAAGCGATTTCGGTGAAGCACATAGATACAATATGCGAACCAGTAGGCCATCAGAGCGGGGAAGATGATGACTGGGCGCCTCTCTTTTGGCGGTTTCTGAAGACGACGCATCTTTTCCCCTCAAAGAAGTGCGACGCGCGGGAGCGGTTGCGGTTCGAGTGTAGCGCAAGTATCGCGGTGCGGGTCATGCGGGAGCATGCGCCTGGATGATTTTCAAGAGGCGCGAGCGATGGCAGCGGGACTCGTCCTGGCAGGCGCAGCCGATGCTGATGGGCATGCGCGCGGCCGCCTGGGCGATGAATTCGACGGTCTGGCGTCCGGTGGCGTTGGAGAGCAACTGGCGCTCGTATTTATCGAAGACTTTCTGGAGCGCGGCGGGCGGACCGTCGACTCTCTTCTTGATTTCGGCGACGAGCTTGGCGCTGGGGGCGAGGACGGGGAGCCAGACGTCGAAGTAGCCGTCTTTGGCCCAGCGCTCTCTCGGGACGCCGCGCGGCGGAAAGCGCGTCACGCCGATGCGCAGGCCCTGTTCGGGCTTGGCGGGAGTGCCGATTTGGAAGGTGGAGAGATTCAACTGCTGCGGCATGGCTAACAGATTAACGCCGTGGAATTGATTGCGCGTTTTTGTGCCGTTGTGGGGTTGACTGGCGTTGGGTGTACAATCCTGTCTCCACAACTAAGGTTGTGCGGGAGGTAGTTCAATCATGCCAGGTCCTGACGCAGCGGCGATTGAAAAGATGCTAGAGGAATTTAACAGTGCAGAGCGCAATTACAGACAAAAGTTGGATCAACTGGTAGCAATGGCCAGGGCGGTCCTTTCTGCTGGACCACCGAGAAAGTGATGAGGCACAGGGTACAGGCCAGAGAGATTGAATCGTCAGGACGCCTTGCGGCGTATCGTTTGCGCCGCGGCGTGACTGTACCTGACTGGCTCGTGCTAGAGTTCGGAACAAATGAAAAAACCACCCTGCCAAGGGCGGCTCCTCCGATCTTGTGCGGACACACAAATCATTCGTCGGTGGTCACTCTGGAGAGCCTTGCGGTTCGGCGAAACGCCAAAAGCGCCCAAGAGTGCTGCATAGTGTTGTCAACGCAGATTTCAGACGGTTCCCGCCTTCCTGAAGCGGTCTCATTCCATAGTTGACTTTCTCTCATTCTCCAAGCTCGAAGAGACCGGACCGCTTTTGAACGGGCGAAGCAGGTCGGCTGCGGAATCTCTCTGACCCGATGTGCTCGGCAGGAATGCAGGCCATCGGCTGGCATTCGCTGAATTGGCGACCTTGCGTCCGCAAGGTGTCGCAGCGCGATCCCAGGCATTCGTAAGTCTATGGCGCATACCCATTGGCGCGGAACCAGTCGATGGCGGCGCGCATGGCGGGATAGACGGGAGCGATGCGAAAGCCTAGCTCCTGCTGAGCACGGGCGCTCGAAGCATACATCTTCTTGCGGCCCATGCGCACCTCTTCGAGCGTGGCGCGGGGCTCTTTGCCGCGGATGCGGCCGGTGATCCACTCCTCAAAGAAGGCATAAGTCGCGGCAATTGCGAACGGGATCTTGGTTGTCGGCGACGGGATGCCGGTGATGGCGGACATCTTGTCGAGAATCTGCTTAAGGGAAAGATTCTCGCCGCCGAGGATGTAGCGGCGGCCGGGCGTACCGCACGTGAGCGCGAGGACATGGGCGCGGGCGACTTCGGCGACATCGACGAGGTTGAGGCCGGTGTCGACGTATGCGGGGAATTTGCGGTTGAGGAAGTCGACGAAGATGCGGCCGGTGGGGGTGGGTTTGGCGTCGTGGGGACCGATGGGGGTGGTGGGGTTCAGGATCATCACATGCTGCCCTTGCTCCGCTGCATGCAATGCTTCCTGTTCGGCGAGGAACTTGGAGCGCTTGTAGTGGCCGACCATATCTTTGAGCGAGACCGGGGTGTCCTCGTTGATGACGATGCCGTCGGTGCGGAAGTGCATGGTGGCGACCGATGAGGTGTAGACGACGCGGGGGACCTTGGCTTCGCGGGCGAGGCGCAGCAGCTCACGCGTGCCATCTACGTTGGCGCGGTACATGGCCTTAGGGTCGCGAATCCAGAGGCGATAGTCGGCGGCTACGTGGACGACTGCGTCGCAGCCGGCTACTACCGACGAAAGCGTCGCCGGATCGGCCAGGTCACCAACGTGGGTTTCGCCGGGAATACCTTCAAGGTTTTTCAGATTGCTGGTTTTGCGGACGAGCAGGCGGAGTTGCGCCCCTTCGGCGGCGAGGGCTTTCGCTACGTGGTGGCCTACGAAGCCGGTGGCGCCGGTGAGGAAGACTTTCATGAAGGGTTAGCGAAGTTAGCCACCCGCTGTGGCGGGCGTGTTAGCAAGTTAGCCGCGCTTCGCGCTTGTTAGCGGGACTGGCGAGCGCTGAACGCTTCATTGTTGCTAACTTGGGTTGAAAGCTGTCGCGATGCAATCGCTAACGTCCCTGGCTCCGCTAACCCCGCTACTCCAGCGCTTCCGGATGCAGGGCAATTCCCTTCTCACCGGCGGCTTTGCGCTCGTTGTACTTCTGTACCCAGGCCTCCCAGTGCTTGCCGGCGGCGCGGTCTTTGCCGGTGAATTCGAGGCGGGCGATTTCGGCGTAACTCACTTTGCGCTTTTCAGGAGCGCTGGGCGTGAAGTACTGGACGCAGGAGTCGGCGAGCGTGGCGCCGCTTTGGCGATTGAAGATGTAGGCCTCGACTCGCTCGCCGTTTTTGAGCGTGAGCGTAACATCGCCGCGATAGTCGAAGGCTTTTTCGAGAGCGATCTTCAGATCGTTTTCATTGGCGAGCTCAGGGACCCAGCCTTCGAGGTTCAGGTGTTCGGTGCCGGGGACGAGCTCGAGGGCTTCGATCTGTTCGAGAGAGTAGCGTTGCACTTCGGCGGTCATGCGTTGGTCTCCTCGAATGCGCGCGAGGGCTTTTCAATCTGCACCAGGGAGCGGCCGTGCGGCGCGGGCTCGTTAAGCAGGTTGAGCGCGTGCTGGTCGGGATAGCGCGAGAAGCTGCCGCGGATCATTCCCCAGAAACCTTTGAGCGAGCCGAAGCCGTCGATGACCGCCGTGGGTTCATAGCCGCAACTGACCATGCAGTTGGCGCACTTGGGATTGCCGCTGGCCACGCCGTATTCTTCCCACTTCGTTGTTTCCATCAACTCTTTGAAGGTTTCCGTGTAGCCATCCTGCAATAAGTAGCAGGGCCGCTGCCAGCCGAAGATGTTGTACGCCGGCGAGCCCCACGGTGTGCACTCGTAGCGGCGGTCACCCATGAGGAATTCGAGAAACAGCGGCGACATGTTGAACTTCCAAGTCTTTTTGCGGTTCGACAGGATGGCGCGGAAGAGGCGGCGCACGCGGGCGCGGCCGAGGAAGCGGTTCTGGTCGGGTGCCTTCTCGTAGCTGTAGCCGGGCGAAAGCACGATGCCCTCGACGCCCATGTCCATGACTTCGTCGAAGAAGGCGCGCACGCTGTTGGGGTCGGTGCCGTCGAAGAAGGTGGCGTTGGTGGTGACGCGGAAACCGCGCTTCACCGCTTCCTTGATGCCTTCGACGGCGATATCGTATCCGCCTTCGCAGCAGACGGAGAAGTCATGGTGCTCGCGCTGGCCGTCGAGGTGAACGGAAAACGTAAGATACTTCGACGGCGTGAACTCATGGATGCGGCGCTTGAGTTCGAGCGCGTTGGTGCAGAGATAGATGTACTTTTTGCGCGCGATGAGACCGTTGACGATTTCGACGATCTGCGGATGCAGCAGCGGCTCGCCGCCGGGGATGGAGACCATGGGCGCGCCGCACTCTTCGACGGCGGCGAAGCATTCCTCGGGCGTGAGCTGCTTTTTGAGAATGTGCGGCGGATATTGCACCTTGCCGCAGCCGGCGCAGGCCAGGTTGCAGCGAAAGAGCGGCTCGAGCATGAGCACGAGCGGATAGCGCCTGGTGCCCGACATGCGCTTCTTGAGCACATAACTGGCCACGGTCCACATTTGGGAGATTGGAACAGCCATCTTTTTTCCTCAGGGGCCAAAGCCCCAACTTCATTCGAATCATGTTCGGCACGACTAAAGTCGTGCCCTGACACAAAACCTGCGCAGCTATGGGTTTCTCCGCAGCTTCTAGAGTCGTGCCCATTCACAAAGCGCATCCGGCCGTCGCCATTACCGCACTTTCACAAGGCGCGTCCTGTGCGATACGGCAAAAGACCTGCCCTTTCACGAAGCCAGGCGACGGGACCCAGTGTTGTTGGCGGCGCGTTGCATGGCTTGCCTATACGTTGTCAGCGCCAGCAGGGGGAAGTATTGCCGGTACAGGTTGTACGAGAGATAAAAGACCCTCGGGAAGCCTGTTCCAGTGTACAAAGCCTGGCGGGCGCGGGCTTCGCCGTGCGACTCGTCCCAACTGCCGTCGGCACGCTGGCGGGTGAGCAGCCAGCGCACGCCCTTGGCGATGGAGTCGGAGCGATCGTCTCCGGCGGCGAGCAATGCGAGCAGCGCCCACGCGGTTTGCGATGGAGTGCTGACACCGATGCCGCGGGTGTCGGGCTCATCATACGTTCCGCAACTCTCGCCCCAGCCGCCGTCGGTGTTCTGCACCATGCGAATCCACTCGGCGGCCTGCTGCACCTGCGGCTCGAGATGATCGACGCCGATGGCTTCGAGTCCGCGCAGCACGAGGAATGTGCCGTAGATGTAGTTGACGCCCCAGCGGCCAAACCAGCTCCCGTCCGGCTCCTGCTCCTTGAAGATGAAGTCGATGGCTCGCTGCACGCGCTTATCTTCGCGCGTGTAGCCATAGACGGCGAGCATCTCCAGCATGCGCCCCGTGATGTCGACCGACGGCGGATCGAGCATGGCATTGTGGTCGGCAAAGGGGATGAACTGGAAGATCATTTTGGTGTTGTCTTTGTCGAAGCTGCCCCAGCCGCCGTTTTTGCACTGCATGGCTAACTCCCACGCAATGGCGCGCTGGGCGATTTCGTGCTGATAGCGCTCGCGAGGATTGTCGACCTTGCTC
>JBAUBR010000189.1:0-11278 GCA_049676965.1 Occallatibacter sp.
ACAGACACAGAGCGTACGCTCGATCGAGAGAGGCGTATAGTTGCAAAATCCTTTAGTCCGCGTACAAGAATATTTAGGCGGGAAGATGCTGAATAGAAGGATTGGCGCCAATATTAGGCGATGAAAAAGTCAGGCGCATTCGGCCTGTGGCAGCTTCAGCTTTTCTGCCATTCTGCCGAGTCCGGCTGGAGTGCCCGGCCCCTTTTGTACCAATTGAGATAAGACAAACTGGTATGAAAGGAGCCTGGAATCGGCCGAGGGAAGAATCATTCACCGGAGCAGATCGTGAGTCTGCTTCGGCAGATTGAAGTGGGTGTGGCCACCTGGAAGACGACTGTGCAAGCCTGTAAAGACGCCATGATCACGGAGCAGACCTACTACCGCTGGCGTAAAGAGTTCGGCGGTCTGCAGGTGGACCAGGCGCGGCAGTCCAATCTTCCGGGGCTACTAAAGGTCCGGCAAGTGCGACGAAGAGTCTTAACTTCAACATCGGCGTCCGGATTGTTCATATTTTGCTCCACGCTCTCAGAAGTTCAGCGAGACGAATCAGCGAAGACACTTCGCCGGTTGGTTCGTTCGGTTGACTCTTGACACTTGATTATTTCAACAACTCCTAGTTGTTTGAATCTCCGCACAAGGGTTTCGCGCACGGGTACCTGATAACCTCAACACCGCGATGAAGACCGCCGGAGTCAAATAGACGAATGTGACCCATATCCACATCAGTGACCCAGCTCGCTCCTGGTCCAAAAGAGCTGACCTCTCCAGTGACTCGGAGCCTGATGCGTAGACAACATAAACAACGCGTCCACAGAAGGTAAGAAACGCGGACAGAACATCACAGGGTAATGTGGCAAGGAATAAGTAGAGAACTATCGACCACGAAGGGTTTCCTCTGCCAGTGGCCCACTGCTGCAAGACGGGCCACCAAAAGAGAAGACCTGCGGCCAGAAATGTCGTCTTCTCTAGTTCGTGTCCCACATAAGATTGCATGCTGAACACAAATACGCTGGGAATATGCCACCAGATGACTACTGCGGTGCCTGCCATCCAACACGACATCAACCAAGTCAACCGGCGCGGTCCATGGTTCGGTGAGCGGTGAATGAGGACCCTACGAAACAAGTCGGCAACTCGCTGTGGCGTGTTCTTCCCGAACACGAGAGCAGGTTCTCCCAAAACGACCAGCGGAGCAGCAACAGTCATTAAAAAAAGGTGCTGAATCATATGGCCTGTCAGAGACCGGTGGTCAAGATGAGCAAGAGGAGTCACCCAGGCGGCAGAAGCCAGGAGGATCCCGCACGCAAAGCACATGAACCGCCGGCGCGCGGGAATGGGTGAAGCATTAATTCTCATTCGGTACCATCCGAGATAATAAAAAAAGATAGCCGCGCTGAACAGCCCTGCGGATGCAACTGGGAACATTGAGCACCTGCCATTTCACTCACAAATGAGTCTCGCCGAACTGCATTGCTTTTATGGCAAACGGCCAATCACATAAACGACGGTGAAAACAACAATCCAGACAGCGTCGACGAAATGCCAATAGAGAGATAAGATGTCGAGACGTTGGGCGTGTTCGGGCCTGATCAATCCAAACAACGTAAATATCATGACTACCGATAGCATGAGCAAACCAATGATGACGTGAGATGCGTGGAGGCCAACCAAGGAGTAATAGGTGGTCCCGAATAGGTTGGCGTTGATAGTAAGGCCTTCCACACAGATCAGACGACGCCATTCAGCGGTTGTACCGTAGAGAAATGCTGCGCCAAGAACAATGGTAAGCAACCAAGCTAGGGTGAAGCTCGTCACCCTGCGTTGACGAAATGTTCGGAGAGCGATTTCTAGGGTAATGCTGCTGGACAGAAGGCAAGCCGTATAGAAGATGGGCGGGTTGAGAACATCCCTTGGCTGCGGCCCGCTGACGCTTTTTCCCAGATAGAACAGGTAGGCAACGACGAAGATTGTAAAGATCGTCGATTCCGCCGCGATCAGGGCGAACATTCCAACCCGACCGCGTCCTGCTATTTGGCCAACTGTGTACTCCCTCGCATCGGTGATTGTGAGCGCGCTTGTCATGAGTCCTCCCGTTCAGTGCTGATCGTAATGCTGCGATATCCTTACTGGCTTCAAGGAGTGCAAGAAAAGGACAATATCCGAGGCATCCTGGTCGGTCATGTCGTGGTATGCGACTAAAGCCGGCATGAGGGGATTGAGGTCTCTACCATCACGGGCAATTCCAGATCTGACGGCTCGCTTTATTTCCGCATCCGACCAGGCGCCGAGACCTGTCGCGATATCTGGCGTCAGGTTAGGAGCAAATAAGGAAACGTTCGCGATGGGTACATATCCGCCCTCAAAGTAATGATGATGAGGGATCGTGCTCTGCGAGTCTGATGAGGAGTGGCATTCGCCGCAGGAAAACATTCGGGACAGATAGTCGCCGCGTTCGACTGTGCCCACAGGGGGTTCATGTTCAGGGATGGGCACAGCCGGGTTCGGAGGCGGGAGGACAAAGCCAGGCGGGAGATGTGGATCGGGCAATGGCCGATCCACAGGCTTCAGTGTTTTGAGATAGGCGATGAGGTCCCGCATATCGTCAGCGGACATTCCGTTAAGCAGGTGAGTTGGCATCGCGAATTTGTATACGAGACGTCCGCGGATCAGATTGTCGAGAGTTTCCTCTGAGTATTGACTCGCGATCGTGACGTTCGCGCTATATACCAGGCTTCCGTCTAGCCCTGGAAACGGAACGCCGCCGGCAAGCAACAGGTTGTAGTTCAGGTGTATCCCATCTGATTGCCGGGGGGTATGGCATTCCTGGCAAGCAAAGACTTTGGAGAGATATTCGCCACGCTGCACATTACCTCGCTGAAAGGCCATCGGGGTACCGTGGGAGCCCACCCCGGTGCATCCAACGAGCGGGCCTAGCCAGAAAGTCGCCAAGCTGGCTATGAGGGCGCGATAGCGAATGGTCTTTGCGTTGTCAATCATGTGCGTCCCCACTCTCGTCGATTTGTTGACCGACTTCGACACCAGCCCGCTCTGCAAGTGGAAAATGCTGCCAGACGCGTATTCGCTCGGCGCGCGAGACGACTGTGCCTGCGATGATTCCGAATACCGCCAGGGAAAGGATGAACCAGGGCCAATCGATCCTTTCACGGAAAACAGGATTCACCGTGGCAAGAATGCTGTGGGCAAGAGCCCAACCAATAAGCGGCATCGCAACAGTAGCTACGGATATAGGATGGCGCGGAACCATAGGCAGGGCAGCCCCATACAAGAGGCCAACTAATGCAGTTCCAAATACAAGAATTGCAACGCCGGCGATCAGCGCATCCCAATGAAACGCCATCAGTTGTGCCGTTGTAACTCTCTGCGGGAAGAAACTCGCGGCAAGCACGTTCACGGGATACCAGATACCGTGGTGTGTCAGCTCGCTCCAAAGCAGGGCCATGGCTGCAAGAGCAGCGGCGCCGGCAATTCCTCCTTTGGCACCCGCAGAGACTGGGTGAATTGCCACCGGCAACCTCGCCCGGTGTTGATGGCCGGTAATCGAATGAATCTGGGTTATCTTTACACGCTGCGTCGACACCGGTTCTGCCGGAACGGTAGCTATCAGTTCGTGCTTTTCGCGTGGCAATATATCGCGAAACCAGATGATAGACGCGAAAAGTAGGAAGACAATGCCAACAATGCTGAGGTAGGCGGTTGCAAGTAGCCCGCCGGCCAGCAGTGCAACCCCCAATGCTAGGGCGATGGGAGCTGCTGTGTTCGCCGGTATCGCTACAACTGTATCCACCTCAGGTTTTACGCTATCAAGTGGTTCGTCTGGCTCACATGTCGAGTCGGGATCATTCGGATGCTTCAGGTCCCACAGCGGTCGCCGGCTCCTGACTAAGGGAATTGAGGAGAAGTTGTACACCGGCGGAGGTGAGCTTGTGGCCCATTCGAGAGTCCACGCATCCCAAGGGTCATTACCGGCGCGCTTTCCCCTAAAAAGGGACGAAAGCAGGTTTATTGCAAACAGAGCAATTGCGGACGCCTGGACCGGCACGCCAATTGTCTCAATAATGTTCCAGATCCACCAACCGCGACTGGGCTCGTAGGTGTAGATCCGCCGGGGCATGCCGAGCAGACCGGGTATAAACATGAAGTCGAACGTAAGATGAAATCCAATGAAGAACAGCCAGAAGTGCCACTTACCGAGCCTTTCGCTCAACATTCTGCCCGACATTTTTGGAAACCAGTAATAGAACGCAGCAAAGATGCAGAACAGAATGCTACCGACGATTACGTAATGAAAGTGAGCCACCACGAAGTACGATCCGGTCAGTTGCCAATCGAAAGGCGCGGACGCCATCATGACCCCGGTAAGCCCAGCGATGAGGAACTGGAAGAGAAAGCCGATGCAGAATAACATCGGCGTTTTGAAGTGAATGCTTCCTCCCCACATCGTTGCGAGCCAATTGAAGATCTTGATGCCGGTGGGGACCGAAATCGCCATCGTCGTGAGTACAAAGAACGTGTTTGCATTCGAACTCATACCAACTGCAAACATGTGGTGGGCCCACACGCTCATCCCGATGAATCCGATGGCCACTGTGGCTCCGACCATGATTGGATAACCGAAGATAACCTTACGGGAGAAAACCGGAATGACTTCGGAGGCAATTGCAAATGCCGGCAGAACGAGCACATAGACTTCGGGATGACCGAATATCCAAAAGAAATGCATCCAGAGCACGGCGGATCCGCCGGCCGTAGTATCAAAGAAATGGCCGCCAAGATAGCGATCGATAAGCAACATGATTTGGGCGGCGGTGAGGGGACCCATCGCGAGAATAACCAATCCCCCCATGACAAGATTTAGCCATGCAAATAGAGGCATTCTTCCTAATGTCATCCCCGGGCAGCGCATGACCAGAATGGTTGTTATAATGTTGATCGCTGTTCCGATGCTGCCGACGCCGGAAACAAGAAGTCCGAGGGTCCAGAAGTCGGCACTGTGGCCGGGCGAGAAGGCACGCGCGGTCAATGGGGCGTAAGCGAACCATCCCACATCCGGCGCGCTTCCGGCCTGAAGCAATCCGTCTCCAGCAAGAAAACTCGAGTAGAGGATCACTCCCCCAAATGCCATCACCCAAAAGCTGAATGCGTTCAAGCGCGGGAAGGCCATGTCGCGGGCGCCGATCATAAGCGGAATGAAATAATTTGCAAAGCCGAACACCATCGGCATGGCCACGAAGAAAATCATTGTGGTTCCATGCATGGTGAACATTCGATTGAAAACCTCCGGGGAGACGAAATTGTTGTCGGGCCGAATGAGCTGAATGCGCATGACGGCGGCTTCGGTTCCTCCCATCACCAGAAAGACCAACCCAAACACAATGTAAAGAATGCCCAGCCTTTTATGATCTGCAGTCGTGAGCCATCTGGTAATCTGTGTTGCTCGCGAAAGTGGGACGGCATCACTCTGGAAAGGCGGCAAACTTTCGCTCGACATAGATGGTTCCTCGCTAGTGGAGAGTTTCCAAAAAGGCCACGACATCCTGAACCTGCTGGTCACTCAGGTGCAGGTTCGGCATCGTAACTCCTGGTTTTATGGAATTCGGATCGCCAACCCATTTGCGAAGATTCTCTCGGGTGTTGAGCGCCGCTCCGGAAGCGATCGTATCTCGGCTCATGAGATGGGTAAGATCAGGCCCGAAATGTCCGTTACCGGCCATGCCGCGTACTGCATGGCAGTCGAGGCAAGGAAAGGTCTCGAAGACTGCGTGTCCCCGCGAGATGGAACCGCTTAGGTTCGCTGACTGTTGTTGCTGTCGAATCCATCCATCGAAGTCGGCGCGAGGTTGTACATAGACGCGCAGAAGCATTTTCGCGTGCTCTACACCGCAGTATTGCGCGCACTGGCCCAGATACAATCCTTGCTGGTGTGGATCGATCCACATAGTATTGGGGTGATTCGGAATCAGATCGGTCTTACCTGCAAGCCGGGGTACCCAAAAGCTGTGGTCGGTGTCTGCTGAAAGAAGAGTCAGGTAAGTCGGTGTCGAGTGGGCGGGGTCGCTTACAGGTACGTGCATTTCATTGGCCGTCACGACGTTCAGCCCTGAATATCGAAACTCCCACCAGAACTGATGACCAACTACCGTTATGTTGATGGCGTCGCTGGGCTTCTCCGCGTCCTGAATGCCGCCGATTACGCGACCAGAGGCCAGGAATAGAACAAGCACAATAAGAGTCGGGATCACTGTCCAAGCCAGCTCGATTTGGTTGCTCCCGTAAACCTGCGGCGGCTCCCGGTTCTCATCCGCTTTCCGTGCCCGGAATCTGACGACGGCGTAAGCGATCAGGCTGAAGACCACAACGAAGATGAATGCGACAATTGCGATAATGAGGAGCGACAACGCGAAGATAGAATCCGCTGGAGTCGAGTTAGGAGCGAAAATTGTCGTGGGCCATGAAGAGGCTGTACTGCTGCCGAAGGACCAAACTCCTGGCAGCAATAGGGCCGCCCTTGATGGCTGCAGTCCGAAAAGGATGGGCCGATACATTGACGCCCCCTCTCATTACGTGAGTCGGATTCACACATGGGAAGCTGCTGGCGCATGCTTCACTGCCGATGCCGAAGCATTTCCAGCGGCGCCGCTCGAACCTCTGCGAATAAGGAGCAGCACCACGCCTGCTAACCCAAGAAGTTGAAGCGCCCAGAACACATCGATGAACGCGAGTAAGCGCGCTTGCGAGTTCACAAGACCGGAGAATAGTTGATCGGCGCCCAGTGAGGACGCATTGACTGCGAGCCCGTCCCTGTGGAGCAGTCCGCCCAACAACCGGGTAGCGCGTGCCACCCCCGGATTGAGCCGATTCGCGGTGTCGAGCAGTCGACTCGAATGCAATGTCTGTCGAATATCGACCAACGTCACAACCGCGGACACTCCGATCGATGTGCCGAGTTGCCGAAAGAAATAGTAGATCGCAGCGCCGAAGGAGATGAATCGCAGATCGATCTGAGGAAGAATCAGCAGGGAGACTCCAGGCAATAACATTGCAGTGGACACTCCGTGAAGAATCAGAGCCACACAGATCACTGCGCCCGGTGTGTCGCCTGTCAATACATTGACGAAGGCAACATTGCAGATTATGAAGAGGATGAGCGCTGCTAGGTCCAGATAAAACAGATCGACGCGCGGTAACAGCTTGAGCATCATGTAAAACCCGGCCAAGCTTGCCAAGCCATCGACAAAAAAGAAGCCGCCGGTCTGGGTAGCGCTATAGATCTGAATCGTACGCAGGTACTGCGGCAGAACAAATAATCCTCCTCCGAGCATCGCGCCGAAGACAACGGCGATGCCCAGGCCAGCAGGCAGCGTGGGGTGCGTAGCAATGAGCCGCAAATTTAGAAGTGGATTGGAATTGTTGAGATCGCTTTCGCGCCAGACAAAACCTGCGAGGGCAAACAGGCCGACAACGAACGCGATACGAAGATGCGGCGACCCAAACCAGTCGTCTTGTTCCCCGCGGCTTGCAATGACTTGAAAGGCCATTACACCTGCCAGCAGCAACCCGATTCCGGCGAAGTCCGGTCGAGGCGATTCAGCTTCAAATTGCACGCTTTCGGGCAAAAAGATATAGATCAGTACGGCCGAAGCAAATGCGATCGGGATGACAATGAGGAAGGCGGCATTCCAATTAAACCAGTCTGTGACTACTCCAAAAATCAACGGCATCACCGTCCTGAAGACGAGCACAACGGTACCGAATAAGAGAAAGTATTGAGCGCGAGCCTTACCCTGAGCGAGCCGATAGAGTGTGGTCAAGCTGCGGACCAGCAGAGGGCCACCGCCGATACCCATCACCGCACGAGAGAAAAGTAACATCCACAGTTCATGGGAAAGGAAGCAACCCGTCGCGCCGAGTGCATACAGGGCGATCGACAGGAGGATATGATTGCGATGTCCAAATCGCCTGGCGAGCGACAGACTGAGCGGTAGCGAGCAAAGGAAAGCAGTGCTGTAAATCGTGATTGCCCAACTGATCTCATCGGCAGTGGCGCCAACATTGCCCTGCATATCAGGCAGGATCACATTGATCGCCATGGTGGTGCCGATCTCCATGCAGGTGGCCAGGCCAAGGCCAATTACGATCATGACCTTATCGAAGGCAAAAAGCGCCTGGAATCTCGCGTGATGCGCGGTATGGAACCGGTCGGACCTCTTCACAACATCGGGGTGGATCATCGGGGGCCCTGCGGGTAGTGGTCCACTAGTGGACATGAATCGTCACCTCCACATTCATGCCAGGCCGGAGCACTGCGTCCGTTTGGGGCGTGCGTTGAATCAGGATCTTCACAGGAATGCGTTGAACAACTTTTACAAAGTTTCCTGTGGCGTTCTGCGGGGGAAGCAGCGCCTGCCGCGAGCCCGTCGCGCCGGCAATGGAGTCGACGATTCCGTCAAACTTCCGCCCGCCATACATGTCGGCGCTGATGGTTGCGTGTTGGCCAGCGTGCACGTGAGCAAGCTGTGTTTCCTTGAAGTTAGCCGTAACGTAGACGCGATCCAGGGGGACCAGAGTCAAAAGGAGTTGGCCAGGGCTGACGTATTGGCCAACCTCAACCGTTCGCTGCGTGACTTGGCCGGAAACGGGAGCAACAAGGTGTGTGTAACTCAGCTGCAATGCGGCCGCCTCCTCGATGGCGCGAGCGCGTTCTACGGCTGCGAGCGCAGATTGGTACTGCGCTTCGCGGATCGGCACTTGCTTGAGTTGCGCCTCGCTTTCCTTCAGTTCTGCCTCGGAACGGCTCAACTGATGCTCGGCAGCCGTTGTCAGTGCCTTCGCTATCTCGACTGCATCCTGCGCACTAAGTACCTGCTGCTCAGCCGCGAAGAACTCGCTCTGTGCTACCCGAGTTGCAGCTTCCACTGCGTCGAACTGAAAATGCGACACATCGTCTGTCACCAGTAGTGGTCGATAACGCTTCAGATCCGCTTCAGCGCGCTCTTTAGTAGCGCGCTTCGCTTCCAGATTTGCCTTTGCCGCATCAAGCAAGGCCGTCGCCGATTGCTCGTATACCGTGCGCGAGCGAACCAGATCAGCCTGGGAGACAAGCCGCTGATCAGTAGAACTCTCCATTGTTGAAGCGGTGACTTCGCGGGTCAGTGAAATGTTGAATTTCGCGGATTGAGCTTCCGCCACAGCGACGTCATACGCGGCCTTTGCTTGGTCGTAGGCGGCCTGATAGTCACGCGGGTCGATGTCGATGAGTGGGTCGCCTGCGGTCACCTCCTGGTTGTCGTTGACCCACCGTTTGACGACGTCGCCGGCGACCCGCGGCGCAACGGTTGTTATGTATCCGTCAACCTGCGCATCGTCCGTTGTGACTCTATTCCCAAAGAGGAACCAAAGGATGAGCGCTGCAACAACGATGGCTGCACCGGGCACAATCGAGATGCGCTTCCAATCACGAATGGGAGACAAAACCGGTGCTTGTACGGGTGTTTCCGACTTCATTTCATCTGCAGACTCCATTGCTCCTCCTTCCATTAATGTCCATAAGCATTCTCTGCATCGCCGGTCGCCCGCGCGAGATCCGCACGTGATTGGTTATACCGATACAGAGCCTCGATCTGGTTATCGCTCGCGCGTGCCAATTGATCCTGTGCGGTAATGACATCAATGTTTGTCGAGACACCCGCCGCAAAGCGTCGCTGGGCCTGAGCCACCTCCTGCTTAGCCAGGTCGAGGGCATGATCCGCCACCGTAACCGCGCTGCTCGACGATTGCAGCAGGTCAATCGCGGTACGAACCTGCTGGAGCACGGCATTGGTGATGTCACGCTTTTGTTCAATTAGCCTTCGCTCCTGCAGTTTGGACTCCGCTATCTCAGCTGAGATCCGACCGCTGGTCCAAAGCGGAATATGCAATGTTCCTGCGTATAAGTAAGAAGGCATGGAGTTCTTGAAAACGCGCCCTTGCTCAAAGTATGTTCCCTGGAATGTAACCGACGGCAGCCGCTGCTCGCTTGCTGCTTTGGATTCAAAGAGCGCAGCGCGCTGTTCTGAGGTGATTGCAAGCAACTCCGGTCGTTGCTGATACGCTTTCTGGATCAGCGCATTTTCATCGACTGCTGATGGTTGGTTGTATTCCATCGCATCAATTGCTTCGACTTCTTGCCCAGGCGGAAGGCTGAGGAGATCCGCGAGAGCGTAGGAAGCAGTTTGAACGGAGGACGAAGCGTCGATTTCCAGTTGCACTTCGTTCTGCAATTCAACATTGGCGCGCAGTGTGTCTAAGCCAGTACCTACTCCATTCTTTTGCAGTTGCGCGGCCTGATCGAGGAGCCTTTGGGCGAGTTCGCGGCGCGCGTGGGCCGCATCTACGGTGGCCTTCGCTCTCAAAACCAGCAAGTAACTCGTCACGACTGCAGAGACAATCCCTTCGCGGGTGCCATTCAGCTCCGCTTTTGCAGTAGCGATGTTCTGTCTGCTCGATTGATAGTGGAGGATGAGCGGCAGATTGAGGGCATTTTGCGAGAAACTTCCGCCGGAATCCAGTGACTGGAAGGGTCCAATTATGGTGGGTGTGTCACCGCCCACGAAGCTTTGGAAGTTATACCGCCAGACCGATATTTTGCTGTCGATCGCGACTTGCGGGAGCAGGTTCGCCAGGGCCTGATCGCTCTCCCGTTTGCGTTGTTCAACTTGAATGCGAGCCACCATTTCCTCGGGGTTTTGCTTGAGCGCAAGTTGAACGGCCTCGCGAAGAGTCAACGGAACCCGAGCCAGTGTTGCCATACTCGCGCCGTTATTGGGCTGGACTGACTGCATCGACTGCGCAGCCGCGGACTGGTCAATCGACAACGTGAGCGCGAGCAAGGCAATACCCAGGAGTGTCAACCGTAACCAATCGCAACGAGTTTGATCTGTGCACATCATGAGCAAGTCCGACAATGAGCTCCCTAGTAGATAGCGCTCACCCTCTTCCATGAATCCGACACTGACCGAGTCAGTGAATGTCTCGCGAGGGAGCTCTCATGCACAGAACAGCAAAACACTGGATCAATGGGGAGTGGCAGGCGATTGGCCGCGAATTTCACAGCATAAATGCGCATCGCCTTGGGAGGTCTGCTCAGACCCGCACTGCAACGAGCCCGGACCTAGGTCTTCCTTTTATTGATGCACTAAATCTCCTATTTCCACGCCTGTGCCAGCTCTTGCATCAGCGGCACGAACGGCATGTCGATGGCCTCATATACCGCTGGCGCGAG
>JBAUBR010000190.1:0-14556 GCA_049676965.1 Occallatibacter sp.
CAACTGCAAGATTGGCTCGGGGATAGGGGATGCACTCTTATCGTTCAATATCAGCCGACCTCAGCGGCTGACTGAACGTAACAAGGTCTGCTAAATCGCGTCACGCACCCCTGCCGAAAACTCACGGAGCAGCTATCCTGCTTCCGAACTTCGTAGGAGGTTAGCCATGAGGGGGTCAATATCGATTCCTGCGGTGATGCTTCTTCTCAGCATGACCGCCTGCGACCGCGCGGGAACGGAGAGATCGTATGCCGTCGTTGGCGACTCGGTAGCTGCGGTGAGAACGGCGTTTAATGCAGATGCCGGCAAAGTGAGAGTGCTGATGGTGGTCTCGCCGACATGCGGCGCTTGTCTCGACGGCGCCTCTGAAGTCTCTGCACAGGTAGCAGGGATCAACCTGGGTAAAACCGTTCCGCTCTACGTGCTGTGGGTGCCAAGGCAGGGAGGGCGCGAAAAGGATGTGCCCGCCGCAACACACTTCGTAGCAGACAGCTCGGCGCACGAGTTCTGGGACGCCAATGACCTTCTGGGCATCGATTACAAGCAAGTGCTCGGGTGGCGGGGCAATGCGTGGGATGTTTATATGCTCTATGGTCCAAAAGCACAGTGGAACGGCGATCTGCCCCCAGCCCCGGACTTCTTCATGCACCAGACCTCGGAAAAAGGTCCGCGATTGGATGCTGAGGAATTCGGAAAAAGGGTGAAGCAACTTCTATAAGCTGCTGACAGTTGCGCGCGAAGAGCGCTCGCCCAACTGTGGACGGGATCATAGCAAACCAATTGATCGTGGGCCCATACCGTAACGAGGGACAACCCTCAGGCTCTATACGATATGTTCCGAACTTGACAGCACCTGCACTTTACCAAGGACCCTCAACTCCGTGATCTCGATAGCCGGCTGGCGGTTTCGCACATAAGCGATCACTTCCTCCATGCTGAGCGCTGCGAATATCTCTGTTAAAGCCGTCGCCGCGCTTCCATCCTCCGCAGCCCTCTCACCCTTTAATTCAATCAAAAGCGCTCTGTGTGGTTGATCCGACAACGGGAACACATCCCGATCTTTGCTCTTTGCCATAACAGACTCCCTGGGGCATAAAATCGCGGCGCCCGGCTCCCAATGATGCCGAACCGGACGCCGCTACATGGCGGCACCACCCCTGGAACCGCCGAGCCGTACAAAACAATGTGTCGCATAATACCTCTATTGTGTAGTGCGGTAGTACCATAAAAGACGGTGGCCAAAAGGGATCACATTCCTTCCCGGCGCACCGGCAAGACCCCACTTGGAGCGAAAGTGTTCTCCTACTACACCCAGGAAGAACGTCGGCTGCTGGAGAAGGCGGCAAAACAGGAACGCCGCAGTCTCAGCAGCTTTGTCGCCCTCGCCGCCCTTGAGCGGGCGCAACGGATCATTGCCGGTAAGTAAGCGCCCCAACAGACGACCACCAAACTCGCAAACTCGTAATGCTACCATTATGCAGTATTACCTGATCCAGACTGCAAGCGATCCCAAGCCGTGCAATCGATCAGGCGCTGATTGCAGCGCCATTGCCGACCGGAGCGAAATACCGCTTCCGCAGCCAGAAGGCCACATTCACAAGCCCGATTAGAGCCGGAACCTCCACCAGCGGACCGATCACACCGACGAAGGCTTCCCCTGAGTTCAACCCGAAAACGGCCACTGCAATGGCGATTGCCAACTCGAAGTTATTGCCCGCTGCAGTAAATGAGAGCGTAGCCGTCTGAGCGTAATCGGCGCCCAGCTTTCGGCCCATCCAGAAGCTCACCAGGAACATGACCAGGAAGTAGATGACCAGCGGGACGGCGATACGGAGAACGTCGAAGGGCAGCCTTACAATCAAGTCCCCTTTGAGACTGAACATCACCAGGATTGTAAAGAGCAGAGCAACGAGTGTGAGCGGGCTGATGCGCGGGATGAACTTCGTCCTGTACCACTCTTCGCCCTTGGCGCGCAGTAGCACTAATCGGGTCAGCATTCCGGCGAGAAATGGCATGCCGAGGTAGATGAAGACGCTCCGGGCGATCTGGCCGATGCCGACATTCACCACGACTCCGTGAAATCCAAACCATGTTGGGAGGATTGTGATGAAGACCCAGGCATACAGGCTGTAGAAGACGACCTGGAAGATACTGTTGAGTGCGACCAGGCCGGCAACATAGTCCGCGTCTCCCTCGGCAAGCTCGTTCCACACCAGAACCATTGCGATGCAGCGGGCAATCCCAATCAGGATCAGCCCGCGCATATAGGCGGGGTAGCCACGCAGGAAGGTGATGGCCAACAAGAACATCAATGCAGGACCGAAGACCCAGTTCTGAAGCAGCGACAGTCCAAGCACACGGCGATTGCGAAAGACCTCACCCAACTTCTCATAGCGAACTTTCGCCAGTGGCGGATACATCATGATGATGAGCCCAATTGCAATCGGAATATTCGTCGTGCCCGATTGGAAGCTGTTCACAAAGGTAGCCGATCCCGGCACGAGATGCCCGACGGCAACGCCAATGGCCATTGCAAGAAATATCCAGAGAGTAAGGAAGCGGTCCAGAAAGGACAGCTTTTTGCGTGGCATTGGAGCGCACACCTGACCTTGCGCATAGGGGACGGTGGTCATACCGACCTCGTAACGAAGATTGCAGAAGGTTCGACTGGCACCGGCAAGGGCGCTCCCTGCAAGGTCACGAACTTGGCCGGCGCGCAGCAAGCCTTCGTGAGTTTGGCTCGGTCTGCCTGCATAGTCTTCTCTGCTTTGAACCATTCGAGAATCTCGCGCAGGACCTCGGCCGCTCCCTCATTCGGCGGCATCACGATGCGATAGTGCATCCACTTACCCTCGCGCCGTGCGGTCACGATGCCAGCGTTCCTCAGATACGCCAAATGCCGGGAGATCTTAGGCTGCGGCTGATCCAGAATCTCTACGAAATAACAGACGCAGATCTCCTGGTCTCCCATGAGGTTCAGGAGCCGCAGCCGGGTATTGTCTCCAAGTGCCTGAAAGAATCGCTCGATGTTGAAGGGCTTCTGTCTCGCTGCCATGAGCCGATTATATTCGCATTGACGGATGTGTCCAGCACAGAATATATTCTTTTTGGCAGATATGTCGGAGGGGCTCATGGCAGAACAGATACTCGCAGCGGTGCGGTCGAAGTACGCGGCGGTCGCGGAGAGCGAACTTTCCACAAGACACGCTGGCGTAAGAGCGGTCGCGGAAGCCTTTGGCTATAGCGCGGAGGATCTGACCTCGATTCCTGCCGGGGCCAATATGGGACTCTCCTGCGGCAACCCGACCGCGATTGCATCCATACGACCCGGTGAAGTGGTGGTCGACCTAGGATCGGGCGGCGGACTGGATGTGTTTCTGGCATCAAAGCTGGTCGGCCCGGAGGGTAAGGCTATCGGCGTTGACATGACACCGGAGATGATTGGGCGCGCTCGGGCGAACGCCCAAAGCGGCGGATACACAAACGTTGAGTTTTATCTCGGGACCATCGATCGCCTTCCCCTTGCGGATGCCTCGGTCGATTGTGTCATCAGTAACTGCGTGATCAATCTCGCACCCGATAAGCCCGCAGTCTTCCGTGAAATCGCCCGTATTCTTAAGCCCGGTGGACGCTTAGCGGTCAGCGACATTGCGCTCAAGGGTAAACTGCCAATCGCGGTTGCCGAGAGTATGGCGGCCTACGTCGGCTGTATCGCGGGGGCCATCAGGATCGAGGAATACCGCGAGGGGTTGCTCGCTGCCGGCTTCGCGCACGTCGAAATTGTAGACAGCGGTGCCGACCTCAATGCCTATGCCAAAGTTGAGAATCAGGCGGGGTGCTGCTCACCTTCGATGGATGGAACGCATGCAACATCGTGCTGCTCTTCGAATACTTCCCCTGCAACTCTCCATGAAGATTTGACGGCTCTTCTGTCTGAATACGATGTGAACGCAGCCGCGGCCAGCGTCAAGGTCTATGCGCTCAAGCCCGCAGGCGCCCATCAAAATGCCTGTTGCGGCCCAACCTGCTGCTCGTAATCGGGGGTGGTATGCCAGCACACTACAACGTCATGTTCCTCTGCACGGGCAATTCAGCCCGCTCCATAATGGCCGAGGCAATTATGAATCGCAAGGGAGCGCCGAACTTCACTGCCTACAGCGCGGGAAGTCATCCGGCTGGATTCGTGCGCCCCGAAGCGATGAAACAAATTGAAGCCGCGGGACTGAATACAGAGGGTTTCTACAGCAAGTCATGGGATGAGTTCGCCAAGCCGGATGCCCCAAGGCTTAGCTTCGTCTTCACTGTCTGCGACAACGCTGCCAAAGAAGTCTGTCCCGTTTGGCCGGGACAGCCCCTGACCGCTCATTGGGGAGTGCCCGACCCGGCTGCCGTGGTCGGCACGCCCGAAGAAATTGACCGTGCATTCCGGGACACATTCTCCATCCTGGATCGGAGAATCAGCCTGTTTCTGTCTTTGCCCCTCTCGACTCTCGACAAGCTGGCCTTAAAGAAGGAAATCGACCAGATCGGGCGCCAATAGACACCGCTTGACAGAAGGAGCTTAAACAGGGATGCGTACTTTCATTTTTGCCTGTGTTCACAACGCGGGCCGCTCGCAGATGTCGGCTGCGCTCTTCAACCAGCTCGTCGATCCTGCTCAAGCGCGTGCCATCTCTGCCGGGACCCATCCCGCCGAGCAGGTTCACCCAGTAGTTGTGGACGCGATGCGCGAGGTGGGAATCGACCTCAGCAATGCGAGACCACAGAAGCTGACCGCAGAGCTGGCACAAAATGCTGAGATGCTGGTCACCATGGGATGCGGCGATGAATGCCCTTACGTTCCCGGTCTCAGGCGAGACGATTGGCCGTTGCCCGATCCCAAGGGACAAGGAATGGAAATCGTGCGCCAAACCCGCGATGAGATCAAGCAGCGTGTTTTGCGGTTGCTGGCGCAGGAGCAGTTGAGCACGAACACGATTCCAACGCAGCTATAGCGATAAACTTAGTTGTGGCACAGTTCATCCAGACCAAAGCTGATCCCAACAGAAGGACAGCCTGTTCCTCTCCTTCGACGACGGCAGGTACGATCGCCTGGCTTCAGGGAATCACATTGGCATGGATGTTGGTGGAGTGCGGAGTATCTCTCTATGGAGCTGTGACAGCGCACAGCCCGGCGCTGCTGGCATTTGGCGCTGACAGCTTTGTAGAGCTAATGTCTGCCACCGTGGTTCTGCTGGCGATTGCCCCATCGTTTCCGCTCACGAAAGACCTCGCCGCGCGGCTGACTGGAATCCTGCTCTTTGTCCTTGCAGGAGCAGTCGCGCTTTTGGCTATCCTTTCACTTGTATATCCATTGCGGCATGTCCTTCCATGCGTCCCTGAAGACCTTTCTCGGCTTGTTGTCGTGCCGCTTCGACGATTCTAGGGAACCTCTGCACAAGTCCGCCACCGGCTTCATTGTTAATTAAACTATAACCATGAAGCGAATGGCGCAGATTCAGCAGACACTGGCATCGCAGGCGAGTTTTGCCATGTCGGATTCTTCCGCATGGCGAGGGGTGAGTGTTCCCCGTTTCAGTGCCCGCTCCTTCATCATGACAAAGAAGACGGGCACCAGGATCAGGACGTGAATGGTCGAAGTAATCATGCCGCCCACGATGGGCGCGGCAATTGGCTTCATCACGTCTGAGCCGATGCCGGATTCCCAGAGAATCGGAACCAGGCTGGCGAGAACGGCGCAGACCGTCATCAACTTTGGCCGCAAACGATGGACAGCACCTTCAATGGCTGCTTCTTCAATATCGGTATTCGTCAAGGGCCTACCGGATTGCAGCTTATGTTCGAGTGCTTCATGGAGATAAACCACCATGACGACGCCCGTCTCGACCGCGATTCCGAAGAGTGCAATGTAGCCGACTGCTACAGCGACGCTGAAATTGTAATGAAGAAGCCATTGCAAGAGCAGCCCTCCACTCATCGCATAGATAGTTGGGAAGATGAGGACCAGCGCTTCGGCTACCGAGTGAAAGACTAGGTATAGCAAGAGGAAAATCACGAAGAAGACCACCGGCAGAATCAGTTGCAGACGTTGTTTGGCGCGTAGTTCGAGTTCATATTCTCCCGACCATTGAAATGTGTAATTTGCAGGCAAGGCCAGTTTCTCGTGAATGAGTTTGTTTGCTTGTGCGACGAAGCCAGCTCCGCAAACATGTTCAATTGTGCCGAGGCTTTCTTCCGAACCGGCCGTGCCGCCTCTTCCTGCTCCTTACCGAACAGATGGCGCGTTCGCTCTGCGACAGGTAACAGGCGCGCCTCGTCGCCCTTTACTTCGACCAAATGGGTCAGGTTATCTAGCACCGCGCCGAGCCCCTGCGCAATCTTCCGCGCAGCGTCATACTCCAGCTTGAAACCAGCCAGCTTCGGTTTCTTCGCCTGTTCTTCTTCTTCGTTGGCGTCTTCTACTTCGGCGTCTTCTGCTGTGCCGTTCGCAGTTGGCGCGTTCAGGGTCCATAGCCACATAGCTGTCAACCGCGCGTCAGGCTCGAAGCCAGTTGCGTCGGCCCCTTTGAAGACTTGGGCCAACGCTTCCTTAGCCACGGCTGCCCAGACGTGTTCCAGATATTCCTTCAGCGCAACCGGTTCGCCGCTGGCTTTCTCTACGTGGGAATATCGAGAGAAAATTTCCAGAGCCGGGCCAAGACAAGCGAAGATGGCGTCGGCGCCAACAACACCTTCACTCGCGAGGCGTGGCATCCATTCATGGATGCGGCGCGGCAATTCCAGCAATACTTCGCGCCAATCACCAACTATGTCCCCTTCGTTTTCTCCTTCGCCACCCTTACGTGGTCGGCAAACCAAGTGAACAGAGGATGCCAGTCTTGCCTGGCCTTGGGCGGCGATGCGAGCTTCGCGTTCGGTATCTATGGGCCAGGAGCCAGTAATTATCCAACCAGCATCTGTAACGGCCTTCAACATTGCTTCCCAGCTTGCCGTGGTCTTGCTCGCAAACACAATCGTGGCAATTCCGCGAGGACGAACAACCCTGCAACCTTCCACAAATGCATTCCTGAGCTCACGTTCGTAAAATTCGATGTCATGTTTAGAATTGCTCAGCTCGTGAGGACGGTCTACTACAATCTCCTGCACCTTTGAGACTTGAGGGTCAGTAAAGAGCTCCGGGTAATGCCGACCTATACTTCGTCTCAACCACACGTAAAAATAGTCTGAAAGATGTGCATATGGAACTGCATCGTAGTACGGAGGATCGGTTACAAATGCATCTGCGGAATCGCTAGGAAGGGCATGATTGGTCGCTGAAGTGCGCTCAACTTGGCCTGTCGACTGGAGGTTTCCTGTTGACGAACACACTTTGCTAACCCACTCCACGGCCCCCATCCAATTCCCTGAAGAGTCACACCACGGGTTAACTTCGGCAAAGTCCGAAACGAATGCAAGTGCTTGTCTGGCAAATGTATGCCCCTGGAATTCACCACCGGGTGTCCACGTCACCGAAGATGACAACGAATCGGCTAGCCTGTCAGCAGCAAGAGCAAGGAGTGTTCCTACGACAATCGGGGGGATGTCAGTGTCCTTCAGCGTCGATCTGCCACTCAATTCGCTGACCAATCCTGCAACAGTACTGAGAACGAGGCTTTGGCGAAAGGTGAACGCGTCCCCCCAAGTTTCCATTCCGTAAAGCGGGAGGCTGATCCTTCGAATTTCGTTCAGGCAGATTTTCTCGGTAGGCACCAAGGTCAACTGCCCGATGTGCGCTTTTGTGTTTTCTTCGAGTTTTGAAGTTGCCCGTCTGACAGCATTTAGATCGTCGTATGCAGGCAACCGGTACGAACGTGACTGTACATCGGCTCTAGTTGTCACAACACAGAGAAGGCGCGCATCGTTGGTTCCCCCGCGGCGCTGTTTGAGTTGCTCCCGCACACGTGCGACCGGTGTTGTGTAGCCACAACACGGACAGGTCACAGAGCCGCGCTTGACCGTCCCATCGAGCTTAGGCGCTCCGATCTTGACTAAAGGATTAGCTTGGTCAACCCAACCCTCCGGTCTCTTGATGCCGACCCTAAAATCAATTCGTTTTGCGCTTGCGACTGTGTCGAGAAGCAACGCAACTGAGCCAACGGGCCTCTTGGCGAGCAATAGTGTGCGGATCAGCGGAACGTCAACTCCACATCCAGGTCCTTCGCACTGAATAGTCCGAGCCCACAGATAGGCGATTGGAGTTTCCTCAATGAGGTTAAGGGGCTCCGCGCCAAGTTCCTTAAGCTGCTGATCTGTATCCTTCTTCGGCCGGATTGCGCCTGCGAACATGGCATTCATTGCCAACGGACCGTGTGCCTGACCGGTTGTAATCGGGACACAATGTGTAAACTGTCCCCCGTTTTTATCAATGTGTTCCTGTGCGTCCGTGACCGTGGTGTAAGCAAGACCACTAGGCTTGGCGTCGATTAGAAGTAGCGGCCTCTTTCGCAATTCATTTGGAACCATCCACCGGGGTGGATAAAACGAGGCTAGTTCCTTTTCAGCTTCCTGCTGTAGCCGACGCGAGCGGCAGTCTGTTTCTGGCGACGGGAAATGGGCGCTTTGATGCAGCCAAGGGAGGGCGCGATTACGGAGATAGTTTGCTGAAACTGACCGGGCAAAGTCTGAAGCTCGACGACTATTTCGCGCCGTTCAACGTCGACAAACTGGATGCCGAGGATAATGATCTGGGTTCGGGAGGCCCAGTGCTACTGCCATCCCAACCGGGGCCACACCCGCACCTCGTCGCTATTGCGGGCAAAAGCGGGACCGTCTATCTGATCGACCGCGACCACATGGGGCACTATCAGCCAAACAGTGACAACCAAGCTGTGCAGACGATACCCAGCACGGGCGGCGGCATCTTCGGCTCAATGGCTTACTGGAATCACAATCTCTACGTGCTGAGCAACAGCCCTAAAGACGCTCTCCGTCAGTTCTTCGCACATGAGGGAAAGCTGACGCTCAAGTCGGCAAGCGGCTCCCACCTTCCAGCTATCGCCGCAACTCCGACTATTTCGGCGAACGGTGCACGCGATGGAGTGCTTTGGGTGCTATGCCCGAACGATGACCGGAACGCCGTTTTGTACGCCTTCGACGCCGTCGATAGCTCCCACCTGCTCTACGACAGCGAGCAGATTCCGTCTCGGGATCGCGCCGGGCTGGCGCTCCATTTCAATATTCCGACAGTTATGAATGGGCATGTTTATGTCGGAGCGAAGCACGAAGTGGATGTCTATGGACTATTGACTAGAGAGACAGCAGGCAAATGAACAGGCGATGGAGACTGAGCCTGTTATTCACTATGCTTCTGTGCTTCTGTTGTCCTGCTCCATCGGCCAAAATGGTGCGGTGGAATTTGACAATAACTGCCCTGTTTGCCATTCGCTCGAATTCTGTCAAAACCGACATGGTCCGTCCCTGATAGGGAATTTCCAACGCAATCCTTGGGGAGCCGCGTATCAGATGGAGCAACTGATCAGAAGGGGAAGACGGCGCATGCCGCCGTTTCGAGAAAGACTGTCGTCTGACCAAATCCGGCACGTCATCGCTTATATCAGAACGCAATGAATGCGAGGTCCTATATCCGTGCTGCAATCGCCAGCGCCGCCATCCAGTCAGTCAAGTTCGACTGATATTGGGGCGCGTAAATGTCGTCGAGAACGTACGTTGCTGGTGCTGGGACGGGTTCCAACGAAGATGGAAAAGCACCAAGTTTGACTACTTGAGCGCGGGTAGCCAGATCAGGTGCAATTGCAAGAAGTTCCTGGGCGTATCCGTCAAACCTGCTCTGGCCTTTTATTGCCCTCGCGCGGCGAAGAGCCGCGGATAGCACCGCTACACGAAGGGTTGAGGAGACACGAAGGGAAAGTAGAACATCGAGGACGTCTTCTCCGAACACAGATTCCAGGCGCTCGATAGCGCCGTAGAGTAAGTCGGTTCGATCGGGGATGGTATCCGACCACTCGATGAGCAGGCCAATTGCTTCCTCACGCCCGTGTACACGCGCAATACCTCGGAAAAACGCCAAAGTCACCTGTGATTGGCTGAATGAGTTGCCGAGGTCCGACGCAGGAAGTCTCATGTATTCCCGCCACGGCGGAACCACGCCTGCGCGGTCGCATACCTCACAGAGCAACAGGCCGGGCTCATGAGCGAAAGTCTGACGATCTTCAAATAACAATCGCTCGCTTAGCGTCTCTGCTCCACGCAATTCGGCGAATGCCATTCCGTACATGGCAACGTCTCCGATCCGTTCGGAGACATATGTTGCATTCGCACGCTGAATCTCATTGATCCGAGCAAGCATCCCCCAGTCCTGACGGTTCGCCGCAACCTCCGCTGCGACCACTAAGTTGTATGCAATGGCGATGGACGGATGACCCTCGTGAAGGCTGTCTTGCATGAAGCTTGGTGCTACGCGATCTAGTACCTCCTTATCGCGGCCAGCTCTACGAAGGGTCGGAATCAGAAAGCGGTAAGCCTTTGAGTCTTTGAAGAAACCGCGTCTTTCAAGCCACTCACAGACTGGCTGGAGGCGACTGCTGACCGACGCTCCTGCGGTAATCAGCTTGTCAACGACAAAACGTCGAAAGCTTTCGTGATAGATACGGAAGCCACCCTGCGCGGATGCGCGCTCCAGAATGGGTCGCAAAATGGCGAGAGCCTGCGACAACCTATGGGCATCTGCGGGATAAATCTCCGCCAGATCGGCTCTCGAAACGCCAAAGTCCAATAGGGCTAGAGACTCTACAACCGAAACGGCTTGATGATGCGAAATGCGGTCAAAAAGGTAGTCGTAGTAGTTTCGGAGATCGCTCAGTCGGAAGGGAATCTGGTCGATCAGATCAGCCAGAAGAATCGCTTCGCCTTGTTCTACCCGAGAGCGTACTTCTCGGGTGATGTATGTTGCGTACAGGGGGTTTCCCTCTGATCGCAAGTCAATCTGCTTGATAACTTCGGCAATCTGGCCGCCGTGTCCAGAATTGAGAAGAATTTCCGACAGCCCAATTTTTTCGATCAGAATCTCCACATCCTCCGTTTGCCACGCTGGCACCTGGAATACGTTCTCGTGAGACAGCAGGGGCTGAAGGTGCGGTCCAGGTTGGGAGCCAATTATGAGATGGACATTGGGCGGCAATTTTAGTAATGCAATCTGGTCGACAATATCGACGTCTTCGGCCGCAAGAGAAGTAGATTGGTGAGCCACTCGGGAGATGTGGTCAATACCGTCTACCACCACGTACAGCTCGTCTTCTGCCGAAAGCTCATGGAGCAGTGATTCGAAGGTGCGTGCGGTGGCTGCAAAGAGAGGAGCTGTCCCTGGTTTTAGAGACGGTCGCACTTCGAGAAGTTCGGCAGTTAAGTTGCCGAACATCACTCCTGTCGTAACTCGACGCTGCACCTCGCGATCGGTTGGTTCAAGATAACAATAGTGACGGATGGCCGCCGTGCCATCTTGATTCCAGCGATCTGTGAGCTGCGTTAGGAGCCAGGATTTCCCGGCGCCGGGTTCGCCAATAACGATCGAAATAGGAAGTGAGTGGGCGAACAAAATCAGATCTTCAAGAACGGCTTCCTGTTTCACGAGATAGGACGAGTTGACAGGAAACTTTTGTGCGATGCGCCCGAAATCAGTGCGCAACCGTAACCGCTGAATTGTGTCCGCAGGCTGGATGAGCTTTTGCTGTGCCCGTGCCAATGTGGCGGCGTAAACGAGATGTCCACGTGCACGATTTTTCGGAGAACTGCCGATTCGCTCATGCTTCGTGCCGCCCAATAGACTATTCGCCAAATCTTCGCTTTCAATTATATGCAGTTTCCTCGGACGGGAACGATCACAATTGCAATTACGCTATGTAATTGAGGTGGAAGGTGCGGGCTGATAGGCAGGCGCGAAACTGCGATGGGGCGTTCAAGCGAGCTTGCATCCTGATACGGAATTGTCGCGCACTCGTGGTACACGTGGCCGCCACTCAGGATTGGATTTTATGGGTGAATCAGAAAAGGGGAGACTGACGGGGTTTCAGCACCCCGCTTTTCAGCTAAGCGGCATCGAGGACGATGGCAAGCAGCCTGAATTTCATGCCGCGTCCAACGGTACCACTTGCCCAAACGGCGCTCTCCGAGCCTCAGTGGAAGCCCATATCACCGAATACGGCGGCGCTTCGCTTGGAAACGTACCGCACAAATCGGTGAGGAAAACCAGTGTCTGGGGCAGAATCCCGTGTTCCTGAATCCAGTCGAGGCACGGCCGAAAATCCGTTCCCCCTCCGCCCACTGGCGAAAGGGTAAT
Organism: Occallatibacter sp.; assembly: GCA_049676965.1. GTDB lineage: Bacteria > Acidobacteriota > Terriglobia > Terriglobales > Acidobacteriaceae > Telmatobacter. The sequence goes on from JBAUBR010000190.1 coordinate 12,332, forward strand.
TGGCTGACCGGCTTGATACGCCTCGGCCTTCTGGACGGCGGAATCGAAATAGAGCACATGGACAAGTCGAGGCCGCTGTTCGGCGAGGATCGACCGAATCTCCGCCTCGAAAAGGCCCAGTTGCCGGGGGCTGACCGACCCGGAGCAGTCAACAGCAATAGCGATCTCTCCTACGCCTTCCGAGGTGATCCCTGGCAGGTAGAGCCCTGCCCAGACGTGGCGGCGGTTGGGGCGCGCCCAGCTGTAGTCGGCGGGAATTGTGTCGGACCAGGCCCGCCGCAATAGTTCGCGCCAGTCCACTTTCGCAGCCTGGGCCGCTTCGAGAGCGCGCACCGCGCCTCCCGGAAGTTTGCCGGCGACCTTCGCGACCGTCTCAGCCTGTTCGACGGCGATCTGCCATTCGCGAGCTTGCTCTGCAATCGAGGGACCATCTCCTTCTTCCGGCGCCGACGCATCGAGCACCTGCCCTACGCCGCCCGGAGTCGATGGAGCGGAGGGTTCGTCGCCACAAGGATTGTTCTGAACAGAGCCATCCTCCGATCCGCCTGAACCATTTCCTGGCTGGCTCTCAGACTGGCCGGTGGAGCCCTTCTCCTTTTCGTCCTCCTCGATCAGGTTGTAGATTCGCTCCGCGCTCATCCCGCGGAACCGGTTGTTGATGAGAACGTCTTTCGGGAGCGTCAGACCAGCGTCAACCAGAATTGGATTGATGGCGTAGTCGCAGGCCATATTCCAACGTCTTTGGTCCCGATCGCCGCGCCGGGTGTGATGCTGCAGGGCCGGATGCATGACCTCGTGAGCCAAGACGCCGGCCAGCTCTGCCGCATTCAGTGTGTCGACGAATTGAGGGTTGTAGAAGAGCGAAACTCCATCGGTGGCCATCGTCGCGATCGAACCCGACGGCCTGCCCCCAAGCCGGAACAGCAACGTACCGAAAAAGGGGTGGTCCAAAAGGAGCGTAGTCCGCGCTTTCTGAATGCGCAGGTCGCTTGGGAGTAGGTGTTTCATGACGCGGGAGCCTCCATGTAGGCAGCCATGTGGGCGAAGATGTTGTCCGCGCTAATGGCAGTCATGGAAGAATCACTCCCTGAATCCTGCTCACGCTCGCGCAGTACGGCGTCCATTTCAGTCAAGATTTGTGCCGCATCGTTCGCGGTCGCCGCGCGCAGGATCTCGTTTTTCTTGAGATCGTGGGCGGTGAAGCCACATAACCGATTCCTGATCTCCTGGGCGAAGCGGTTGAGTTCCTCATCCTGATTCACGTTGAGACGTGGAAGCAGATCCACAAGCTGACCAATGTTCGTCACCAGCGACGCGTGGAAGCGCGACTCAGGTTCGTTAAGCCGCTCGACCATGTGTGCAACGACGCTCTTCAACCGGTCCCAGAGATCCTCGGTCCCGCGTTGGAGAGCCTGGCGCACGTTCTCATCGATCTCCCGCGCAACCCGCGCCTGTTCTTCTTCCGAGAGCGTCACACGGAAGTCGTTCCCGCTCGGGATAGGAAGGACTTCGAGTTTGACCCCAAACTTGTTCCGCAGCTTGTCCGTCGATGGATAATCATCTTCCCGGAACAGCCCGTTCAGTTCCGGACGAACCTGCTCAATGTAGCTCGGATAGACAGCAAGGAACTCCTCAACCTGCTGCGCAAAGGCCTGCTCGAACTCCCTCATTCTCGTTGTCAGTTCAAAGTAAAAATGCGCCGGCAGCAAGCGATAGCCCTCATCGGACCAGGGCAGACTGATCTTGTAGAAGTACTGCCGGATCTGCCCGGAGAGCGACCGGAGCGCTTCAAGCTTCTCCGCCTCGCGCAGCAATTGCTTGTTGTAGCGGCCGGCGCCTTCATGGGCTCCGTGCTGCTGTGCCACTTCATGGCTGACTTTGCGGTCGTGTTTCACCGCGGTCCAGATGCTGATGTGGACCGCGGCCAGCATGGCGCGTTCGGTAATCATTGCAAGACCTCCCGTTATGTGGTGAGCAACATAACGGGAGTTATGTTGCTTTTGAAGTTATGTTGTGTAGAAGGCGACCACAAGGTCTCCTATTGATCTGGTGGCATTTTGCTCGCAACATAACTGAGCTCGATACTTGGTGAATCACCACTTTCAGAGGAGATTCACCATGTTCGAGAGAATTCTATTTCGTCGATCTAATCTCAGCCGCCACCGCAACGGTCCATATGCAAAAGAACGAGAACGCTATCTGACGTTGCTGATGGAAGAAGGCCG
>JBAUBR010000191.1:0-2623 GCA_049676965.1 Occallatibacter sp.
CAACTGCAAGATTGGCTCGGGGATAGGGGATGCACTCTTATCGTTCAATATCAGCCGACCTCAGCGGCTGACTGAACGTAACAAGGTCTGCTAAATCGCGTCACGCACCCCTGCCGAAAACTCACAAAGCTTCGCGCGCATTTCGGGTTGCGGAGAGTGAGATCACTCAGGCCACCTATTGATTCTGCAAGATTGGCTGAAGCATTGATGGAATCAGGGAAAGAGCGAGGGTTCCGTGTTCTCTCCAGGATTATGGAAGTTGCCCAGGCCGACGCCCACGAGGCGAAACTTCTGCTTGGGGTCCAAGGTTACTTTGTCCCGTAGAGATAGAGCGATCTGCGTCAGCTCTTCGCAGGAGTTGGGCGGCGAGGGCGGTGTCTGACTTCGCGTAAGGACCTGAAACTGGGCTGTCTTCAGCTTCAAGACCACTGTGCGGGCGATTCTCGTTTCCTTGCGTGATGCGATCCAGGTCTTTTCGGCAAGTCGCCGAATCATTGGCTCGGTCTCGGCCAGCAATACATCCTGCTCGAATGTATCCTCCGCGGATATCGACTGGGTCGGCCGGTTGGGTACAACCGGGCTCTCGTCGATTCCCCTCGCCAGTTCGTAGAGGCGTTGCCCGTAGCGGCCGAAATGTGTTGTCAGCTCTTCGAGAGTGCGAGCGCGGACTTCTCCGACCAAACGCAATCCAAGCTTTGCAAGCTTCTCCTCTGTCACCTTGCCAACTCCTGGAATGCGGCCGACAGGCAAGGGCCTGAGGAAGTCTTCTACTTCGGCGGGCTGGATTACAAACAACCCATTCGGCTTCCGCCAATCGGAGGCGATCTTCGCCAGGAACTTGTTGGGGGCGACACCGGCCGAAGCGGTCAGGTTCAGCTCTTCGCGGATTTGCTGCCGGATGGTGCTGGCAACCTTTGTGGCTGTGGAAAGTCGGGTCTTGTTTTCGGTGACATCGAGATAGGCTTCATCGAGTGACAGCGGTTCAATCAGGTCGGTGTGCCGGAGGAAGATCTCGCGTACCGCACGCGAAGCTGCTCTGTAGCGTGTAAAGTCTGGAGGAATGAAGACAGCCTCCGGGCACAGACGCTCGGCATGCGTCGCCGCCATGGCCGAACGTACTCCGAAGCGCCTAGCTTCATACGAAGCCGCGCAGACAACCGAGCGCTTTCCTCGCCACGCCACGACAACAGGTTTGCCGCGCAGTTCCGGGTTATCCCGCTGCTCGACCGAGGCATAGAACGCGTCCATGTCCGCATGGATTATTTTCCGCCCGCTCATCCTGCATCCATGGTAGGCCGTTGTCGCGGGCCGATTTTCGTGTATCTGCCGTAAAACCTTACTGGTTGGGCTTTATTCCATTCCGGCAAACCTTCAACTACACAACTGAAACAGGGAGGTTCAGGGCGATGGACTTTGTCTTCCATGACGGCGGCCGTGCGTCTGCGGGCTATAAAGGCATGACTGGAGATTGTGTGACCCGGTCGATTGCGATTGCGACGGGAAAGACGTCCCGGGAGGTCTATGACGCCCTCAACCAGATCGCACAAGCGGAGCGCACGGGCAAACGCAAAAGGAAACGGTCAAGCAGCCGAACTGGCGTGTTTCGCCAGACCTATCAACATTATCTCGAATCGCTCGGATGGCGATGGACCTCAACGATGTCAATTGGCTCTGGATGCCGGGTTCACCTCCGGGCGTCAGAGCTTCCGCCAGGTCCGCTCATCGTCAAAGTATCGCGGCATCTCACCGCGGTGATTGACGGCGTCCTCTATGACACCCACAACTGCTCGCGCAGTGGAACGCGCTGCGTGTATGGCTACTTTTCGCGGCCGTAACCCATCGCTGGCCCCTACCTAAAGAAAACTTCCAGGATCCTTCTCCAACCCTCAATACTCAAAGGAAATCCCATGAAACCATCGAAGCTCTATGAGGCGCTTCATGCGCTGATTGGCGAACGTGTGCCTCTGCACATCTGGGGCGCATGCGGAGTCGGAAAGTCGCAGATCGTCTCGCAGGTCGCCAACGATCTCGACTACGCTTTTCTCGACGTGCGGGCCGTGCAGCTTGATCCGGTCGATCTCCGGGGACTGCCGCGTATCGCCGAAGGCCAGACCGAATGGGTGCCGCCCAAGTTTCTCCCCACCGCAGGCAAAGGCATTCTCTTTCTCGATGAGCTGACATCGGCGCCGCAAATGACCCAGGCGGGCTGCTATCAGCTGGTGCTTGATCGCAGACTCGGCGAGTATGTGCTGCCCGACGGCTGGGTTGTCATCGCCGCCGGCAATCCGGCATCGGAGCGTGGCGTCCATTTCGCCATGCCGCGGCCGTTGCGCAATCGGTTTGTGCATCTGGACCTTGAACCGGATCTCGACGACTGGTGCAGGTGGGCGGTCAAGGCTCAGGTCCGGCCTGAGATCATCGCCTTCCTCCGCTTCAAGCCCGAGCTTCTGCATACCGCGGACGCGACGTCGGACGCTAACGCGTGGCCCACTCCGCGTTCCTGGGAGATGGCCTCACAGGTGCTTTGCGGTATCGCCCGTCGTCAGAAGACGCAGTTTCTCTCGGGAGCCAGCGAGTTTGAGGCGCAACTCCTGGATGGAACGGTGGGGCCGGCAGCGGCTTC